>CALXOC010000218.1 GCA_944389915.1 uncultured Opitutales bacterium | reverse complement strand
CCCGGGACGGCGAAGTTGCCTACCTGGAACGGAAGCTGACCCGCCCCCTCAAACACACCGATGTAGTAGAATGGGTTCGGCAGCAGTTTGCGGACAGGCTTATTATGCACAAACGGACCGAGACTTTGCTGGCCAAGAAAACCGCCTGGGGCGTGGACCTTGGCCTGCTCTGTGACGCGCTGGATTTTTTGGCTACGGACTACTGGGACTATCGCTTTTCTCGCCTGTCCAAAGACGAGATGAACCGCCGGTGTTCAGCCAAATATGGACGGCCCTTTGATGTGAGCAAACTGGGAGATTATACCATCGAGTTTACACCCAGCGAATACAAGGTCAAGTACAAGATGGCCGGCACGGAGAAGGCTCGCGAATATGCCCTCAACTGGCATCTCAAGGTGGGCAACGACCCGGAAAATCTGCTGCGCATCTATTTCTTTCCCGATGACAAGGCACAAAAGCTGGTGATCGGTTCCTTGCCCGAGCACTTGCGTGCGGTTCAGATTCGGTGAGATGACCATCGAATAAGGTAAAAAGCATTCAAATACCCGTTGAATTCCTTTTGAACGATGTACATCCATTTGAACTGCTTTGAACGGCATTACAAGCTGAAAATGGCTTTGAAACGTCGTTTTCTGTATGCCGTTCAAGACTCCAGCAATTTCTCATGAATCAGGCAACTTGAAAATGATTGCTGTCAGGAAAAAGTAGAAAAGGCGCATCCTGCCTATGATGATACGCCGGCAGCATCGAAACGACATCCTATGACACCCGTAAGGCGGGAACTGCGGTATATGGGGCGTTCCGGGACCTGTTGTGCGGTCTCTGACCGAATGAGGAATGTGAATTCTGTTCGGTCTTGACTGCCCGGCAGCTTCATGGTAAAGTGGTCTTGAAAATATGTGCAGCTTCTGACAGGTGAAAAGGAGCGTGAACAAGGTGAGGAAGAAGCTCCCCATTGGCATCGACAGTTTTGAAAAACTGCGGACCAATGACTTCTATTATGTCGATAAGACGGGATTCATTGCGGACCTTTTGAGGGACTGGGGCGAAGTGAATCTCTTTACACGTCCCCGCCGCTTTGGCAAGACCCTGAACATGAGTATGCTGAAGTGCTTTTGTGAGATCGGCACAGACAAGAGCCTGTTTGATGGCCTGAAAATCGCAGAAAACAAAGCGCTGTGCGCGGAATACCAGGGGCAGTTCCCGGTGATCTTTATCAGCCTGAAAAGCGTGGACGGCCTGACCTTTGCATCCGCTGCTGCGGCACTGCGCACGGTGATCGGTAGAGAAGCCTCGCGTCTTCAGTTCCTGCGGGATAGCGACAAGCTTTCCGATGAAGAAAAGGCTCTCTACCGGCAGTTGGTCCAAACAGGTACAGCTCAGGGCGGTATCTACGCCATGACCGATGAGGCTCTGTCGGCCAGCCTGAATACTCTTTCCCAACTGCTGGCCAAGCATTATGGCCGCAAAGTTGTCATTCTGATTGATGAATATGATGTGCCGCTGGACAAAGCCTTTCAGGGCGGCTACTACGACGAAATGGTATCCCTGATCCGCAATTTGTTTGGCAATGCGCTAAAAACGAATGACAGCCTGCAGTTTGCGGTTCTTACCGGCTGCCTGCGCATCTCAAAAGAAAGCATCTTTACCGGGCTGAATAACCTCAAAGTGCATACAATCGCAGATCCCCGCTATGAGGAATACTTTGGTTTTACCGATGCGGATGTAGACGAGATGCTGGCCTTTTATGGCCTGACAGCCCATAAACAGGTAATGCGGAACTGGTACGACGGATACGCTTTCGGCAAGGTAAGTGTTTACTGCCCCTGGGACGTAATCAACTATTGTGATCTGCTGCTGGCTGACCCGGCGGCTGAGCCGGAAAATTACTGGGCCAACACCAGCGGCAACGGTATCATCCGGCGGCTGCTCCAAAAGGCAGACCAGACCACTCGGGACGAGGTGGAGCAGCTTATCAACGGCGAGACCATCGTCAAGACGGTTCGGCAGGAGCTGACCTACCGGGATATTGAGGACTCCATCGACAACATTTGGAGTGTGCTCTACTCTACCGGCTACCTGACCTCCAAAGGCCGACTGCCTGGCAAACAGATGAAGCTGGCCCTCCCCAATCGGGAAGTCTGGGAGCTGTTTATCGACCTGGTAAAGGACTGGTTCCGAGAGGAGACGCGGGCCGATACGTCCCGCATCAACCGCTTTTGCGCAGCCTTCCCCAAAGGGGATGTGGCCACCATTCAGGATATGCTCCACGATTACCTGTGGGATTCCATCAGCGTGCGGGACACGGCAGTGCGATCCAACATGAAGGAAAACTTCTACCACGGGATGCTGCTGGGCCTGCTGCAAAGCCAAGAGAGTTGGATCGTCCGTTCCAATGCAGAGACGGGTATCGGCTACAGCGATATTTCGGTAGCTACTCCGGATCGTCTGGGGATGGTCATTGAGCTGAAATACGCTGAGGACGGCAATCTGGAAAGAGCCTGTGCCGCTGCCTTGTCTCAAATCGAGGAGAAAAAGTACGCCGAGGGTCTGCAGCGCCGGGGCGTGAAGAAGATTTTGAAATACGGCATCGCATTCTGGGAAAAGGATTGCATGGTGGCGATGGAATAACGACTGGGAAAATAGAAGGCTGTATGCAGGAACCAAAACTGCATACAGCTTTTTGCTTAAGAAATCAAACTCCCGCCCTGCCGCAAAAATTCCAGCAGGTCTTTTTTGCAGATGCGCCAGGCAGCGCCCATCCGAAAGCCGGTCATTTTCCCTGACCGGAGTAGATTGTAGATGGTATTGATATGAACGCATAAGGTATCCGCAGCCATAGCGGGCGTCAGGATGCTGGGCAGGCCATCCAGATCATCTTCGTCGATATCAGAATAGTACATGA
>CALXOC010000217.1 GCA_944389915.1 uncultured Opitutales bacterium | reverse complement strand
GAAGCCTCTTGCGAATTAACGTGTTTGTTATAATTTCTGAATCTGTCATTTTTACCCTTTCTGTTTCTTAGAAGCCCACCGCGGGCTCCCTTCATTTTTTAGTTTTTCAGGGTAAAAATTTTCCTTTTTACAGAATGAGATGATTGATTCAGGGAAAATATATAAACTCTGCGTAATAAACTCTGCAGCTTAGAGACTCAAAATTCATCAGTTTAACGGAAGGGCTTCAGATATAATATCCCGCCCCAATGACTCAAAAAACGCCTTTGCGTCGGACTTCTTTATTCCCGTCATATTCACATATCGAGAACGCAAGAGCGAAAGGTCTCTATGCCCCATGTTTAACTGCAATCGCGGCAAGTCTCTAAACCGCTTGGCAAAATAACTCGCGTAGGTGTGGCGCAGAACATCTTGAACCCAAGTGCCCTTAAATCCCGATTTCTCGCGGATATCATTCCACTTTCTTCGCCAGTTTGGCGGGCATATAGGAGATTCGTCATTTCTTTTATGTTTTGCCAAAATACGTTTTAGAGTCGGGACTATTTCAACATGGCGCACACCTCCGGTCTTAGAGCATTGAGAGCGCACAGTGATGAAATTTTCTTCCAAATCTATGTCTTTCCATTTTAGGCGCCGCACTTCTCTGGGGCGAATCCCCGCAAATAACAAGAGTCCAACCGCAGGCAGGCAGTTGCTATTTTTTTGAACTTTTGCACTTTTTAAGAGAGATTCCGCCTGTGTATGGGTTAGCGGGATTATTTCCTTTTCAGCGACCTTGCGTTTTTCAATAAGCCTTATGGGGTTTTTATCGCACCATTCGTGCTTGAGGGCGAATTCAAATAGGCCATAGAGCATTGTGCGTGCCTTGTTGAACTGGCTTGGTGTCTTAAAAGTGGAAGAAAGGCACTGTTCACAGTCTGAGAGTTTTAATTCAGAAAAATAGGCTCCTCCAAGTTTTGGATTGGAATTTATTAGGCGCTTTCCCAAATAACGAATGTCTTTTAAAGAATCCGGACGTAAATCACGCTTAGTTTCAAGATATAGCAGAAACCCGTCTTTGATAGACATCTCTTCATTGCGGATATGCCTAAGGCCAGTCGATATGACTTTGGCGCAAAATTGTAGTGGGGTTAAGCCGGACTCTTTTGAAAACGAGTCCAAAGCGTTTCGTATTAGTCTTGCTGCATCAAGTAATGTAACTCCACGCCCATTGAGTAGCACTGAGGCTAATTTTATATGCTTGTCCATGGTATTTAGAATACTGTTGTCAATATATTTTTATCCTCATTTCATTCATTCGCTTATTAGGCGGGTTTATCACGTGAGAAGAAAATTTTTTTGATATCACCTTAATTGCCAGAATGAAATTAAAATTCCTAACAGATTGCCTGCAAATGAGTTTTGGAATTTGGGAGAATATGGTATTCTAAATACCATACTAAATGCTCAAATGATATGGTAGTAACTATTTAGATCAACCATGACATCGGCGAGGAGATCGTTACAAATTAAGGCTCATGAAAAATGTGAACGAAATTAGGAAGTATGCCAAAGGGTAAAAAATAAGATATTTTTGTGCAATGCACTTCTTGCAGATTAAAACTAAAAAGATTTAAACAATTATAAAATAACTATTATAACAATGAAAAAATATATAAAAAATATATTATTAGCAACCGAATCATTGTTTTTTTTGTCTGCCTTTGCAGATAATGAAATTTACGATGCGCAAGATGTAAGTGGAATGTCTTTTCCATATTCTTATATAAATTCTTCGTGGATAGGTGTTACAGCAAAGGAAACGGATTTTCAGGGTTCAAATCTAACAAATGCCAACTTTACGAGCGCCAATCTAACAAATGCCAATTTCGGATCCGCAACGCTAACTGACAGCATTTTTTACGAATCGACTATTATCGGTACCAATTTCCAGAATTCAAATATCACAAAAGAACAACTATACAGCACAGCGAGTTATAAAAGCAAGAATCTAAGCGGTGTAAATTTATCTTTTAATAATTTAAGCGGCTGGGATTTTAGCGGGCAGGATCTTAGCAATGCCAACTTGAGTTCGATGTTAACCGATGTAAATCTTAGCGGAGCAGTGATAACAGGCGCTATTTTATCGCAGTCGGGAATTACGAAAGAACAGCTATACAGCACGGCGAGTTATAAAAACAAGAATCTAAGCGGCGTGGATTTATCTTCTAATAATTTAAGCGGCTGGGATTTAAGCGGGCAGAATCTTAGCAATGCCAACTTGAGTTTTTCAAACATTACTTATCTTTCTGGTGATAGTGCAAATCTTGACGGAGCGATAATTACAGGCGCTAATTTAAGCTATTCAAATATTACGAAAGAACAACTATACAGCACGGCGAGTTATAAAAACAAGAATCTAAGCGGCGTAGATTTATCTCTTAATAGTTTAGTAGGCATTGATCTTAGCGGGCAGGATCTTAGCAATGCCAATTTGAGTTCAACGTTGACCGATGCAAATTTTAGCGAAGCAATAATAACAGGAGCTACTTTCTCCGCGTATTTTACAAAAGAGCAATTATACAGTACCGCAAGTTATAAAAATAAAGACTTGTCTGGTATAACTTTAAAGGGAGATTTGAGCGCTTGGGATTTTAGCGGGCAGAATCTTTCTAATGCCAATTTTGGTAGTGGTGGAATTGGTTTTGAAACTGTAAACTTTAGCGAAGCAATAATAACAGGAGCTACTTTCTCCGCGTATTTTACAAAAGAGCAATTATATAGTACTGCAAGCTATAAAAACAAAAATTTAACAGGCATAAATCTATCGTCTATAAATCTTAGCGCTTGGGATTTTAGCGGACAGAATCTCAGCAATGCCAATTTGACATATTCAATGTTGACCGATACAAATTTTAGCGAGGCAATAATAACAGGAGCTACTTTCTCCGGGGATTTTGCGAAAGAACAACTATACAGTACCGCAAGTTATAAAAATAAAGACTTGTCTGGTATAACTTTAAAGGGAGATTTGAGCGCTTGGGATTTTAGTGGGCAGAATCTTTCTAATGCCAATTTTGATTCACGGAATGCAATCGTTATTACTGACGCTAATTTCACTGATGCAATAATTAGTGGTGCCAATTTCAGTGATCTTCCATCTTTTACAAAAGAGCAGCTGTACAGTACCGCAAGTTACAAAAATAAAAACCTGTCTGGAATCATATTAGCCAGCAATGACTTAAGTGGCTGGGATTTCTCCGGACAAAATCTTTCAAATGCCGATTTTTCAAATGCAATAATTAATGATACTAATTTTGCTAACACTACATCTAATGGTTTTAACAAAAAGCAGTTATACCTTACCGCGAGCTATATAAATAAGAATCTCTCCGGTATAGGGTTGTCTGATAACGATTTGAGCGGCTGGGATTTCTCCGGGCAGAATCTTTCAAATGCCGATTTTTCAAATGCAAATCTAAGCACTGCAAACCTTAATAATGCCGATTTCAATGATGCAATAATAAGCGGAGCCAATCTTTCATCTACTACATCCAATGGCTTTACAAGTTACCAATTATACAATACCTTGAACTATAGAAGTAAGGATTTATCTGGGATAGGGTTGTCTAATAATGATTTAAGCGACTGGTACTTTTCCGGACAGAATCTCTCAAATACCGATTTCAGCGATGCAATAATAAATGGAGCCGACTTTTCCTCCACTACGTCTAATGGTTTTATAAAAGAGCAACTATACAGTACAGCAAGTTATAAGAATAAGAATCTGCGCGGCGTGGATTTGTCTGCTAATGATTTAAGCGGCTGGGATTTCTCGGGGCAGAATCTCTCAAATGCCGATTTATCACATTCGAATCTAAGCTCTGCAAACTTTGCCAATGCCGATTTCAACGATGCAACAATCTATAGAGCCGACTTTTCCTCCACTACGTCTAATGGATTTACAAAGGAACAATTGTATTCTACCGCAAGCTACAAAGGCAATGATTTATCTGGGATTGTCTTATCCAACAATGACTTAAGCGGCTGGAATTTCTCTGAAAAAAGTTTGACAGAAGTAGATTTTTCAAACGCAAATTTGACTTTTGCAAACCTTAATAATGCCGATTTCACTGATGCGATAATAAGCGGAGCAGACTTATCTTCCGTTACATTTAATGGTTTTACCAAAGAACAGTTATATAGTACCGCAAGCTATAAAAGCATGGATCTGTCGGGCATAAATTTGCAAAATAACGATTTGGAAATCTGGGATTTCTTCGAGCAAAACCTCACAGGCGCAAATCTCAAGAATAGCAATCTCACGGCTGCTAATCTTAGCAATTCAAATCTCACAAATGCAAATTTAACAAATGCCGATTTGGAAAGTTCAACGCTTACTGGTGCCGACTTTACCGATGCAATAATTAAAGGAGTAAATTTCAACTTTATAAGAATTCTTACAAAGGAGCAAATATACAGCACGGCAAGTTATAAAAATAAGGATTTGTCCGGTATCAGCTTTGGACAGGTTGACTTGAACGGAATTGATTTTTCAGGACAAAATCTTTCGAATGTTGAATTTAGGTGGGCGGTATTGTCGGGAGCAGATTTTACAGATGCCTTGATTGACGGAACAAGTTTTAGGGAAACTACTTCCTATGGCTTTACAAAAGAGCAGTTATATAGCACTCTAAATTACAAAAATAAAGATTTGTCGAAGGTAGGATTAAATGGCAACGACCTGACGGGATGGGATTTTACGGGGCAAAATCTTTCAAATGCAACCTTAGAATATTCCACTTTAACCGATGCAAAATTTACAGATGCTATAATTAATGGAACTGATTTTTCCTCCACTACATCCATTGGCTTTATAAAAGAGCAACTATACAGCACTTTAAACTACAAAAACCATAATTTGCGCGGTGTAAAATTTGGGAATAACGATCTGAGTGGCTGGGATTTCTCCGGGCAGGATCTTACAGATGCAAGCTTTACATACTACCAGTATTCGTATTACAGACAGGGTAATACTAATTTGAGCGGAAGTGATTTTAGCGATGCAGTAATCTTAGGCGTTGATTTTAGTGAAACCACCGGTTTTACAAAGGAGCAATTATACAGCACGGCAAGTTATAAAAATAAAGATTTATCCGGAATAAGAGTAAGTGGGCTTGATATGGACAGTTGGAATCTTTCCGGGCAAAACTTGGCAAATGTAGATTTTACAAATACAAATCTTGCAAATGCGGAGTTTACAAGTGCCGAACTCACCGGAGCGGATTTGAGAGGTTCTACCGGGTTTGCCGGTGAATCACAGGGAGCGATACTGAAAAATACCATTCTTGCAGACGGGATTATCAGAAATTTCTCCATGAATTCGGCTGACGACAAGTTTTTAATCCGTAATTACTATTCACCGAGCTCCAGTTATCCTTCGACTAACGGAATAAGTGCAAAGATCTCCGAGGAAAGCGTTGAGATTTCCGGCGGCGCCGAACTTATACTTGAGCGCGGAGCGCAACTTGAGATTCTAAACCAAAAAACATTGACCGTCGCTTCGGATGGCAATTTAACAATCAATACCGGATTATTAGAAAATTATGGAATGAGCCTCATTTCGGTGGATTTGCTTTCGGGGCTTATATTTGAAGATGGGGCAAAACTTTCGATAGATGTCGGGCTTAAAGGTAGGGAAGCCCTTGTAACCGGCGACATTGCGTCGATTATTCTGATAGAATGGGAAGATGGGGCGAATATCGAAGGTTTGTCCGATTTAGTTAAGGACGAAACTATCCATCTCACTCTGAATGGCGAAAAGTTTCAAGGTAATTGGAATTATATAATACAAAACAATCAATTTGCGATTACTTTAATGCAGATTCCCGAACCCGCAACTTATGCAGCGCTGTTTGGGGCGGTGGTGCTATGTTTCGCATTCTGTCGCCGAAAGAGATAAATATTATAGTGAAACAAAAAGGGGGCATGGAGCCCCCCTTTTTATTTTTACATCGCTTTCCAAGTTGCATTGCAAATACATATCTAAGTAGGGCGCATTAACCGGGAAAGCCGCTCTTTAATATTAACGCAAAGCGCTATTTTCAAGGTCAGTTTAATGGAAAAATCTTTGCGGCAATACAATATAC
>CALXOC010000216.1 GCA_944389915.1 uncultured Opitutales bacterium | reverse complement strand
ATTCTAGCACTGTGTAGAGCAAATACATAAGAGTAGATAGAGGTTGGTGGTATAAGTGAATTCAGCTATATTAGAGTGTCAAAATGGGTTGCTCCAAACGGCATCCCAAAAGGGATATTTAACATTTGATGACATTATGGATGCTGCCGACCTCTTTTCGTTGTCTGTCTCTGATGTTGACCGATTAAGTGAAGCTATCCAACTGCGAGGTATCTTGGTTTATGAAAACGAACCGACACAGCATAAGCAACCAGATGAACTTGGGGATGAAGATTACAGCCGTGTTGATTATGACGCAATTTTCGATGAAGTAGTTGCAATAGATTCTGAATTAGAACCACTAATCAGTCAGATACGCAAACTGCCTACACCACAACACGGGGAAATTTCAACTTTGATGAAGCAAATCGCTGAAGGAAATGCCTTTGCGAGAGAACGGATTATAACAATTCACCTCCGTTTAGTGATAAAGATCGCATTGTCAATGGCACAAGAATATGAATTAAATCTTTCAGACTGCATATCGGTTGGATTTGTTGGGCTTATCATAGCTACAGATAGATTTGATCCATCTGGTTTTTCTGCGTTTCAATCTTATGCATCTTTATGGATACAACAGCATATTCAACGAGAATGTGTCCCTGTTTGGACAAAAGTATATTATCCAGTTCATTACAGGGATAAGTTGGTTTCTGTGATTAGATTTCTAAGAAATCGTTACGATAAATATATCCCAAGACATTTATCAGATCAGGATATTAGCGATATAGAGCGAGAGTTATCCTTTTCTGATGAGGAAATTCAAGAATACCTCCGAGCATATTATGCACAAGCACATGACAGTGTAGAATTAGACGCTAATCCAGAATCCGAATATGATGGTGTTCCATATACAAATGATCAAGACTCTACAGACGTTATGTTTGATATAGCTACAGAGAGCATCCTTAGAGAAAGTATTCAGAAGGTTATATCAAAGCTTAAAGAACGAGAACAATATATCTTGGTTATGAGATATGGTTTGAATGATTCTGATGTTCATACGTTGGAGGAAGTCGGCAATCTTCTAGGGATTACAAGAGAACGAGTTCGTCAAATAGAGGCGAAAGTAATCCGAAAATTGCAACATCCAAGTTACGGAAAGAAACTCAAAGATTTTTGGGAATAACAAAGGTATTCAAAAATGACCAGGCAAGAACTATACAAATGGGTACAGGACATTTACAGTACTGAGCCAGATTACCCATGGAACGACTGGAATGCTGTTCTCCGTCATAAGGAGAACAACAAGTGGTATGGACTCATTATGGAAATACCAGCAACCAAGCTGGGACTTCAAGGAGATCGTTTGATTGATGTTTTGAATGTGAAGTGCGATCCCATACTGATAGGTTCGTTTCGCAGTAAACCAGGATATTTCCCAGCATATCACATGAATAAAGAAAATTGGATAAGCATCGCTTTAGATGGTAGTATTCCAGCTGATGAAATTAAGAGTTTAGTATCTATGAGCTATGATTTGACTGCCGAAAAGAAAGCGTAATTGAGGGAAGCCTTACCGATGATTCACTTCGGGGGCTTCCCTCTTTTGTTATAGAGCACAACTTCCAATACTTACAATCTGTTTGCTGGAGTGTTCTGCCATCTCCGCAAACTTGGCAGCACCACCCCAAGAATGGGTAATGTATGTCACCACATAATCTGCCTGTTTCAGCATCCAGCGGTTCCGCCAGTCAATGGCAAAGCGTTTTGGTACAGTTTCGATTCCCTCTGGATAAATGGTGTCAGTGTAGTCCTGAGATTGAGATAACTCACCTTTAGACTCAGATGGAAGATATGCTAGCACAACTGCATAGGTGATATGCGAGTATTGCTGTGACAATTCACACAGTACAGAATAAACCATGTCATCGAATGAGCCTTGATTTCCTACATAGAATACATTCACTTCTTGATGTTCAATCAAGTTAATCAGTACATTTTTTAGATTTGGTTTTATACTAGATGGACACTGACGATGCCCGAAGAATGTGCAGATTGACATTGCTGTTGCCTCCAATCAATTACCCATATTCGGGTATATCTTCATTGTAAAGCAAGTATATTTGCCAAGTCAACCCGTATTCGGGTAATGCTCACTATCTTTGTTGCTATTATCATATTAACCCGTAAATGGGTAATGATAATGGTGAGGTGAGCAAATGGATTACTCCGAGCTGTATGTACAGAGAATTCGCAGTCTGTGTCAAAAAAGAGGGATTGCCATCAATAAATTGGCAACTATGAGCAATGTCAAGCAATCTACATTAGATAATATTGTAAGGGGAATTACCAAAAATCCACGGATTAAAACGCTGCATAAAGTAGCTTTGGCATTCAATATGACTGTAGCGGAATTCCTTGATTTTGATGAATTAAACCAGTATTCATTTGATGAGGATGATGAAGATTGAATTTGTGACTTTTTCAAATACCCAATCTAAAAAATATTCTTTTGCAGTAATTTCGACACACATTCATACCAGAGATGTGTATAATGCTAAAAAGGATACCTGTAAGGTTGAGCGGGAATTCTTTTGAGAAGTAAACTCAGAACTGGCAACTCCCGTGATCTTATAGATACCATAAAACAGTACAAAGAGCTGTCAGATTCTATGTAATCTGGCGGCTTTTTGCATATTTCATTATAAAGGAAGTGTTAACCATGCCCAAAGCAATCCTAAAGCAAAGGATGAATCAGGAGAAATGCAATAGGTTGAAAGAGGTGATCTCCAACCAGCATCACAAAGAATTTGTTGAAACCCTAATGGCATTACAAACTCGGCTCCAAAGTACCGAACATCCATATGAGATTGGACAGGAAGTTCTGAAATTGGTCTGTACCTTTTATGGCGGTGACTTAGCCTGGATTGCACTGGGTGATTTAGAGCTGGAGATATGGAAACCATTATGGTGGTACAAGACCGACGAGAAAGACCGAACTGATGAGAAGGTTTATGAATTTGAATCATCAAAGTATTTGATTCGGTGGGTGGAAGCGATTAAAAAGAATCAGATTCTTTATGTGGAGGATACACTTTCCTTAAAAGAATCTGCACCAGATGAATATGACATCTATAAACGCTTGGATATGCGGTCATTTATAGCTGTACCTTTTAAGCCTCGGATGTGTGGTTTTATTGTAGTGCGGAACCCAAGCCGCTATACAGAATATGGACATATGATACAAACACTATCATATATTGCAAACACAGCAGTAAATGAGCATAAATTACAGGAGCTTGAACAATTTGCTATGATCCATCCAGAGATTAAGCACCAAAATGACATCGTTATATGCTTCTTTGGAGAGCTGGAGATTTATACAAGCAAAGGGGTTTTGAGGGAACATGATTTGAATTCCCTAAAGCTCGGATGGTTACTGGTCTATTTATTGTTAAATTCAAAGCGTGCACACTCTGCTACTGAAATTTTTGATGCTCTTGGTGGAGGAAAAAACAAAGGAAGCCCATTAACAGTGGAGTGTATCCGCACATTGATTTATCGCTTTCGCAGCAAGTTTGGAGGATTGTTTGAGAAAAACTTAATTGTGACATCTAAAAGTGGATACCAAATCAATCCAGAATTAAGAATTAAGTGTGATTTAAATGAGTTTGAACAGCGTTGCAGAATGTCACACTTTGCAGATACCAAACTGGAAAAAATCGAGAAGATTAAATATGCTCTTGAAATCTACAAAGGTCCCGTTTATGCTTCGGCATCTTCAGAAACTTGGTTGTTTCACACAGCGAACCATTATGCAATGGGATACATAGAAATGATGAATCAGCTCTTGGAACTTTTGGCAGACAACCATGATTATGAGGGCTTGGGGCATTATACAAGTATTGCACTGCAAGTGGATTCAGGCAATATGACAGCATACTTTTGGAAGATTTACTCCATATATCGTACCGGTGCAGTAGAACGACTACGGTGTGTTTTGAAACAAGCTAAGATAGAATTGACCTCAGAAGAATACGAAAATTTATTACAGAAAGTGTATAGTAACGGCGATCAGAATTTGATTGGTTTGATGCAGTGATTATGGTATGGCAGCTCCAAATGGGGCTGCTTTTTTCTGTTTATACCCCCATGTGACATTCATGTGACATAAAATTTTTTGAAAAGGTACTTGTGTGACAACGGTGTGACTCAAAAGGGGCTAATATCACGTTCGTGTGACAATGGTGCGATTTCCGTGCGACATCAATACGCTACCATTTCCGTGCAAAAGCAGTTTTCCATGAAATGGTAGCCGATTACACTCAAAATACATACTTTCCTTGGAGCAGTAGCTTTTGCAAGATTTGCATGGGCTGCTGCTCTGTTGATTTTGAAGGGCTGGTATGTGGTCT
>CALXOC010000215.1 GCA_944389915.1 uncultured Opitutales bacterium | reverse complement strand
TAATGCTAATTAATTGGAATCAAAGGCTGTTTGAAATTGTTGCTAATTTCGCGAGGAGGAATAAAACCGATTCCCGCAGATACAAATCTAAACGCGCCCTTTGAATCTACGATAAAGTAAACAAGCTCGCAATTCCACACTTCGAAGCCTTTAAACTTCATGCCGTCTTTAGACAACATCCAATCCATTAGCGCAAGTACCACCGCCTTGTGGGTTACAATAAATATGTCGCCCTTCGTATTCTTTAAAATGCGTTCGAGAGCCCCCACGGCTCGCTGGGTGAGAATATTTCCGTAATTGTCGGCATAAACCCAGGATTGTTGTAAGGCGGGATCTTGCGAAATCAATCCCGGGAAAATTTTTTCCAGGTCTTTTTGGCTTCTGCCTTCTATGTTTGCCTTTCCGTGAATATGGGTGCGCTCTTGAAAATCCGCTTCAAGTTTTATTTTTAAATCGAGAAGTTTGGCCGTCTGTGCAGCCGTTTCGACTGTTCTCAAATAGGGAGATGCGTAAATAGAGCCCTTAAAATCAAGCGAGCTAACATAGCGCGCCAGCAATTTGGCCTGTTTTACACCAAGCTTTGTAAGTGCGGGATCGCCTCCGCTTGGGCGTTGGCCATGGCGGGCGACAAGAATGCGCCTGAAACCTTCGTCTCCGGCGTGCAAAGCCGAAATATCGACCGCATTTACAAAAGATAGCACATAAAAGGCAATAAATAACGCTCTTCTTACAATATTCATATCTATATATCGCATAAAATCGCCTAAATATAAAATTATATAAAGCGATATCCACTTAGTTGTCTTGCGCTTCAAACAGGTGAATAAAAGGAAGGAATACTGTCATCAACAAATGCGCAACTTGCCACGTAAATATGTTAATTTACACGGTCTCACGCGCATCACAGGGCATGGCCCGGCGTCTCCAGATGCTTTAGGCAAATCGACTTTAAACCCAAAGATAAAATAGAGCGATCAAACATGTTTGCCTGCAAGCATTAAAGGCTTTGGAAAGCCGTTATTTTAAGCTTCTGAAAGCAATATTGCCCAAATTTATCATACGCGCTAAAAAGAGTGCGTGTATAGATTAGCGCGATTTAAAGATATATTAATGTTGCTTACGGTAAAATGTTATTTGTCTTTTATTCCGCGCACATATTCGCATATGGCGTGCGCAAACAATTTCCCAAAGTTTCTGCCTCTTTCGGGTGTAAATACAACACCGTAGGAATCGGCATATGCAAATTCGAAAGTAGTGCCTATGTATGTGTTGTCCATCAACGCTGTGTAATGCCTAAAAGAACTATTGATTTTATTGTTTCGCCTTTCACCGAATATAACATCATACTTTGAGGTGAAAGGCATTGCATCTGTAGCATCTTTTGCCAGCCTTTCTAATATTTGAGAAAGTTTCTTTGTATTTTCAGCTACAAATTCCTTTGAGGAATAGTAAAAGTAGGATTCGCTTTCAAGTCTTCCCGGACAATGGAAATCTATACCTATTATTTTGCTTCCGCTCGGGAAGGAAGAGTAGCGCTCCATTATAGCTTTTACGCTCGGATATACAGGGTTTTCCAAGTAGTCCCTATTATGGTCGTGCGGCCTTCTGTTTTTGCCTTGGTCGCCGGCGCGCACTCCGTCTAAATCGGCAAATGGAACAACAAACATTTCGGTGTTCTCCCTTAAAAATTTAGCTTCGGGGGAGTCCGACATTACTTCTGCCAAAATACCTTCAAGCAGATATGAAGCGGAAGCTTCGCAACAGTGTTGGCGCGCCAACATTACAAGCTTTATAGGCACGTTTTTATTGCCTATGGATAGGCTAAAATTTTCGTTTCCGCGAAGGGTTGTGGCAAGCTTGTTTATTTTAAAATTCGGATTATTTTCAAATTTTGCGGCAAATTTCTTAAAATCATCGAGCGTATAGGGAATGGAGAAACAATATCTTACAGAATCGACATCTTTGGGGATTTCCTGGGTGAAATATGTGCTGGGATTGTCTTTATTGTGCCTTACGAATGATTTCGCCCCAAGCCAGTTCCAAGTGCGCCCTCCATCAAATGAATATGCGGGGCCTTGATTTCCAAGAAAATCGTCATTCTCAAAATATACGCTAACTTTTTTCCCCGCCGTTTTTGTAAGCTCTATGCTCCAGTAAAACCAACGAGTGCTTGTGTCGCGGAAATCGGGTTTTATCCACACACTGTTGCCGTCTATTTTGTTTATAATGGCATTTGCCCCTTCATAATTCATATTTACGCCTATGTCCCCAAGGACTTCGGCGCAAATAAATGCTAAAAAAAACGTTACTAATTTCCTCATATATAGAGAATTAAGAGCATATTTTTTCAAAGGCAAGCATATTGTGTTTTTATTTTTATACGAATAAATGCCCATGGGGCTTGTTTTCATGCAATTTATATGCATGGGTCTGTTTAGCAGGATTTGTTCAACTTTTTTTATTACTTAGGCCAAGTTGCAAAATTTTGCGAAACGTTGCCAATTTTAGGCGCAAAAATTTTTCAAAGTACTGCCGTAGCTATTTGCCTTGTTTTTACATATTCTTAAAATGAATATCACGCTTATAAATATTGGCAATTATTTAGAGTATGCCTATCATAGGCTTATGCGGCTTGTATGAGAAAAATAAAAAAGATTCGGCAATGGAAGATTTTAAAAAGTGCCGAATGTAACAACATTTTTATTATTTGTGCATTAGAAGGGATAATAGATTTGTGGATATATTAAAGAGAATGCGCGAAGGCAAATTGATTCGGACCGAAGACCCTGAATACAGCGCAGTTTCCAGTTTGATAAATGAGGCCTTTGAAATTGCGGCCAAATTAAATTCCGGATGCCGCAGTCATGCCGCTATTCGATTTTTGTTGGAAAAACTTTTTTGCAAAGAGGTAGATTACTCCACAAAAATAAATCCGCCGTTTTATGCCGATTTTGGAAAATTTACAATGTTAGGTAAAAATGTAATAGTAAATTTCGGATACACTTCATAGATCGAGGAGGAATAACGATGGAAGATGACGCGCTCAGATGGGGCGGAATGTGCAACTAATTACGGAGAAGCACAGCGGGTGCATGTGCGAGCGGAAGAATGTATATTCGCTTCCGATTGCTATAAAAACGCGGGGCTTGGACTAGCGCCGGCGCCACTTTTCTGCCAAACGTTAGCATAGGCGGATTTTCTATTGTTGCAGCAGCTTCTGTTGCAACAATAGACATACCCGCCGGCGTCATTGTGGGGGAGTTCCTGCAGGGATTATAATGGACGTAAAATCCAATTACCGGATTAATGCAAATTCCAAGCGTTAAATATAAAATCCCGACGCGCGGAAAATAGAAATTATTTATGTAATAGCGTTCCGACTCCGGCGCGTATCAATATGTTTTCCCCGCGCTTAACCCATTCGGCAGAAATCTTTGAAGTGTCGATGTAGGATTCGGGTATTACAATTGTTCTGGTTTCACTGCTGTTTGCGGCGCCTGAATTTCTGATTTCAAGGAATGAAAGTTTAGAGTCTTTGATTTTTGCTTCAATGAATAGGCCGCCGTAGCATGGGAGCTTAAATTCAATGTCATTCCATTCTTTGGGGGCAGCCGGGCACAGCCATATTTCGCCATTTTCTTTGGAGTGCACAAGCATTTGGTTTACGGTATAAACAAAATTCCCGGAGCCGGTTGAAAACCACGGGTGCATTTGCAGATTGTTTTCGGGCTCGTTTATCTCAAAAATATCGTAAAACGCGCCAGTATTCTTTGCGGCGCTCGCCAATAGGCTGGCGGGATTTGTTCTGTCGCCAAGTGAAATTAAGGCCGCAGAGACCCAACCGGCGTACCATGCGTTTACGCTTTTTCCAAGGTCGTACATGTTTCCGGCATGCTTGATGTTATTGAGAAAGTCATACACCGCATTGCGCGCAAGTTTGTCTTCCGGATCGAGAACGGGATAGGGATAAAAGCCTCCCACGCTTCCTATGGAGTAGTCTTTGCTGCCTTCGTACGGAACATATTTTT
>CALXOC010000214.1 GCA_944389915.1 uncultured Opitutales bacterium | reverse complement strand
TAGGTGCTTATTGCAATAGAATGCGTCTAAAAAAAGCCTCTTTCTATCTTTTTGTTATTTTTTCTTCGCTATTTACTTTAGGCGCATTGCACGCTGCATCATACCTCATTCCGCGAATTGCTCCTTTGACATTCTATGATAACGGTGATGTTCTGGTTGGAATCGGGAGTCCTAAAGCGGCGATATTTAAGCCGGACGAAAGAATAGTCGGATCGCACTACGGCAGTGAAATTGCAATTTTTCAAGGCAGCAAAGACGATGCTATCCTTGTCTCCGATAAGCTTAAGCCGCATTATGTCAAAAAACTTCTGATTTGCTCGGCACCGCCCGAAGGGGTATCCATGCCCCACGCTAAAGAAATAATATTTTTAAACGTTCCGCCGCCTATAGACCTATCCGAATATTCTGAGGCTAAAATTACCGCTGTTATAGGAAGTTTTGCGGATTTGCGCATGCGGCGTGCATGGGAAAACATTGCAAATAGAGGCAAAATTAAAATCGATCTCAATATATTAGGCGGCGTTGCTGAATACATACCGAACTGGACACGATTTATTTCATATGAAAACGATTAAGGATATATCGTTTATTGTAATTATTGCGGGATTAATTGCATTGTGCAATTATGCAATAAATCCCAACCGCCCGAATATGGGGCTTGCCGCCGATGAGATTACCTTGGAAATGTTGGACAGGCTCTCCGCTCCTATAATGATAATAGATGCCAGAGCCTCCAAAGACTTTGCGTCGGGCCATGTAAAAAATGCATACAACATATCTGAGAGCGAATTTGACGCGCATCTGTCAGCTTTTCTCGATGCGTGGGTTCCAGATTCCACGCTCGTTGTATATTGCAATCCCGGAAGCTGCAATTCAAGCAGGGCTGTTGCCAACAGATTAAAAGACGAATGCGGAATAAGGAATGTTTATGTTCTAAAGGACGATTGGAAAAAATGGAAAAATTAAAATTATATTCAAATTGGATATTGCGGCTGATCTTGGCTTTTACTTTTATTTATGCAGCCATCAGCAAAATAATATATCCTGATGAATTTTTTAACAGTGTGCGCAATTACCAATTAATTCCAGACAGTTTATCATATATCATTGCCTATTTTTTGCCCGGATTTGAAATTGTCGTCGCCGTATTATTGCTTACAAATAGATTTTTCAAGGCATCGCTTATGGGCGTGGCCTGCATGTTAATAATCTTTATATTTGCCATATCATCGGCATGGATTAGAGGCCTGGATATAAACTGCGGTTGCTTTGGATCCGCTTCGCCTGAAGGATACGGCAAGGTAATCTTGCGCGACTTTTTACTATTATTGATTTCTTATACTTTAACTTTGATAAATTCTAAAAAACTGCCAATATAATTTGATATGAAAGAGAAAAAAGTCCTTCTTATCGCTATTTCAATCCCTGTTATAGCAGTATTTCTTGCCCTGTTGTTTGTTTTTATAAAGCGCAACACGGCTCAGGCTGGAGCCGCTTTGCCCACAGATAATTATATAGAGCATCCTTTAAATTACGCGGGAAATACTTATGCCTTTTCCGCTGGCATTGTTTCGCAATTGGCTTATTCGGATTCGCGAGGGCGCATTATATTGGTAAAGCCTCAAACAAACAACAACCAGCTTCCAATATTTGTTCCGCCGACCATTAAAAATTTTAATCCACAGGTAAACCAAGTTTATATGTTTTCTGTAAGAATCGATTCCGAAGGGAAACTTGTATTAACTGACTTTAAAAAGATATAACATGAAACTAATATATTTTATCATACTTGCATTTATCGGCGGAATTATCAATGCGCAAGACGCCGCCACATCGAATCCCAGCCCCCAGTCCGCGGACCCGGCGAGCGCACCTAAGCCTATGCCGGCAACGCTACCCGCTGAGCCGCAAGCTCCGAAGCCCGAAGCAAGCAAAGCTTCAATTGCGCAAAGCCAAACCGGACAATCGCCCTTCACTTTGGGCGGGCTATCCTCTGCGGACAATAGCGCTATACTCAATATGTTAAATTCCCAGTCTAACCTGACGGATTTGACCGGGAAAAAAGTCGATGAAGCTCAGCAACGCATTGTTCGCGCGAGATTTGAGAAATACTTAAATACCCCTCCCGCAGCTTCGGCAGAAGATATCGCATACAATCAATTACTGGTAGATATAAGCCAGCGTTTAGCTGGAAAAGGCGGCGGAAGCGACAATGAACGAACTATAGACGCTTGGAGAATGCTTTTTTCCGCTGAAAATTACCCCATGGATGATAATCTATGCCGCACGATAGCAGATAAAGTTGTAAACTTTTGGCAAACAACCCGAAAAATAGAAAAGCTCCTCATGCAAAACGATGCTCTTGAAAAGGACCGCACGCGAAAAGAATCGGGCATCAGAGTTATTTCCAGTATGGATAGAAGAGATTTTATCGATATGATGCGCGGGAAAGGCGCGACTCCGCCTCCAACGCGCGACTATGAAATTGATCCGATAAAAAAGCGCATAGCTGAAACCGAAGCAAAAATTCAGGAAAATAAGTCGTATGAGGCAACTTCAAGGGTGAATCAAAAACTGGATTTTCAAAGTTTAATAGTGCAGTTCTTCATCCAACGCAGATATTATCATGCAATGATAACTAATGACTTCTATCGTTACCTCTTTGCTGCCGAAGACGGGAAAATAGAGGGTGTTGATGCACTGAAGGGCGAAGTATTCGGGGGAATAGACATCAAACTTACCACGGCAACTATCGACGCCCTGTGCAAAGAGGCGATAAATGATACGGAACGCGCGGTCGAGGCGGTAAAGTATCTGGTAAGCCGCGGCGAGCTCCATTCGGCAACTCAGAGATTGATGGAGGCTTTCTTCATAGGAGAAGATCTTGCCCCTATAAAAACTTTTCCTATGGACGCCAAGCGCGAAA
>CALXOC010000213.1 GCA_944389915.1 uncultured Opitutales bacterium | reverse complement strand
CATAAGCAGTCGGGTATACCCGACTGCTTATGCTCAACTTCCGCAAGCGAAAAGTCTTGACCAACTCTTACTGTCCTGAGAATCTTATAGCCCTTTATTAACACATCGGGCATTGTAGAACATTTTTTATTCTCTTTGCCCTCTTTTTTTTCCACCATTCCACAATCTTTGACGTAGAGCGTAAAATATTGCATGCAGCACAAAATCTAAATTTAAGCGCACAATAAAGAGGCATTTCTCCGCAAAATCCACCTAACACCTCTTTCTAATATCCGGAGCAAGTTGTAGCTTTTGCATTTCCCCTCCATTTAAGGGCTGTTTTGCATTAAAGCACATGCAAGGCATTGGGCCAATATCATGTCAACATGGTGTGTTCCGCAATAGCACAAATCTTTTGCGGTACGCCAATTGCGCCTTATAAATTTGTCGATACACAAGGCTGTACACATGCCCGCCGAAAGCAAATACGCCTTTAATAATTTTCCATCGCCTGTTTTACGGACATAGCCCTTTTCCCAACGATATTCAAACATACATGTCGGGCAAATCGGCAAGGCATTTGATATTCCAGGCTTTTGGCGGGCGCTGCGTCCCGGCTCATTTTCTTTCCTCCGCCGAATTTATAGGGCATTGGCAAAAAGTCGTGAAAATGGCCGCCAATTTCCCCGGCCGAATCTGACCACGCTCCATTTGTATGCCGCAAATTGCCGTTATATACGACGGCATTATAGAGTTTAATTGTGCCGCATTCGCATAATGCGGGCTAAACAATATTCCGGATTTCTCGTTAAATCCTGCCATGCGGCCGCCGGCCAACACAAAATAGGCGCGCCCCTATTCGCGCGCGAAAACCGGCAATTATCCATTCGCTACTGCCGGTCTCGCGCGCGGAATGCGCAAGTGCTGCGCCCCGTGCCCTTCAACTCTAATTGCCATACCTTCTTAACCTGGCATTGCCTGGGCCGTAAGTGCCTTACAAGCCCTGCGCAATATGCATCATGCAAAATCAATGCTTGTAAAAATATTGCTCAATCCAATCCGTAGAACAAGCGCGTATGCAAATTTGAAATTCATTCTATTGCGCCCGCCCTGCAAATTAAACTTAGCCAATTGGTGCATTGCTAAAAGAGACCCGTAAATTAAACTGTTTATTTACCCATTTGCATAAACTTTTAGAAGCAAGCACCTGTTAAAAACTTGACTTTGCGCCGAATTTTAATAGCTCACATATTTAACAATATCCGAAGCTATGACATATAAAATATTGCTTTGCCTGGCATGGTGTTTCCCCGCGCTACTTTTGTCGGGGGAGTTTCAACATTATCAACTGTTGAAAGAAAATTTTGAATCACGTTCCGAATGGAATTGCGCGGGGAAAAATTCCGCCATCACAAAAGACAAGCCAGCTGTCATTTTTGGAAAATCGTCGCTTTTATGCCGATCTTCAAAAGATTCCCCCGCGCGTGCATTTTTATTTTCCACCTCCGATTTTAATGTCCTCGAAGTGGAATTCTCATACAAAAACTTAAGAAAGACACCTTCGGGGCCGCTAATCCTCTTTAAAAATAAAAACGGGAAAGTCATGCAAACGCGCAGCGAAACAATATTTGCACACTCGCCGGGAGACATTGAAAAGTCAAAATCTGTTTTTCACGGGAAAAACGGGGAAAAATGCTCCGTGGAAGTCATGGTACCGCGCGACTGCGAATTTTCTTTTGACGACATACTAATAAAGGGGAGCGTTGCGCCCGCGCGCGCGGACTGGTCTGTCGACACCGCCAAGGAATTCTCCACCTGCCGAAACAATCCATTCTCAAGCCACTATCTGAAGCCCAATGACCCGATTTTAAGCATGAGCCGCAATGAATTCTTTCCGTACATCGACCGATGGGGGCAGTATAAGCACAGGCAGTGGCGCGGCAAAATAAATTCCGATTCCGATTTGAAACTTCGCGCCAAAGAGGAGGAAAAATGGCGGCTCTCCAATCCAAACATAGCAAAGCGGGACAAATATTTCGGACTTTTGGATTCCGCGCGAAAATATGAAGCTACAGGAAAATTTCGCGCCCAAAAAATAGACGGCAAGTGGTTTTTCATAACGCCTGAAGGCAATCTTTTCTATGCGAACGGCGCCTGCACTATTGGCTGGGGCATGGTTTTATCAAATCCGCGCGTCGACTCCCGCACGAGCACCTCGCCCACTCGCGCTACGGCTTTCGAAGGACGGGAGGAATTTTACGAAGACTTAAACGGCGACAACTATATACTTTTAACCGAGCCTTTTAAACGCAGCTATTTTGACAAGCCTGCGAAGTCCTTCAACTTTTACGCGCGCAATGTGGATTTGAAATACGGAAGCCGCGACAAACAAAAGCTGCTGGACATTCTTTTTGAGCGCATGGCTACTTTCGGCATAAATCTCGGCGGGCATCTGTCGGAATCCGACACCCTTTGCGATGCGAAAATTCCCTATACAGTTACCTGCAACTCAGCTCCGGAAGAATGGATAAGCACAATAAGCGGTTGGTGGCAGTCCCCCCCTGACTGGTTTTCTCCAAAATTCGAAAAGTCAGTAAAAGACGCCCTTGCGAAAAAGGCGGATCTCATAAAATCCCCCTATTGTTTCGGAGTCTTCATAGACGGCGAATTGCCGTGGTCAAGAGAGTGGCTGGCTATTGCAAAAGGCGTTTTAGCATGCGGAGAGCAACAAAGCTCAAAAAAGAAATTCGCGGAAATTCTCAAAAACAAATACGCTTCAATAGAGAACCTAAACTCTGCATGGAAGGCGAAATACGCATCATTTGACGACTTCCTTAAAACCCGCACTTTCATACCGCAAACCGAATCCGGGCTTTCCGATATGGAGGACTTTGAAGAACTCTATGTTCGGCGTTATTTTCAAGTATGCCGCGATGCCATAAAGGAGATTGACCCGAAAGCTATGTATTTAGGATGCAGTTTTGGCACAGGCAGCAATATGTGGAAATATGCCGCGCGCATTTCAGCCGACTATTGCGACGTAGTTACCTGCAATACATACAGATTCAACATATCCGACTTAAAACTTCCGGAAGGATCTTATGATCGCCCCATACTCATAGGCGAATACCATTTCGCTCCGCAAGACAAGGGGACTTTCGGAATAACAATGATACCATCGGGAACAACCGAAATGCAGGTAAAATACGCGTCGGAATTTTTGAAATCCGCCGTAAACAATCCCGCCGTAGCCGGCGCCGTATGGTTTGAATGGTTAGACCTGTCTGCTACTGGGCGATACGATAAGGCCGATTCAGGCATAGGCATAATAGATATGGCCGATACTCCGCACTATGAACTTGTTGAAATGTTCAGGAAATTTTCCGAGGATATGTACAATCTGAGAATCAACTCAAAATCTTCATACGGCAAAGGCGCCTCAGACGACAGAAACTGGAACTGAATTTTACATGGCATAAGCAAGTTTCCGCCCATGGCCTTGCCGCCTCTATAGTCTATGCAGCGCTAAATATCCCGCTTTTCCCCAAAAAAAAGGCATTTGCGCAGCCCTGCCATTTCCCCTGCGTATAAAGCTTGCAAAGTGCCACATGAGATTTTTTCTGGCGAATAGAATAAGCAGCGCCGCGCTTCCCCGGGCAAACTTAGTAGAAAGTCTCGATACGCCGCATATTGCGAAGCTCCTTCCACTTCGTGAATTTCCGAATGAATTCCTCGCAGCCTGAGAGAAGATTGCTTCAAACAAAACATGAAAAGCGCTACTGGTGATTTTTAATTTGTGTGTTTTTATATAAATTCCGGTAAATTTATCCAACCTTACAAAAGCAGAAAAGCTTTCAAAAGATAATACTGTTTGCAACAGATTAAAATAGATACGATTCAATCAGTACTTTTAATTGTAACCCTTACAAATTTGCCATTCAAAGATAAAGGGGCTCGGTAGAAGATTAACAGCAACAATGATTTTTTATGTGGCATAATTGAAAAGTTTCTTATGGATAGCGGCGATATAGGTTTATTGGTGCGGTTCTTGGATGTGCATTTGGCGTTATCGGAGCTTTATTCGGGACATATATTTCTACTAAAAATTATATAAAGAGTGTGTTGGAATGCCCTAAGATTGATATCCCCGACAAGTTGAATAGAATAAACGGGTATATGAAAACTTTGTTTTGCTCTTTCGTCGCCATGGTTGTTTTTCTCGTTTTATTAGTATTTCTTATAAAATATGTGAACAGTGAAAGTTACAACGATTTATATGCAGGGCTACTTCTGGCTCTCGCATTTTCTTATTTTGCCATTTGGCGTAAGTATATAAAGCTCTCTTAACTTGATATGACAATACACTTCTATTTCTCAATTATTTATGTAAATTCGTATAAATGGTTATTATATCAATAATAAATCCAATAACATAAAAATAATATTGCCGCGCGTTGCTGCGCTATTTTGAATTGATATTAAACTTAATCCCTTGTTCACATGAAAATTTTGTTTGTAACGATAATCCTATTCTGCTAGTTAAGTCTACGGGCGGATTATTATGTTTCGGTTGGGAACAACTCAGACATAAATAATTCGATCATTTCTACTGGGGGAGGAAATAATTATTACGGTAGAACTTTAAGCGATATTCTATCTGACAGCGGTTATTCCGGGGATTCTGTTGTAACAGGATTTGTTTATATATTGAAAAAATATCAACAGAGCCAGTTAAATAGACCTGTAGATGCGTTTCAAAAGTTAAAAGCAAATACTCCTTTTTCGGACATAAGCTTGAAAGTGTCTATGTTTGACGGAACTAACGCGATTATATTTTTTGATGTAATATCGGGGAATAAACGCTTAAAAACGTTTACTCCAATGGCAATAAAAGAAGGCGAATGGGCAATAGACGGCAAATTATTGCAGAACAGCAATCTCATATCAATATTTACCACCTTATTAAATTACGGCAGACAAATCGAACCCGTCGAATTTAACAAATATAAAGATTTTCTTATTACACTGCCTTCAAACAAATCATATCCCGTATTTACAAAAATAACGCACAATTCTGCAAAAATTCCAGCCTTCGTAATAACTTATTATACCTATAAAGGAGAGACAGTAAGGAAAGTATCTGAGTACTTTAAAAGTTTCATTACTGCCTACACAAGCAAAGATCCAAGCTTTTATTCCTATTGGGACAAAAAAGAAAGAGAGAATTTAGAAAAAACAAATAAAGCGAATAATAGAATGCTTACGCTGGAAAGCCCTATATTATCACAACTGGAAAAATGCAATAAAGTTGGGTATAGTATTTTGGGGATTTCTAAGATCGGAACAATTATTATATTATATACTGTAACTGATAACGGAGATTTTTATCCGTTTTTCTTACGCAAATATTCATCCGGTGAACTTAAATTTGTAGCATCATCATCATTTGGAGGCTGCTCGTTGTATATGTCTTCATTTTTTACCTCCCCGGAATTTAAAGATAGCTTCCAATTAAGTCCTTCAATATTTTCAAGTACTAAAGATATAGCAAACACAATAAATTCACTTCTTAAACAAAACTAAATTGCGCTTATTTTGCATAAAGAAGGACTTTCCACTATGCGGAGTTTGTCTATACAGGTGCGGAGTGGGCGCGCTATTTCCTGCTTGTCGGGATTTTTGGGATTCTATAAATAGTCTTTCAAGTTGAACCGAACTTTGAATCATAAAGCTGCTTGCAAGTTTATTACGGCATATCCTTTGGGAAACTCCTCTACGTTAAGCTAAACCTTTTCCAAAGTGTCTTGGCGGAAACGGGAATAGCTGATTGTCGTGAATGTATTTCTTTGGCTTAAACTTTACCGGAAATTGCCTTCCTAATCTGTTAAATAGTTCTTATCCGCGTAAGTTTCCCCGAAAATTCATAAAAATTTTCAATATGTTATACCGTCTTTCAATTTAGGCGGGCACCTTTCGCCGCTTTTTAGCATTTCTCCCTGATTGGAAAGCTCTTCGAGCCATGTTGTGGCAAAATAAACCATTCCGGAATGGACGCGAACCCAATAGTCGTCATTATCATCAAATTCCCCTTCTGATTTAAATTTCCTGGCGACAGGCTTAACGAGTTCTTTAAGGTAAATCCCAATATCATTTAAATATGGGATGTGCTCCTTGCTTAGAAATATATCCTTAGTTGTTTTCTGAGACTCCCGACGCAAATGCCCCACGGCGTTTCATATTTTGGCTTAAAAACGCTAAGTATTGCGATTGGCCTATCTTCCGGACGCAATTCCGAAAGAGGAAGCTCAAACAAGTTCTTTCTTCCGAATATTTTATATTTTGCGACTACGCCATCGCAATCTACAATGCTCCCGGTAAAAGATTGCCCTTCGTTATTTGTCCATTTGCGCAAATTCTGGGCTTGCGATAACTAGGCAAATATTGCGCAACATAATATGATAGAAAAATATCTTAGCATCATTTACATACAATCCCCTGAATTGAACTTTTATAACACTAGGTTAGAAATTGTATGCTAATAGTAAAGATAAAAGAAAACAAGTCAGCTGTGTGATTGTAATGGGGCATTTATTTATACTCGACTCTGGCATAATTTGTAC
>CALXOC010000212.1 GCA_944389915.1 uncultured Opitutales bacterium | reverse complement strand
GGCGGTATTTTGGTTTTGTCATAGTGCTTTTCTTGGTCGAAAAACATCTACTCTACATCCCTTAAGCCGCTTGTCTAACTCCTTTAGCTTTTATGCACTGGAGTATTTAATTCGCGTTTCTTCTTTAAATGTTCCAGAACATCTCCAATCATAACGCCTGTCTGATCTTTCTCTCCAAATCTCAGAAGTGTACCTTCCGGCAATGTTAGCGGTTTAAATACCTCATTTTTGCCCAATGTAATCTTTCTCACGGTTATATCTGAAAACACGTCAGTCTTTATATCAATACACGTGCCATCATTTAAGTAATGATAATAATTTACGTTTATTTCGCTCGGAAATATAATTTCATGCAATTTGGAATTATATTTACATTCAACTTTCCATAAAGAAATGGCGTTGGCATCGTGTGAACTTTTGTGGTAATACCGTTTAGGCATGAATACGTTTATTTTTTTCAATTCCACTATTACAAGGTATTGAAGTTTTCTTTGAAATGGAATTGAAAGTTCAAAAACGATTTCATCACTTGAGCTGGAAAGAACTTTAAACTCTCCTTTACCGTTTAAAGCATCCTGTATTACTTTAGAATAAGACTTCCACGAATACGGCAGACATGCTGAGGAAAATTCAGGTATTTTACACAAATAATCAGTAATTTTCGGAATGCGGCTCTCGGTATTATAATTTAAATAATTTACTATAGCGTACTTGCCATTGTTATTGTAGTATATGTCGTCATCCCCGTCCATCAATATTGCTTCATAATCAAGCGGATTCGCATTTGGCGCATACTTTCAAAAAATGGCATTATTGTAATACGCCAGCTCTACAGTTAGATCATAATTTTCAAAAGGGTATTTTTTATATGCTACATCTAACGGAAGATTAAAAAGTTTAGAAAAATATATTGGGACATTTTCCTCACTAATTTTTTGCTTATATGTTATTAAAATCTTTTGAGACGAATAGTAGTCTGTGTATAATATTGCTAACGCAGTACGTATTCCGGCAAATTCATCCATAATGTCTCCGAACCCCTGCAGAGAGTCACTCTTCTCACATTTACGGTATGTACTGGAACCTTTTACACCGATGGTTATACTAGATCCATTACACACTCCTGAATTAGATACGCTACATTCCGGACTCGGCGCTCTATAACATGTCATCACGTTACCACATTTCATACAATTACCTCCGCCTTTTAATTGAGATAATTCAATATTTGAAATACCCTCAGATAGTAAGCAACTAGAAGGTATTAGTAGTGAAATTAAACAAACAAATTTAATTATATTTATTTTATACATATATTTTACTTTTCTAATATTATATTTAGCTTGTTTATATTTAAAATATATTTTTTTGAGTCTATTGTAGCATTATACTTTTCATCATCATTCTGATTTTCTATTTTCACAACTTCATTTCCACCTAAATACGTTATTTTAGTCATATTTCGTTTGGATATATGTCTTAAATACATTATATCACCACTATCACTATAGTTTTGATAAACCAAGTCTCCATTTTTCAAGGTCTTCCAATGATTTCCTTTTTCATCATAGATAAATTCCTTCAAGTTCCCAGTTCCGTCAATTTCTCTTATAAGATTTCCGTTACTATTATAAATTCTTGCAAGCTCCATTTTCCAGTCTCCACCGTTTGGCAGTTTCTTTTCAATTTTTCTAATTTTCATGGAGACATTTCCGGGAGTTCCTATATAGGATGTCCGAGTTTGTTTCCCGCTATTAGGATTTTGCGTTATTTTCACTACCGTGCGCAAACTATAGTCCCATATTTCTGCATACTTATTTTCAGGCTTCTTGTAGCTTATTCGCGATTCCGGCGTTCTGACATTGCGCTTCCTATAAGTTTCGTATCCGTCATATTCGGGATTGTGCTTGTCTTTTAAGGGATTCCTAACCGCATATTCTCCGCCGCTGTCTGATAGTATTATTCCGCTTGTAGCGTCCCATTCTATATAACCTACGTTATTGCCTCCCAGGCTCTGCTCAAATCTGTTGACTGGTACTTTTGCCGTACTCGTCTCATCTTCATGCTTTGTTAAAATTGTTCGGCTCTTTTTATCTGCGCATCCAATATATTTATATTCTTCCTTTTGTCCGTCTTTAAACGTCATTGACGATACGGATTTCAACCGCACTCCATTTCGGCTTATGCCGTCCTCGGCTATAGTGTCGCATGCTCCGTATGTTATCATGAGGCTTTTTTGCTCATTTGGAAATATTATTTGGCTTAGCAAGCCTTCTTTGTTATATTTAAATTCCATTTCCGCCGAACTCTTGTTGGCATTGTAAACTAAACGAGGGCAATCGCCATTTTCATAGGATATTCTAATGGTATCAGATCCTTTCCCGCAACAAAAGGAGACAAGTTTGCCGTCCTTTAGAATAAATCTGTTCTTGGGATCATCCTTATTCTCGATATATACCATATCTCCCTTGCTTATATTCAATTCCCATTTCCCGGTGGTATTTAATATATATGTCTCTTTATAACCTCTTTTGGGATTTTTTATCTTATTGAAGGTATATGTCTTGAGATTCGGTGTTATCCAACGATATCTGCTCGATGATATCTTAAATACTTTAGAATCAAAAAAGGGTATTGTCCAATACGCGCCCAGTTATTTTGGATCTTCCTGCGGATCGCTCGAAAACTTAAAAAAAAATCTGAATACCCGCTATTCTCCAATGCCAACTTATAAAATATCTTATCAATGCGAGCAAATCCATTTTTGTCGGAATTCCCAATGGGAACTTGGTCGGAGGAATGCGCCACTTGGCCGTAGGTAAAGGTACGCACAAAAAGCAAAACAAAAAACGCCGCTGCATTTTCTAACGAAAACCTCGAACGGCGCTTTTGTTTATGCTTATCCATTATTCGCCCAATTCTATTGGCATGCATTCAATTGCATCCGGCTCCGGTGGATCGGAATCGTCATCACAGGGATCATCCGATGCAATCGCACTCAGCGAAACGAATGCCAGTATTGACTAAAATAAAAGAATTAAGAATTTATTTTTTACGGCCACCACTTCATTTGCTCTTAAAATTAAAAACTAACAATAAACCAATATCAATACTTTTTTTATTTACTTTTAATACGCAATTTAATATTAGTTATACCACTTCTGGCTATGGAAAAGTTTCTGGTATATTATACGTATGCGCCAAGTGTTATTTTCTTCAGGTGTCAGCAAATAGCCGGCACGCATGTACCGGATAGCGCATAGAATATAAACAAACTTTTTTCTTTCAGCGAAAAACTGTCTTTATTAGCAAAGCTTTGGGATTGTAAGCAACTTTGATTTTTATCTATCAAAGCGGTGTATTATATAAAATTTTTGTTTAATCCGGAGTAGAATTGTTAGTCGTAGGGCTATCCACGGGAAATTGAGCCACGGAACAGTTAAGCTGCCAACATAAAGAGGGTAGGGGAGTCATAATCAAAATATAGTGGAATATCTATATACCCTTCGTACGTGTGCAAATTTTTATTCTCTAATGACCTATTGATATGCCGCCAGTCAGCTCAATATGCTGTCAAAAGCTTTATTGTGTTTTATAGTCAAGTGGAGTTCGGCATAATTGCAGCGAGGAAAATTAACGAGTACTAAAGAAATTAATTTTAAGTAAACAAAAAGATATTTGCGAGAGTCCAAATATGCCCGCAAAACTTTCAGTATAGCAATAAAAATATCGTTGGCAGTTGCGCATTTAAAAATTATTTGTAATTTTCAAGCATTTGTTCTTTAATAGCGCGCGTCTTGTGAAACAATTACAGTCTTTTTTATACATGAAAATTTCAAAATTGCCGTCTCTGATTTTTTGTTTTTTTATTTATGCCGTAGGTTATGCCGATATTTCTGAAGCAGTTGACGCGCTTGAAAAAAAAATATGGAAAGATTTTGTATGCGAATATGGTTTTGTTTTAGATTATAAGGGAGATTTTCCAACACCACAAGAGTGCCTTGAAGGGCGGCCGAATTATCTGAATTGGTGGGGACCATCTGAGAATGCCGCTAAATTTACTGGACTTTATCTGGCATCTGTCTGCCAGAGGTATAGTTTGAATCCTACGCAATCCGACGCAGACAAAGCCCGTAAATTGGCAAAAGGCCTTATGCTATGCGCGTCTGTTTCCGACGTTAAGGGATTTGTTTCACGCGGGGTGTCCTCGGACGGAAAGACGCATTATCCCCTTGGCTCGGAAGACCAGACTGTGCCATGGATTTACGGTATGTACCTGTACTTAAAAAGCGACATTCCAAATGCAAAAGAAAAAGAAGGCTTAAAATCGAAAATAATCGAAGTTTGTTCCGCATTGGATGTAAACGATTGGGGTTGTCCGTGCGACGGAAAATTCAAAGGGCAAAACCGCGGCGAACTTTCCAACTTTAGGTTTTTTTATGCGCCATGCATGCTCTTTGGCTTGCGGGTAATGTGGGATCTAACTCAATCGAATCATTGGCGCGACAAATACTATTCCGCCTTGCGCGAGCGCTACGGCAATACCGGAAAAAGCAGAATAGAGATATGCGCCAAAGGCTATACCTTCGACAACGATTGGCTCTTTAACATAGATAAGAATTTTTTATGGATATATGTAAAGTGCCAAGCGGTAATGAGGATACTCCATGACATGGAGCCGGACTCCAAAATCAAAGCGGCGTATTATTCAGGACTATGCGCAAACGCTGAAAGCGCTTATAAATCCGCACAGGAATACAAATTATACGACAATTCAGCAAACTATCTCTTTAACAGCTCCGATTGGCGTAAAATTTACAAATGGCGTCCGCAGGAATCGCAAAAAGATGCCGAAAAACTGGCGCTGGAACAGTTGAAATCACATTCACATGGAGCCGCGAGAAAGATGGAGCGAAATTATATGACAAATCCCATGTCAGCCGTCTCAATGCTTGCTTTCAGCGGCGAGGCAAAGTACCGCAAGATAATTGAAGACGCAATTTCACATTATGACTATTCTAAATTCCACCTGGGCGAAATCATATATGCAAGCATAGCCTATTCAGCATTAAAGACCTATGTTGGCAACAGGTAGTAGCGCTTTATTTGGTCGTCTGCGATGGACTATTTTTTCCATAAAATTTACTTTTATATAAATACCCGGGTGGTGATGTAAATTATACTTATCCATCGGCTGATGCTACCGCAACGTCTTGGGTATGACAATCCCACAAGTCCTGAAACAATGGTTTCGGCTTGGCGCTAATTGAGCGTAGCGGCACAAAATACATTAACGAACCGCACGCAGGCGGCGGCAATCCGATATTGGCAATAGGCGGCGAGAGTACCGAGGCTATATTTACAGATATACTCGGAACTAGCATGGGCAAGGTAAGCGGGAATGGGTATTCTGCTATTGACAAAACAAGTTTTGGAGCGGATACTTCCGACAAGTCATCGTTCTTTACAGGCAAACCCTACGTTGAAGGCTTAGGCTACGCGTTCCTATTTAGAAACTACCGCGCCGACATGGGCAAATGGCTTTCCCAAGATCTCATCGGCTACCCCGACGGCTGGAATAACTTTGCGTATTGTAATAACTTGGCGACTATAGCATGCGATTTGTATGGTGCGGTTATACAAATAGATCGAAACGCTTCTGGCGCATGGCAAACAGCCGTTGCAAATGCTTTGCAACAAATGAAATCAACCCCAACTGGAATGGGTTTGTATAATCAACTTCAGAACTCTTCAAATACCCATACTATTACCCCAGGTGATAGCAATTCAAATACTCCATTACAACCAGCAAATGACTATAACGGAGTCGGAACTGGAACTATTACTAAATTTAACCCAGATATAACTCAGGCAGAGGGATGGGAACGCCCCTCATGGGCTGGGTTGGCTCACGAACTTTCACATGCGGGTGATAGCGATACAGGTACAACAAGGCCTGGCGAAACAAATGGTATTAAAAATTATGAAATAGATGCATGTAAAGAAACAAATGAAATGTTAAAAGAATCAGGGTTTAAAGGTCCTTTACGTAATTCATATGGAGGGAAACCTCTACCTGAATAAGGAGAAATTCTATATGTACAAAACTATTACGTTACTTCTTGTATTATGTCAAACTTCGGTAATTGCAAAGATGAATAATTTGACATTTACAAATTTGGAATCCTTAGAAGGCTTATCTAAGCCTTTGATGGTAAAAGAAATAAATGTTCAAAAAGAACAAATTAGCAAGCTTAGGGATATATATGCAAAAAATAATAAATCCATAGAAAAAGTTTTTAATATTATAATAAAAGAAAAACCTGTAGCTATCATAACATATTCCATTTCTGATTCGAGAATTTTTAGAACTGTAATCGTTACAGAAAATTTATTGCTCATTTTTAAAGGTAACTCAGATAAAATTAACTTTAAGGAATTCTATTCCTATAGGATGTCTATAAATCAGAAGAAACTGTTTTTATCCTTAAAACAGTATTTATCATCACATAAACATGAACTACTTGAATTTAAGGGGGACTTTTCTCATCCAGGAAAGGGAACTACAACTTTCATGCTGTCTTTATCCAATAGAAACGAATATCATTCATTTGTTATAGATAATATAGGTTACTTTCAAAATAAAAGCATAGTTTATAAAATATATTATATGATAAAAGAAATATGCGAGACATTTAACGATGATGAAGAATCAATGAATATGTCATAGTTTAAGTTTCGAGGCAATTGCATGCTTTTATATATAGCACGGAATAATATACTTATCCATCGGCTGATGTTGCCGCAATGGCTTGGGGAAACGAATTTAATGGGCGCTCATTGAAAGAAACGGCACAAAATATATAAATGAACCACACGCAGGGGGCGGAAATCCGATATTGGCAATAGCCGGAGATGGGCAAAAAACCGAGGCTATATTTACAGATATACTCGGAACTAGCATGGGCAAGGTAAGCGGGAATGGGTATTCTGCTATTGACAAAACGAGCTTTGGTGCGGATACTTCCGACAAGTCTTCGTTCTTTACGGGCAAATCCTACGTTGAAGACTTAGGTTACGCGTTTCTCTTGCGCAACTACCGCGCCGACATGGGCAAATGGCTTTCCCAAGACCTCATTGGTTTCCCTGACGGTTGGAATAATTTTGCCTATTGTAATAACTTGGCGACTATAGCATGCGATTTGTATGGTGCGGTTATACAAATAGATCAAAATAAGCCCAGTTTTCGAGAATATACACATAATTAGACATAATATATATTGTGCGAAAAACGGAAATGCCGACACCAAACTGGCATCTGTATATAAATATTGCCTAAGCCTGTCTGCCTAAATTAAAACTTTTTTACCGTCATTTAATTAGTTAATAAGTCTAAGCGCATTAGTTACTTATCAGAGTGCTTTAATTTAAAGATTTTGCTCTGATGCATAAAATTTCCGTCAGTCCCAATGAAATCAATTTTAATCTCTTTGGAATCTACACTCACATTTACTATATCGCTGTTTGAATTTACTACATTTGGCATATTGATGCCATTATCTGTCGGCGGATAAAATGCATGTTTGTGCAAATGTCCGCTAATAACAATATCTACATCGGCTTCATTGAGAATAGGCGCAAATTTATTTTTAAAGTTATTCAAGCCGTGCCTATTAGACCATGCCGGAGGCATATGCGATATGACAATTCTCGCAGAGGCGCTTTTGCATTCTTTTGAATTTATTATTGTTTGCAGCCATTTGGCTTGATCGCTTCTATATTTGTTAAAGTCAGCGGTATCGAAATAGGAAATGTCGTTATCTGCTTTATCTTCGCCGCTGTCGAGAACTATGAAAAACACATGCCCTTGCCTAAATGTATAATAGGGTTTGGAAGTTTGTGTGGGAAAATAATTTATGAATTCTTCGGAAAATTTGCCGCGTGTTTCATGATTCCCGCGCGCAAAAAACAAAGGGACTGCGCTTTTTTTTGTAAATTTTACAAGCGTATCAATAAATCCCGCCATTATTTGTTTTTCCGAATCCATTTGGCTTACCATATCGCCGTTTAGCATGAGAAAATCGATGTCTTTTGGTGCGTATGACAAAAGAGCTTTGAGTTTTTTAGAATCTCCATGGATATCGTTTACAATCGAAAATTTGACCTCTCTTTTTGAAGTATCGAGAGTTTTGAATTTTAGCGCTTCAGTTTTATGGACTGGGATTGAAGCTATATCGCCATAATATATATGGTTGTTTAAAGTGCGCTTTAGAACTTCGCGCGAAAATATTCTATATTTGTATGTTGTTGCAGGAGAAAGATTATCTATTCTCACCCTATGCAATTTTGTTATTTGCTTTTTCCCCAGCGGCGAATCAAAAAATTTTTGGCGCTCTTTGGCATAAAAATCGGAAGCGTCATCGGGAGCTATTTCCACCCACGAGAGCGACGGACACGACGTTGTCCATACAATTTGGACTGACGTATTGGTCATATTGGCCAGATATGGCCCGTGGGTTATTATTTCTTGTCCCCCTTGCCTGTTTTCTTTAGCAGCACTATTATTGCCTATTTTTACTATATCTGCGTTAAGAGCCTGTAGCGGAACCAAAAGAGTTACAATATACAATATTGCTGCCCGTTGCAATAAAACAAAACGATTCATGCAAAAATGCAATAGATTGCATAACTGCGCAAGTCAACCCCGAATTCATTGCTGCCTTGTAATCGGCATGAAGTATCTTTGTATAATATTTACAGCACCAGAAGACTTTGATTGTATATCGCAAAAAATATGCCGGCAGAAAATAAAGATATAAAAAAACAGTGGCGCAATGTATATTGCGCCACTGTTTTTAGCATAAAAATAATTTTATTTACGTCTGCGGGCTACGAACAACAAGGCAAGAGCCCCGAAAATTGCCGCCCATTCAGCCGGTTCGGGAATTAAGTTAATATAATAGCCGGTGTTGCCATCAGATACGAGCTTAATAGTGTCTTTATTTACAGATTGGCCCGCTATTATTATATCATTAATGGCTTCTTTAAGATCATCTTCCAGCATATTTGTAATGTGTATTGCGTTATTCGCCCACTCGTAACCCTCTTCGATTATTATGTTGACTTTAACATCCATCCCTGAACTTGAATAAAATTCTTTCGTGGCGAAGTTAAAGCCGTTTGTGTATAGATTTAATATACCATCGTCTTTATAGTCTCTAAAATTAAAACTTTTGACTCCACAAGGGTAGGTATCAGAACTATCATATGTGAGATCAGAATATATTTTGAAATTTGATGTAGCAGTCACTGCTATTATTGCGGTATTTATTGATCCGTCATAATAAATATATTCACCTCCATTTAGAATCTGGCTACGAGATGTAGAATAAGATCCTCCATTAAATGTTACGGAACCGCCTGAATTAACAGCTAGAGACATACCTGCTTTACCGCCATTTATTGTAATATTCCCGTTTACATTAAGAAAGCCAGTTGTTGTATGATTAAAACTACCGGAATTTACCGTTATTGAAGATCCCGCAGCAAGAGTATTATTAGCAGCTTTATTACTTGGATCATGATTAAAGTTTACGGTGCCGCCATCGACAATAAGGTACGAATTTTCTCTCATGCTTATATTGGCCAATGAAAAAGTTCCGCCTGTTTTTACATAAACCGTTGCATTGGTACTGGAAACAAGATTTCCTTTGTTGGTGTTTAAATTGCCGTAAACATTGAGTGTTACCCCGCCTTGAAATACGAGGGCTGTAGCTACATCAGTATTTACATTAGTATCTACATACAAATTGATTGTACCGCTTGTTCCGGAAACTTCGCCTAAAACCAAGGCATTCCAAGGACCAGTTTGGTTTACTGTTATGGAAGAGCCTGTGCCGCCGGTAATATTATATGTGGTGTTATCTTTTAATGCGTTGATTATACGCTGATCTGTGTTTGTAAAAACGACACCATCCGCCAAATGCGCATTCACAGTATCGTAAGATGAGTAATCATTTCCGTTTATGAGATAAGTACCGGAAGTTGAAGTTATATCGATGTCTACTGATTCAGCGAATAAGTAGGAAGTTAAGCTCACCACAGCCAATGCAATAAGTAATTTTTTCATGTTGTGTTGATATTTCAGTTCCCAATAGAGATTGTTTGCAAATAAATAAAACCTTGAAAATTTTGATGTCAATAAAAATAAATACTTTTTTAACTATTTAAAAAATAACTAATTATGTTGTACGTTTACAACTAAAAACAACTATTTTAACGCTTCAGATCCAAGATCTATACGAAGATTCTCCGCTAATTTTGCCGCTTCTTTGTCTCCAAGGCGCGATGCCTTATAAAAATAGTCTAAAGCCTTCTTTTTGTCCATAGCAACGCCCTGCCCCGATGCGTATGCAATTCCAGCATAACGGGCTGCTTCCGCATCGCCTTTGTCGGCGGCTATGCGCCATAAGTCCACCGCCTTGGCCATATCTTTTTTAACACCATCGCCCGTAAAATAACTGAGCGCCAAATATGTTTGGGCCTTAGTATTGCCTTGAAGCGCAGATTTTTCCCATAGCTCAACCGCTTTCTTTATATCACGCTCGCGTACGCCTCTGCCGTTGGCATAGGCAAAAGCAAGGTTGTTTTGCGCTCTGGCATGCCCTTGCTCTGCAGCCTTATTCCACCAAAATGCGGCTGTTGGATAATCCCTATAGACTCCAATTCCGCGGCTGTATAGCGTACCTATAAAATATTGGGCCTCTGCATCGCCCCTTTTGGCCGCTTCAAGCCACAATCGCGCTGCTTCGCGAACGTCGCTTTGAGTTCCGCGTCCGGCGAAATAGCTTGCACCTAAATTTGTCAAAGCCTGTGTTGAACCGCCTTTTGCTGCCGCCGCCCACCACTCGTTTGCAAGAATAAAATTCGGTTGAAATTCCCCCTCGCCGCCGTCGGCATAGTATTCTCCAACAGCGTTTTGCGCCTGGATATCTCCTTTGCGAGCCTTCTCTAAAAGCGCTTTAATGTCCGTTTTGGCATATGTACACACAAACGCAAACAATATAAGGGAAAGCAGCGCAATGAATTTTTTCATCACCTTATATATCTTTCTTTATTATTGCATATCAAGTTCATATTTTAAATTGTCGCAGATATAAA
>CALXOC010000211.1 GCA_944389915.1 uncultured Opitutales bacterium | reverse complement strand
CTTATGCTCAACTTCCGCAAGCGAAAAGTCTTGACCAACACTTACTGTCCTGAGAATCTTATAACCCTTGATTAACACATCGGGCATTGTAGAACATTTTTTATTCTCTTTGCCCTCTTTTTTTTCTTTTATTCCACAATCTTTGACGTAGAACGTGCATTATAGACTTTCATTTCGGCGAACATCGGACCTTCAGCTCAAGTCCCGACAGCAGGAAAAACACAGATCTTATCAGACGCAAAAATTTGCAATATAACGTGGAAGGCCCCTATTATTTCCTCTTGCCTACGCAAGCGCGTATAAGAACATGTTAAGCTTTCATTAATTTTAATAATAAAGCACCGCGCTCCTTGCACGTTTCCCGAAGCGTGTTTTTGAAATAAAATCATTGAACTTTTTATTTTTTATAATAAATTTAACTTAATGAAAGTTTTGCTCTGCCTTTATTTTATTCTATTGGTATTTTCGCCTGCTTGCTTTCCTAAAAACGAAGGCATTGGCCCTTTAAGCAATTTAATTCAGACGGCGTTGACTTCAAGATTCCACTCGAATAAGCAGATTGATTTCATAAAATCCGACAATACTTGCCTCGGCTACTTTGGAGATGCCGGAGCCCCCGGCCAGGCCATGTACGTGGCTATATGTTCTGAAAAAAACAATGGTTACCATATAAAGTTTATAAAATACAATTATGAAAGTGGAAATTTGGAACATGACAGCATATCGGAAATTCCGGAGGAAACCGCCAAGCTTCTGCTCTCTATTTTGCGGAGGCAAATTAATGCAAAAAAAGATTACTGCCAAGGCGTATTAGACGGGCGTTCCTTTGAATTTGGCATAAGACAAAAGGGCACTTTCAACTGCGCAGGAATCAATCCTACAGATGCCAATTGCACCATAAGAATGATGTGCGACATTGCAACTGCCAGAAGTTTGGACGATATAAACAGATTGTTGGAGAAATGGGAGTCGGAACATGTCACATGCGTAAGCGAAAAATTCGCATCGCTAAACCTTTCAAAAGAGACGGCAGAGAAATTGGCGGAAATTTACTTAGTTAATATTTACGGGAAAAAAGTGCTGAAACAAAAACCATGGCTGATTGAGGAGAATGCAAAAACTATCAAGGTAATGGGGCAACTACCCCCCAATATGCATGGCGGTGTTGCCGAAATAGAGATTAGGCGCTCCGACGGCAAAGTAATCCGCTACTCCCACGGAAAATAAGCCGATATTGGCACTCTAAGGGCAAAATTCCCCATGCCTGCGATTGCAATTCTATGGGCAATTTGAATGCCATGGCAATTGCCCGAGAGCTCCCAAGAACTGACTGCATCTACGCCTTCGGGCTTTCAGGCATAAAGAAGCAAATGCGCAATTTTATGCGTATTCTTTTATGCCATTTGTTGTTCGGAATGCGTTTTTTAGGACTCTTTGTCCCCCCCCTAATTTCGAAGCGGCGCTTGCAAAGCCGAAATAATTTAAACGGCGCTATGCCCAGCCTGCCGTTAATAAAAAAAACGGTGATTTTTCGGAGGGATTAAAAAAATTCAAAAAATTTTAGTTTCTTCTGCGGCATATTGCGAGCGCAAGCCCCAGAGCGCCCAAGATTAGTGCATACGCCGAGGGCTCCGGAACACTTACAATGTGGGCGTTAAAGCTGCCGTTTTCTAATGAAAATATCGTATCGCCGGAAAAGAAGCTGCCGTCTTTGTACAAGAATATAGAGTCGTCTTTGAATTCTTTGCTGTTAAGAATAAAGTTAGTAAAAGAATTTATATAGTTGTAATCGATTTCAATGTCCGACGAACTTACATCAATAACAATATCGCGCGACGAATCAGAAAGCTGAGCCATTGAGCCTGTAGTTATTACTTGGGTTGACTCGTCATAAAACGACATTGAGAAACCCGAAAAAGAATACGATTCAAAAGAAGTTATGACAATAGTGCCGTCGTCCGGATCGGGATTGGAATATTCAAGAGTTATGCCCACAAGTTTTTGCCCCTGAAAATCAAAGCCGTTTCCGTCTATGTTGACGGAGTATGTGTCGGAATCAAAATTGTAAACCGGGCTTTTAGCTTCCGAAGAAGAAAAGTCAAATCCCGCATCTTTAACCATAAAATTAAATGAGTTTACAACAATCGGCTCTCCCAAAAGCAAGCCGCCGTCATATGACAGCGATATCTCCACGTCCTGCCCTATTTGAAAGTTCGACGGCATATTGCCGTTTAAATAAGAAATTTGCGTTGAATACTCTTTTAAAACCGAAGCTTCGATAGTTAAAGCAACAAAAAATGAAAGTAATAATGGAAGAATTTTTTTCATTCGGACGTTTTAATGTTAATTTAATAAATAACGTACTTACCACTCTTTGCAGCGTCAAGAATTTTTTGCAAAGTTTATAAATGTATTCTTATGGCAAAACAATGCCGCGCTTTCTTCCAAGACAAAACACATTATATTTTGGCGGAAAACCGCACAAATTCTACACGCAAAAAAAGACAAAAAAATGCGGAAGCGCAATTAGGCAACTTCGCATTGAAATGTTATTGCCGAAAAAATCCGGAATACATTAAAACAATAAAAACGCCTTAGTTGTTGCACGGTAAAATATTGCTTTTGCACGGAATAGCACTGGAATTCAAAGTAAAGATGTGCGGCCTTTAAGCATGGCTATAAAATTTGCTATCTTTAAAGGCGGTATTTTTCTGCTGTCCATACCCGACGTGCCAATTTTCAACCAGGGAAGGTTAAAATTTTTAACAAGCCCAATATGTGAACGCTAATTTCTTGAGTTCGTGCGCCGCAAAAGCGGAGCTTAAATGCGAGAATTACTTTCCCAATATGTTTTTAGGAAAGTGCAGCAAACGTTTGCCCTCATATGCCGGATCGGAAAAAAACTCGTCGAGTTTCAATTCGGCGTCGGGCAAAATTTTCCTCTTCAACAATTCGTCCTCTAAAGGCCCCCCCTTAAAATATATTACGCCGTTCGACAAATTCCCGCAGGTGCCGGAGCGCAATCTATTTCTGACAAAAGAAAAAAACATCGGAAGCGCGCAAACGGAGCGCCCCGTTGCGTAATCAAAGCAGTCTTTGCGCTCCTCAATGCGCGAATTTACGGCATTTGCGTTCCCAAGCCCAAGCTCTGAAATTATGGACGCTATCATTTTTATTTTTTTCCCTATGCCGTCAAACATTAATACTTCGGCCTGCGGATATAATATGGCGCAAACTATGCCAGGAAGCCCCCCGCCTGTCCCGACATCTGCTATCCTGGCCCCCGCATGCGGGACAAAAAACGCCCCCATTGATGCGCAAAAAGCTATGTGCCTGTATTCGACATCATCCATATCTTTGCGCGACAACAAATTTACCTTTGTGTTTGCTTCGCGCAATAGACCGGCGTACCGGCGCAATTTCTCAAGTTTGCCGGCATCGAGATTGGGAATTTTCTCAAATGGATTTGTGTGCGGCATTGGGGTTATCCGCCAATTAGAATATCTCTTCCGCGCGGAAAAAGCGCTCTATTTCAATCTTTGCATTTTCGACGCTGTCGGAAGCATGCGCAATATTTTCACGGGTATTGTCGCCGAAATCTCCGCGAATCGTCCCGGCGGAAGCCTCTTGGGAATTCGTTGGGCCAAGCAGTTTGCGCGTCTTTACAACAGCTCCATTGCCCTCGAATACCGCAATAATAACGGGCCTGCGCTTCATAAAGTCCAAAAGCGGAGGATAGTATGGTTTACCGACTATGTGAGCATAATGTTCTTTTAGAAGGTCGTCAGTCAATTGCGTCATTTTGCATGCGACCATGTCCAGGCCGGCGTTGAAAAATCTTTCCAATACGTTTGGGAGAAGTTTTTTCTCCATGCAATCGGGTTTAAATATTACAAGTGTCCTCTCTTTCATAAAAACCAATAACAAATTACCCGAGACTTTCAGGCAATTAAAATAACTTAAATGTCAAAATTAAGGCTTAATGCGCTTCTTATAATTTTATATAAAATATGTAAAACTTTACTATGATTCTAATATTCCACAGATATATCTTTACCCATAGAGGTTTTTACCGAAGCGGTTCCTCTTGAAGCTATAGTCAGAGCGTCGTAAGACTCTCCGGATACCGACTCAAGCTTGGGAATGTATTTCGAATCCACTAAAGTCTTGTAATCAACACTGCTTGTACCTTTATCGGCATTGTATTGCTGCGCGGCTTTTATTACCGCATTCAGCTGCTTTTCTATCATTGACTGGCATACGTCCTCCCTAATTTTTACTGTGGCGGGAACAAAAATTGCCGCGAGCAGGCCGACTATAACAATTACCAATATAACTTCAAAAAAAGAAAAAGCTCTTCTATTTTTTATCATATATTTATGTTTCCATTTTCCATATAAATATGCAAGCAAAGATTCCTATAGAACTATTCATTTTTTAATGCGCGGCAGCAAAAACATAATTTCAGGCATGCAAACTATAAGCATTGCCCATAAAAAATTCCCTGCAACACGGCAATAGAAATGTATTGCTTGCAAAAGCATGCGGGAATAGGGGGCATGAAATAAAGCCAAAGCAACAATGCAAAAACTTTAGACGTATTGCACGGCCATGAGCCTTTTTTTAAGGCACGCCATGAAGATAAAGGCGCTTTTCAAACTTTGAGCCGGCTACAAAAAAGCCCGCAAGCTTTGATGGATTGCGGGCTTTAAAATGGTCGAGGTGAGTGGATTCGAACCACCGGCCTCTACGTCCCGAACGTAGCGCTCTACCAGGCT
>CALXOC010000210.1 GCA_944389915.1 uncultured Opitutales bacterium | reverse complement strand
TAATATGTCGCAGTACACAGTTAATAATAAAATATCAAAGCGATATTCGACTGTCCGGTCTAATGTTGTAGGTTCAGAAGAATCATAACATATACATATAACATTTCATAGGAGAAGCGAAATCATAGAAGGGATGGAAAGTAATGCTAAAGACAAGAACGTTAGATAAGGTAAATAATGAATAATACGGTCTCCTAAGCGTATTTGAAAGCTTATTACATTTTAAATCCGGGTTATTGACTACCTAATAAATCCCCCTTTACTTCTATATGTTAACACATGCAAATCGGAAATTGATAATTGAGCTTACAAATTGCTTTCAGATTCTATTGCCAATTTTACTGCATGTAGCACAAAAGTGTTAGACAAAAAACAACGAATTTGGAGATGTCCGTTGGGACGTCTATCTTGTTGAAATTTTTTGGGACAAAAATTCGCCTTTTTAAAAAATTCAAAAATTTGTCATTTTAAGACGTTATAGGAGGCTTTTTCTCCGCGTTTATAACTTTCACACTGCAAGGGTGTTAGACAGTTTTAATGAAAAAGCTGCAATGCGTTAAAAATGGGCGAAAAACAGCTTTTTTTGTCTAACACCATTGCCGCAAAAATGCCCATTTTTTTTGAATTTTAAACCCAAGCTTTTCTCTAAAAATGCCGATTTTGGGAAAATGTGTTAGACAGTCTGTGGTAGAATTCATATAATATATATATTATCTCAAGAACAGTTTGGCTGCCATTATTTGCAAAATATGTCTTAATAATACTTATTCTTATTTTAATTTTCGATCAATATGCACGATGAATCTGCATTTATTGGTATTTCTAAAGTTGAGCCGTGTATTTTTACTCCGTCCGCTGGTTCTAATTTTTTATTTCCATCGCACATTAGAACTTTTAAAGAATCCATTTTGCCTTTGAAATTTTTAAGTTCCACAAAAAGTGTCCCCCTCCCCGTTTTAAAAAGGCTGGCTAATATTGAAACTTTGCCGTCTTCGTCTATTCCGGCCAAAACAGGCGCGGCTTCATCAGATGTTTTTGCCTCCAATCTATTGGCGCGCCTGATAATTTTTCCAAACGCTTTAAACGGATAGTATAAGTCATATTCAAGACCCGACATATCAACCAAGCCCCAAGTCCCGGGACCAAAATAGTAAAAATTCGCAACATCTATAGGCGCGTCCTGCCATATAGTCATTGTGGCTGTTGCAAAGACACCTGATTCCACATTTGTTAACTTAGAATACAACTGTTGCTTATCGCTATTAGGGGCGCGCAATTCGGAGAAAGTCATCGGAAAATAATGCCATTCATTAAGGTGCGCTTCAGCATTCCCATATCCGAATTCATCCAACCATTTGCGGACTTTTTTTACCTGCGACACCATATGCTTTAAATCACTTCCATAGCAATGCCATGAATAGAAATCTATGGGCGCTTTGGCTTTGGCTGCCTCGGAGATAAACTTGCGTCCCAATTCTTCAGCACAATGCGTGTGTGCAGGTCCGCCGATTTTTATATCAGGAAATCTCGCTTTTATAATTTTAGAGACTTCGATATAGAATTTATTGAATTCGTCAAGAGTTCCCGCCCACATTGTCTTACTGCCGTCCGAATTCTTGCAATTTGGTTCATTCCAAATTTCCCAATATTTTATTCCAAACTTATAGCCGTTCGCCCAGCCTTCATTATAGTGGGCTATGATATTGCAACAAATTTCGGCCCATTTCTTAGCTTCCGGCATTCCCGTTCTGTATTTTGCCTCTGAGTGATCTATGCTTGGACCGAGTCTATATATAACTTCCGCCCCATCTTTTATGCAAATTTCTATATAATCGTCGGTAGGCTTAAAAATATAATTGCGCGGATCCGAAACATCCGCATGGGCAATTGGGAAAATCATGTCGGTATCTACAATCATCAATCCCGGGTTTTGTAAGGAAACATCATGTAACCGCACGCTATGAACATTTAAATCGTAAAATTGTTTCCTGAAAACAATGCCTGCACTTTCGGAGGAAATCTTTGGTCCAAAGTTTACGCCATTAAGCTTTTTGATTTTCCCAATCTGTTTGGCGCAATTGACCGATATTTGGATTTTTTTCAAATCGCCAGATTCGGCACATACGGCAAGCGCAATGGGCGACAGTAGCATAAAATACATTAAAATTTTTACATGTGAATTCATAGCCATTTATATATTATATATTAAAATAAAGAAAAACTAACTCCCGCCTCAAAATTGCTCTAACAAGCAAATGTTTACGAAAAATTTCTTTATATAAATTAATTAGATTTCATACATACTTCAAGAATAACATGCTTGATTTTCCAATTCTTATATTTCTTTAACATAATATTTGTAATCTTATTTGCTTCTCTATTTATTGTAAACTATAAACCCGCAGAATAGAATTTTTCTATCTTTAGCCTATCCGATTGTAAAAAGTGCTTGTTAAAAGCTTTTTCCAAAAACAATTTCATAAAGTTTGAACGAACTTATAGACATGCAGGTTTAAGACCTTTCGCTGTCAATATCCATACAAATACTTAAAACGCTTCAAGGACATGTCACGCATGTAGTGTTTTTGCTTAGAATCACGCCGCTAATGACGAAGAATGCTAAGAAATATTGTAAAAGTAAAAAATCTCCATATCAACTGTTTTGAATTGAAAATGGCGCAAGGCATTCAAAATTCTTTGAAACAGAAGTTGTGTGGAACAATTTCCTAAGGTTTAACAGACCTTTATACAACGGACTTTTGAGATTCTTTGAGAAATTGACGTAAATACAATTTCTGGCATCTCTTATGTCGTGTGAGGTTTTGAAAAATATTCTGTAAAATCTGCAACTAAACTGTAACCGCCACTTGGCTGCACAAGTTGGCGACGGTATCGCACTGCGAGAAAATCTCAAGATAGTTATGGAGCTCGATAAACCCGTGCAAATGCGCTTGTGTGCGCATACGGTTCTTTATTCTCATTTTCCATTTTTTAATTTTCTTCCTGTTTATTATATTTTACCGTCCCCACTTCCACAAATTGCCGCGTATTTCTATTTTGGCGCGTGTATCCACCGCACGCGCAAATATATACGCACTTACTGCAATCGCCGTCAAAATCGGATACTCTATTATTTTTATCATACACCACAGAAAAAAACATTGAAAGAACATAAAAACTATAAACAAATAGTCAAAAACTATGTTGCCCGTGTCAATGGAACAGTTCTTTGTTATCTCTATTATCTCCATAAATTCCATAATGTTTCCCCTTTCTATTACTTTAGATGTTTTAATTTCCTGTTTATCGCTTAAAAAAGTTTCCCAGCTCATATAGGCTTAGAACGCTGATATTGAGTTTTCCCAAGTCTTCAATGATTGATTTTGATATTTCGGATTTCAGCGGCACTATAAGCGCGATTTTCTTTAGCTCCAAATTGTCCAAGAGGATTTTCAGAGTTGTTATTGTTTTTTCGATATCGCGCGTTGCGTTAAATTTGCATTCAAATCCTATGCGTTCGTCTTCAAGCAGAAAATCGCAGACAAGCCCGTCTTTCATGTAATTCTTTATATATTTTAGCCCCGACTCCTTGAAAATGCATTCGACTTCCTCGTTAAATGAAATCGAACGGGCCTTCATTTCTATATACCTAAATACCCGCTCGCGATTCTCCTGGTACACGCGAATAGGATCGGACGGCGCGGATTTATCTTCCGGCAACGACGAATAGTTTTCAAGCGCTTTTAGGAGAATCTGTTCGTCTTCCGGCGAAAGATTTAGCAATTCCATTATTTTGGAAACAGTCGCTTGCCGCGGTTTGACTTTGCCGGTGATAATTTGGCTCAGCGCGGTGGGTGATAAATCGAGTTTTTGCGCAAAATCTTTTTGAGAGATACCTGCGTTAATAATACACGTTTTTAAAAATTTACCTAACTCGTACTTCATGTTATGCACTTAATCAAATTATATTAATTTAGTATGTCAAGGTTATTTTTTAAATTTATTTAAGTTTAGAAATAAAAATTCTAAAAAACTACGGCGCCACTATCCGAAATTTTTCTTCTGGCCAAGGAGCGATGGATAAAGCAGTTTATTCTTGGAAATGGATTTTTGAAATGTCCCACGAACGGCATTTTTTAAAATGCGCAAAGTTAAATATTGCGGGTTAAGCTTAAATAGCCCAAACGGATATATGTTATATCATAAATAACTAAGAAAACTTATCTTCTGCCTATTTAGTATATATAAATGCATTCAAGTATCTGGATAAAACAGAAGCATGGGCCTTTTAAACCCGACTATTGACAAAATTTTTTGCGCGCGTCCTTTAGCGGACTGCCAGCTTATGCAGCTGCCTTCGGAAGTTATGCCAAGTCTATTCGCCACAACTGCGCTTCCACAATAAAAACATTAAACACGAAAACTGCTATTCCACGCGCAATTCTTGAAGGCAAGCCCCGTTCATTCCGAGCTATTGGCTTTTTATACGAGGCCAAATTTTATTTGCGGGGCAAAAAGCCGAAAGCTTCCCCCTCTTATGAGCTTGGAAGCTATGTGAAAACCAAAATACAATCTTAAAACTTTTAAAATTTCCAGATTGGCTATATATTTTTAAAGCATTCTCTGTTCCCTAAGATCATATATTTTTTAAGATTGGAATTATTAGGCATTTTATTTGACACATAAATAAGCTTATGCTGTAAAAAGCACTCAAAGGAAGCACATGAGAACATTAATATTTTGTATTTTTTGCCTAACGAATCTGTTTTTCGGCTTAATTTCCGAAGCGGCATTTGTATTTACATCGGTAAAGGACCGCCCAATAGTCCAAGTTGAAACAAAACCGCTGAAAGACGAGGCTCCAAGTTTTCTCCCCCCGGGGAAAAAATGGAAACTCGTATGGAATGACGAATTTAACGGGAAGGAAATCGACAAGACTAAATGGATGTGCCGTGAATCCTTTTGGGGTAAGGATTTTCCGGCTTTCGCCCACAATTTTGAAGGAGTGGAAATGACGGGAACGACCGTAAGGCTCCACCTGATACGCAAAGGCGACGACTTCTGCTCTCCGCACCTGCAGACAGGATCTCTTACTTTCGACATTCCTAAAGACTCAAAGGGTTTTTGGCCGTTTGGGAAATACCGCAAGCCATTATTCATGCATAAATACGGATACTATGAGATACGCTGCAAGCAGCCTAAAAATCCGGGTTGGCACTCGGCATTTTGGCTGCAAGCGCCCGGAATAGGATCCACGCCCAATCCTTCCGAATGCGGGGTGGAAACCGACATTATGGAAAACTACCGCCAGTTCTCCCACGGCCAAATAGTGGGCGGCAACGGATGGAACGGTTACGGAAAAGACTCTAAATGGTACGGGCATTTTGCATGGGAATACGAAACCGCCCCCGACGGCTGGTGCTATTACGGAGTTGAATGGACTCCCGAAGGTTACACTTTCTACGCCAACGGGAAGAAAATCGGAGAGCAAAATTCGCCGGTGTCGCACGTTAGCCAATTTATACTTGTTTCCACCGAGCCGCGCGGTTACCGCAATGCACAGGGAAACGACGGAGGCCTTTCCAT
>CALXOC010000209.1 GCA_944389915.1 uncultured Opitutales bacterium | reverse complement strand
AAGCGCGAAATTATGCGGTACATGCGCGATACCGATAAACTTATAAATGCCGTCAAAGTAAAGCATGTGGAGCGTGCGGAGGAAATTTTGAAGGAAATTCTTACATATGTGAAAGACTTCGACACAGGGCAAATAGAGGCATTTATCGAGACCTCGCGGCAGCTCAGCAACCTGGCCCTTCAGAGAGCGCTTGTTTCGGCGCAGAGTAAAAACCAACAGGGAGTAGAAACGGCTCTTAAAGAGGCGGTGGAATTTTGGCCTACAAATCCCGAAATTCAAAAATTCTTAAAGACAATGGTAAGCCGCTTGGATGTAAAAGACGTGGCTGTGGCGGATTTTGACCGCCTAATGGAACAAAAAGATTTTCGGGGCATATTCAACGATCGCTTTAGATTTGCGGCAGCGCTTGCCACAGATAACAGCAGAAACGGGAAGTTCCTTGAGATAATGAAGCAGATGGAGGTTATTGAAACCGCCATGTCCCAGGCAAAAGAACTTGTCCGCCAACGCAACGATTTTGCCGCATGGGAGATTGTAGAGAAAGTGTACCGCCAGTTCCCGGAAGACACCAATCTAAATAAGATGCGCGCGGACTTAACCGTCAATGCCTCGCAATTTGCCGCCGCCATAGCTAATGCTGAAAGAGCGTCTCAATCCGGCAAATTATGGCCTGCACTGCTGCTTTACCTAAAAGCCAAAGAGATCTATCCATTCTCTTCCATTGCCAATGATGAAATTACTAATTTGGCAAAAAAGATAATCGGGGAATAAGAAGAAATGTTAATTAACAATCAATCCATGCCGCAGCATAAATCATTAACGATCATTGTTTAATTCAACCATTCCAAAAGGATACGCCCTCTTTTTTTATCAATTTGATGTTCCGCAGGCAAACTATTAGCAGTTAATATTGTATAACATGACAAGTACATCAATACAATATAAAAGACTTTCATTTCATATAATTAAAATATTTCGCCTATAATTCTTTTTGTATTATATAATAATTTGGACTGACTTCCAGTATTTAACTTAGAATTGCGTTCATTTATCAGTGTAGAAGATTTATCTGGGATTTTCATAATATTTTCGAGATATTTTGCATCTTCTTTAGTTGGTATGCCCTTTTCATAACTTTAGAGCTAAAAACAAAAGTATATGTTTTTTGTATTACGGATTTATTTTTATAAAAATAATCTACCTTTATTTTAAAAGGCATAGTATTATTTTCAGGCAAAAAAGTAGCGCGTATAAATAATTCTCCAGTGCTATTTTTTATTATATCAAATTTATTTATTTTTTTCTTATCAGAATAGATAACATATGTATATTCTCCGTAACTGAATGTTATGCACGAATTCGTCACATTAATGCTATCTTTGTTTTGTATATGCTTATAAACATTGGTGAGGATATCGTGCGGTTCTATTGTTAATGCTATGATATTGTATAAGGACAAGTCGAAGAAATCGGAAAAATCCGCAGGAAATATGTTGGCCAGCCTAATATCATCAATTAAGTCAACTCTATACTCTGGAATTTTATATAATGTTAAATTATTCGGAGTTTTGGGATTATAAAATATATACTTGCCATCGGAATAAAGCACGCAATGCTCGTTAACTATCTCTTTAGACTCTTTCGCATCAAGTAATTCTGGTTGTAAATAGAGAATTTCTTCTTTTACCTTTAAGGCAATATTTGTTTTTTCAAAGTCACCAATAAAGTTCAAATCGTCAGGGAAGGCAAATAGACCACCTATTCCTTTGGACAACAATAAAATAAAGATCATATATTTTTTCATAAATTAGTCGGAGGGATCTGTAGGTTCATCCTCGCATCGAGCTTCGTATACGAACGTAAACGTATATGGTATAGTGCGCATAGGATGTTTGTAAGAATAATATAAATTATTGAGATAATAAAACACTTAATAAATTTAGTTTAACTTTCAATATTTATCTTTGTCAAGAGCTATATATGGCTGTTTCAATTTAACTGCACAGTCTATTCCCATATTCCTGCACTGCTCCCGTATGGGATTGCATTGCAAATTTACAAAGGGATAGAATATATCCGCAGCGTTAATCCGCCATTCCTTTTAGCGCGCCGATGCCTTTAGCGCAACAGCGAACTTACTCTATGATGCTGGAATACAGCACAGCACACATGCTTTCCTATACATGGAGCAAAGCGATGTCATGCGAAAAAAGAATCGCAATCCGCGAAACTTTGCCACCGCATGTAACAGCCGCCGTCCTTGCCGCAGATTATAGCAGAAATGGAAGTTGAAATAATGAAGCAAATGGCGATTATTGAAACAGCTATATCTCGGACGAAGAACTTGCCGGCAATACAGCGACTTTGCCGCATAAGTGATTATAGCGAGAGCGTAGCGCCAATTCCCGGAAAAACCCGGCCATATTGATATGCGCGCGGATTTAAGCGCCAATAGATCGCAATTTGCCGATGCCGAAAAGGCTGAAAAGTTAACGCAAAATTTATAAAAAACTTCAACAAAAGCTTCGTGTTTGTCCTCCTGACATATTTATAACAGCTCACCTATACGCATATAAGCAAGCACGATATTAAATTGGCTTTGCGAGCTTTAAATAAAATGGATCGCTGCTTGTTGCCTTATTGATATACCACGGGAATTAGCGCTTATAGGCTATAGACATGCTCTTAAACAGGGTCTTGAACGCGCAGCATGAAGCAATTTTAAACACCTTGGACAGTAAACCGAATACTATAAAACTTATCCCCTTCCGTCTCCTAAGAAGGCCTCAATAAAGGAAAATGAGTCTTCGTAGAATTCCGGTATTTAACCTTAAAAGTTCGAATATAGGTCCGCTATTCATGCCTTGATGGGTTCCTAATAATTTTCCATTGAGCCACACTCGAAAAAAATACTCCAATCTATCGAAGTATAGCATTGCGTATTTTTTGCTTCGGCGAGGGGAAATATCTTCCTATAGTACAACATTTTCTTTTCGAGAGTTTCGCAGAGTTTGTGATTTAAACCGATACAGAGATCGGGAAGTTTTCCCGCCTTAAAATGTGCCATTTGAACTGAAGTTGGCTTTGATAGCAATATCCAATCTAAAATATTTGATAGATCCTCCGGGGAATCTATGCGAGCTCCTTCAATGCCAATGAGCTCCCAATTCTCCGAAAGGTTTATGTGAAGTGCTCTGTTTTTTTAGATGGATAATATCCAATGTAATTGCCTTCTTCCGGAAATGACTGTGGCAAATCGGATCTGCCTGCAGCACTTTCAATATTTTTTATATCGTCAGCGCTGGGCTACCCTGCGGAAATTTCGATACTTTTATTTTGCATTCAAAATTCCCAATACGATTGAAAAAAACGCGAGTAAAAGAAATTATTTTAATTTTTTCCTATTTCACAGTCTCTCAAATCATCGCTTAAATAATTTTGCGCCTTTTACTCCTATATCTGCCGATAAAAGTCTCCCATGCTCAGTTTCTGTAACAATTAGCCGACCGTCGCCGACAAATGCGCAATTGCTCGGATTGTCTCCGTCTATAGTTATTTGCCCAATTATATGCCCGTCGGGCGATATTATTTTCACCGCCCTGCCTCCGAAAATAGCAACGTACAAATTTCCGTCATCGCCGAAAGCCATACCGTCAGGACCAATCTTCCCCCCAACATCAACCCATGGCTTTGCAGATTCCCATGCGAGTGTTTCGGCATTCCACATGCCTTTCCAAAGCCTTTTTTTGTAGGTTTCAGCCAATACAAGCATGTTTCCGTAAGGGGAAAAGGCAAAACCGTTAGGAAAAAATTTATCTTCTATGATTTTTTTTACAGCGCCATCTTCCGAAACGGCGCAAACATATCCTGTGGGCTTTTGGCGGGAATCGCCGGGACATGTAAAAAGAAGATTTCCGGCAGGGTCAAAAGCCAAATCATTTGGGTGATTGAGGGGCCGTCCGTCAACAGAATCACAGAATACGCTTATTTTATTGGAAGTCGGATTAAAAATTGACACGCAATCGTTGCCGGCATCGCAAAACCAAATATTGTCGGAGGCATCGATAGCTATTCCGTTGGGCTTTCCTCCCGCAACAGGAAAGCGTCCGAGCCTTCCGTCCGTACCCAATCTCACTAAGTTCCCGCCATGAAGCTCAACAAGCCAGATATTTCCTATGGAATCTACGGCAGGCCCTTCAGGAAATTCGAGATTTTTAATTAGCGTATTTATCACGACTTTTTATGAAATTGGTATGTTGAGAGCCTGGCAACAGCCTTTTATGAATCCGTTGGAAAAGATGTGTCCGAGCATCTGATATCCAACATTAGTTCCACCTTCGAATTTCTTCTGAGTTTCACCGCACATTGCCGGAGCGTGGTCGGAGCGTATTGGTCCTTTAAATCCGCAGGCATGGTAGTGAGAAAGCATGGCGGCTATAAAACCTTCCTGCGTATCGATAAATGTTTCTCTAAAGCGGTATTTGTCGCCTTCAGCATCGCGAATATGTATAAAAAAGAGTTTTTCCCTCTTGATCCAATCTGCCGATAGCTTCTTCAAGTCGCTTCCCATCAACTTGAATGTTGCCTGGCAAAAAGTTACCCCCAAATTCGCCGAATCGAAACGTTTGAAAACTTTTTCATAATCTGTTGGCGAGGAAAGGATTCTGCCCACGCCCAAAAATGGGGTTATTGGCGGATCGTCCGGATGAAGAGCTAATTTTACTCCCGACTCCTCGGCAACGGGCAAAACTGCATCGAGAAAATAAAACAGATTTTCGCGCGCGCAGTCTTCGGTTATTTGCAAGTCTGCGTTTACGAACTTATTTTTAACATCGTCAAAACAAAATGAAGTAGTAATAGCACCACCGCGTTCCGGAGTTTCAGCATTTGAACGAAACCAGCCGACGGAAGCCATCCAATTTAAACAAAGCAAGTTTACATTTAGCCTCCCCATATTCCGAATCATTTGACGGTATTTGTCTATCCATTCATCACGGTTTTTCAGCCCCAATTTTATGGGAGACATATCGAATTGATCCCCCTCAAGACCGTAAAGTTTTATGCCTGCCGAGGCAAAGCGGTCATTAACGATTTTTAGAGCGTTAAAATCATGCGGAGCCTCTAACCCGGAAAGATCAGGAGCGGCCTTTGTTATGGCATGTGTTATCCCCATTTGCCGCGCGATAGATAACTTTGCAATATCGCCCGATGACGGTAGCATCATAGTAAGAATCATTGTTCGTTTAACTCCAACTTTAAGACAATCGAACGCGAAAATTCTGGAAGATTAACTTTGCCATCTTTCTCTTTCAACTTTCCAGATGCGTCCGTCCACGGATTATAATAGAATATAGAAAGCGATTTGTCTTTCCCGATAAATTTTGATATGGGAACTGAAACAGCGCTAAGCTTTCGCGGCTTTTGTCCGCGTTCAAGCTCCGATCGCCAATCATTTTTGGCGTCTCGTATCCATAGCAAAAGAGTCTTTTTGCCTTTTAACGCATAAAATCTGATCCCATCAGATTCGAAACGGGAAGGCACAAAATTTTCCTCAATAGGATTTATGCCCTTTACGGCCTTTGCGAATCTTCCGAAATGCCAATAGAGGTTATTATTTGCCACATACCATTCCCAATGCCATATTTGTCCTGCCCCGGCCGATCCCGAGAAAAATGGAGCAAATAAAACATCGTGGAGTATGATTCCGTGGGTATCCTTTTCATAAAGATCAAATGGGCCTGTATGTTTTGGATTTACTGCGCCAGACTCAGCGAGAAGCACCGGTTTCCCGGGAGCGTTTGCAAGAAGAAAATCTATGGCGTCCGCGCAAAAGATATCGACGGGGCCGTGGCATATTTTAAAAGGAGCTCCGCAGTCGAGATACCGGTGGACTTGTGCCACTTCATTTGACTGCATCGGCATTAATAGCTTATAATTCTTTATGCCTCTGCTCGAGTCAAAGCTTCCCAAGCTCTGCATTACGAGATGGTTGGGAAATTGTTCTTTCACGCGCGGCAAAATCTCGGCGGTCCATTTTTGCACAAGCTCTATTTTTGTGCTTACTGTGTTCATTTCATTCCATAATTCGATCCCGAATACATAAGGATCATTGCTATATCGCTTGGCGAAATTCTGCGTGTAGTTCAGATAGAGATTTTTGCCGCGTTCCGAAGTGATATATTCATCCATATTCTTGAACAGCTCTGAATATGCGGGCTGTCTAAACTGGTTTCTAAGGCGATTTGCATCGCTTGTATTTGGTTCGGAAGCAGACACGCTTCTAAAATGCTGCATACACAATTTTACGCGTAAACCATATTTTTGCGCAAGCGCCATATAATGGTCAAAACGCTTCATTTTTTCCGCGTCGCATTCTCCGGATTTTGTCTCTACATTAAAAAAATCAGCCCCAACCCATATCCTTACAAAATTGCCGCCGAATCTTGACAGTTGCGCCATCTGATTTTCGAGCTTTGCAAATCCCTCCTCTTCGGTGCCGTCGTAGAAATATGGGCGCGGGAAGCATAAATTCATGCCCAAAGGAATGTATGGCGTGCCGTCAGAAAATGAAAAATAGCGTGGGTTTTCTTTGGAAACCATTATAAACCCGGAATTTTTTTTATGTTTTAGATGATCTGCATCGCTACACGAACATAAGAGACAGAGCGATAAGAACGAGATGCAAATCAATGGCGTAATAAAGAATTTTACAATCAATTTCATTCAGGCGATAATAGACTATGCCGACTGTATTTCAATAGTCAAAAGTTATATATTAATTTTACAGTTAACATAGATTGCCGCTATAAAATGGCCCAGACAACAATCGCGCTTTATGGTTAATTGCAGCCCTTTTCTGTGGCCATAAAACTTAGCATCTTGCCTGTTGTCCGGAAATAAAAAACTATAACAAAGCACAAGTTTTGCATGCTCGTTTGGCATGGCGCGACATTTGCTGTTCAGGGCATGCAACCGCCATTACAACTGCGGCAACTTGCCTGCACGATCTATTCTGCTGCGCGCAAATGTTTTTTGCGCATTGACTCGGCGCTTATATCAACTACACGCTTCATTTTTCATTATTATGCAACTGCTCTAAATATGCTACTGCTTAAATATGTCTGCATTTGTTAATTCATACTCTTCTAAAATTTTTCTATCCGATTTGCTTCCGTATTTTCTTATGCCATCTGCCCAAAGTTTTATCCGCTCTTTGAAATGCTTTTTTATTCCGTCGATATCGCGGGCATGCCATATTACTTCAGAAAACATATATGAATATCCTGCATCTAATCTTATCGATCTGTCTATTAGCAACATAGCCTCCGTAAAATTAGGGCACTTTTTGAATCTTTTCATATTTGATATTCCAAGCAAGGCAAATCGTTTATCAAATTTCAGAGTGCTTGTTTTGCCGGGGTAGACTAAATAATAGGCAATGATAATAAGCTTTGCCATATCCATCGAATCGTCTATCGCATTTATATTTTCTTTTGCTTTATTTAGATTGTTTGCAAAAGACTTTCCATCGCTATAAGCAGACTCACCGAAATCCACATTATTTAATATATTTAGTATCTTCAATATGCGAGCATTCGATTCATGCTTTATTTCATTGGGTGTTAATTCGCCTTTAAGCGGCATGATAGCAAACATTAAAACGTATAATAAAACTGTTTTTATATTACGTAGCATTGCATTATACTATATAGGATTTTTTATCTATTTAATGAAAATCATGCCTATGATAATATTTTCTCTGAGCGGCAACTTAGATTGTACCCTTTCTATGGGTTTATAACTTTCTATCTATCCTTTAAATAACTGCCAAGCAATCATTGCGGCATATTGGAATAGGCTCTTATTGAACGCCATAGGCAAGCCCTTTATCCTTTAGAATGTCTGCATTTCCCTTTCCCATTCTTAATACGCAGTTGTCGCCGCGTTTCATTTTTAATGTTATAGTTTTGCCGTTTCCGATTAACTTTCCGGTGAATGCGTCAAAAATTTCTCCGCTGCGCGGAAGCGACAATTCAATATCGTGCGGAGAGTTGTCGCTGTCGATGCATGTAACTGAAACATAGGCGCCGTTGGCAAAGACGCACAAGGGCTGTTTGGAATAAAGGTGGACACCGGAAAGCTTTAGCATTAACCCGTAAAGCTGGCTTGGGATTGCATCTATGCCGGAAAATAGTTTTTTACCGCGCAGCACTATGGCGGGTTCTCCGTTTTCATAGAGGGCGAGAACCTTGTCGCCTTTGCGCAGCACAGGTGTCAGCAATGGGAAAGTTTCTTTTTTAACCCCAAAATCCGGCGGCAATCCCGCAGCCTTGCCGTCATTTGTGGAAATGACATGCGCTGCAACTCTATCCCGCGTGTATTTCATCTCAAAACCCGTGGCACGACTCGCGCTTTCAAGCGACAGCTCGCTATTGTCAGCATCTATAAGTCCCGTAGCCCAGATAAACATCGCCCCCGAGTCTTTTGTTTTTTCGCGTATGGCCTCGCGCTGTTTTTTATCCAAGGCGCAAGAAACCGTAAATATGGCGAGTTTTGGCTTTGCGGGTTTCCCAAATAGAAAATCGTCAAGCAGGTAATTTCCAAAGGGAACGGCGCTAACTGTAAGCTCGACACGTGAACTACCTGCAACGCGCATTGTTCGAAGATTTGTTCCGCCCGCTCCTCCGAAGCACACAGAACGCTCGTCCATTATAAGAGCTACTTCGGGTTCATAAGGAACGGGATTTTCTATCATATCTTTTTCGATAGATGCGAACTTTGGCATTAGTTTCCAAAGTTCCGGATCGTCATACCAGCCGGTTCCTCCCAAATCCATCCACCAGCAGCCGTTATTGCGTATTGCCTGTTGAGCCATATCGCGCTGGAGTACGGAAAGCGTGTCCTCAAGAGTGCGCAGTTCCTTCCCGAGTTTGCTCACTCGCGATTGGGTTTGCGGCACACGGTGCGTTCTAATGTCGTCTTCGGAAATCCATATCTTTCCGGAGCGCGTAACCGATTCGGTTGAACCCGGCGTCATGCCGCCGTATCCGAGATCGCGCCTATGATATGAAACCGGACCGCAAAGTATATCCACGTCTTTCGAAGCCAAAACTTTTCCCAGGCCGAAATGTCCGGGATTTGCCGCGCCCT
>CALXOC010000208.1 GCA_944389915.1 uncultured Opitutales bacterium | reverse complement strand
ATCCTCCCCATAAATTACCCTATTTTGCTCTAAAAAGCCGCATATCTTGCATTACGGTGTTAAATGCATTTTTATTGTTTTATATTTAAATAAATATTAATTATAGTTTATTTTATCTTTTAATTTTTGGAGTCGCATAGGTTTTGGCAAACTGGAAAGCTCGTATAGGCTCCTAAAGGAACATAGCGAAGTTTCTTCCTTCAATTTCATATTTTTCAAATATTCCAATACCTCGTCAGACAAACTCTTGAGCAAATGTAGCCGCCTCTGGAACATAGAAAATGGAATTTTGTTTTTCGCGCAATATTTCCGCATTGAAAGCCCGGAAGATTCAAAATTTATTTTCTTGCGCATAACACCCCGAATCCAATGGCGCTTTTGTGGCTGGTAAACCCCGTTCTTTCTAAGCCCCATGGAAATTTTAAACGGGCTTATTATTTCCCAGTCGACGCGCGGGCCAAATAGATATCCTTATATCCCATACGGCATAGATAAAGCCCAAAGGTTGGGGCTAAAAGTTTACGGGGCCCCGCAGCCGCCGCCGAAATATGGTGAAAAAATAGTTCCGCGCCTCTGCGCATTAACTTCAAAACCTGTTTGCCTGCCTTGAATTGCGCAAACAATATTTTGCAGTTTCAGGTTAGCCATCAAGCTGCGGCAGCAAAAGCACGCGGAGAATAATCGCCCCTTACATAATGAAATCCGGCAAAAATTCCACAGTAGCGCGCGCATAGAATACGCAAAATATGCACTAAAAGAATCAAAAAACAACTACTTTGTTTTTAACTTTTATAAAACTAATTGTTAGAAGTTATCTTACATTATTTAATTAACAAATGTATAAAAAATGAACGGACAAGATTATCTTTTGTTTTTATTTTTAATATTAGCAACTCATGTACATCTTGTTGCAACTGCTTTGGAATAATCTTTAAGTAAAATTTATTCGCATCTTTCTTATCGCCCTCAATATGGAAAGAAAAAATTGCATCATTTAGTTTGATTGAATCTATTTCCTTTGCATAATTCGGATTTAGTCTAATTGAACAAGTTTTTTCTACACTGGCTTTTTTCGGATTCCAATGTAATATGTGGGGTTTTATTTTTAAAATTTCATCTATTGTTATAGTTACGACTAATTTCGTTGTACTTTTTTGATTATTACAGTAAGTTTCTACCAATAGATATTGAGTTACAGTACCTGTCTTTCCTGTAATATCCAGGATTCCTTCTATTGAACCATTAGTACCACTAACGTATTTGTCCTTTTCTGACTTTGCCTCTATACAATAACAAGATTTTGAAATATTTGTAACAGTTACATTCCTATTACCGACTGTAAAAGGAAAGCGAAAAGCATAGTAATTGCAAATTGGTGACGCTTTATCAGTGATACTTGTATAATCAAAAGAAAGTGCACTCTCATCAGCAGCAGCAATAGCATAATAACAGAGAAAGAAATAGATTATTTTGTCTTTGAGCATGAATCGCATTTCATTGGAGCGAAGCGTGACATTTCTTTGTTATACCGTACAATATCGTCGGAATTTTTAAATAATTCATCGATAAATTCCATCGTAGGCAATCTCTCTACGGCGATATACTTTCTTTCCTGGTTATTTCTTGTGTCAATGACCTCTTTGTAACCAAATCCCTTGGGTTCTAAATCGTTAGCAAACAAGTCGTCTTTTACTATACTGATTTGCAATGTGTTTGTTACAAATAAAGTATTGTTTGGATTATATAATCTGCATACTATGGTCCATGAAAGCGGATCATTTTTCTTGAATTCCACTTTTTTGTATAGGTCACCGTTCAAAGTTCTTACAATATACTCCTCTACCAACTTTGTATCTGAATTAATTATTGCCATGTGGTCATATTCGTCTTGCCAACTTGCGGTTAAGATGCCTTCAGATTTTATTAACTTCGCATTTTTAATCGATTCAATATTCTTAATGTTTGTATATACATCAAAAAAAAGCTTCCTAAATTCAAGAACCCTAAAGGTATCTTCGTTGTTTATATTGCTAATTTCAAGAATATTTGGAGATATTGAATCTAAACATATGACAGTATTGTCTTTTGCATATAAATTTCTTACGTTTTTTAAACCCTTTCCAAGATCAAATTCTTGTTTTATCCTAAGCGCATTCCCATTATCAAATACTTTTGATATATATGTTGCGCTATTTTCCGCGTTTGGTTCATCGATTTTTATTTCTGCAAATATTTCAGGAGAAAATTCAATTCGATTTTTTATGCATAATACCTTATTTAAAAATGGATTCACGATAGCCGTCAATTGCGCGGGATATGCATGTGTTATACCATAACAAATGCACAACGAAAAAACAATGAGTGAAAAAATAATTTTTTTCATATTATTCTCCGTCTTCTCCTTCGTCAGGATCGTAATCGCATTCAGTAATTGATAAACGTTTCAAGACAAAAGCTTGGACTGAAGACGGGGTGCCAGCCCCGGTACAAGCCGTATCAGCTGCGGAATAAATGAATGTCCCTTTTTGCACTGTTGTATTTTTTAATGAACAATGCACACTTTCATCCTCAATTCCGTTACAATCAGCATTCTTTGTTCCAGTAGTATATAAGCTTCTGATATGATAAATGACCTCTCCTTGGGAATTTTTCCTCGATATGCATGAACCGTGTTTAATTATTTCTCCATTACCGCGATTATGATTAGTGTTAGGACATTTATTAATTGCATATACAATAGAAGCACCTAAGCCTAATATTGTAGCAAGCGCCATAATTAACTTTATTATTATTTTCATATTATTTTCTTTCCTTTATTGTTCGAATTTCCTCGCCGTCTGCATTAAATATAGACTGAATACGCCCGACTATATTATTCGATTTATCATAAATCATATATTTTCTATAAACTCCAAATAGGCGAGGAATTCCGCATATACGGTATGCCTCAACTGAATGATTCTCGGAATAAGCACGAGTTATTCCTGTTTTATTCAAAGTCTCATATTTATACGTTCCCCAAGGCAAAGTCCTACTGACTATAGTGCCTTTTCCGCCATTTAACTCAGTAGTATTGTAATCGCTAATCCAGTCCTTATTTATTTTTCCAGAGGCAGTATCCCACTCTATAAATTTTTTATTGCCGAAAAGTAATTTGGAATTTTTTTTATTAAAGTCATATTCAAAGGCATGTTTCTCTCCGCAAGATGTAATTAGGAATGGCAGTCTTATAGTTTGCAATTTGTCATCGTTATAGAAATGATAATCTTTCGTGTTTAATAAAACTGAAAATGATTTAGATCTTCGCCTTGAAAAATCCGACGAAGCAACAACTCCCTTGGTTGGACATTTATCAATACGAAACACCTCGTTTGACTTAGAATCCCGAATAGATAACATCGCGTCATTTCTATAAATTTTGAAATTTTTTACAATTTTGTTTCGTTTTACCGCAATCTTATCCAATAGCCCGTCCTTATAAGTCAAGCATACATTGCTGCATCTTTTATCCGTATTCACTATGTATATGGTGTTGTTTTTACCTTCGGAAAGATACACAGTGCCGTCATCTGCCCACCAAATTCCTGTACTTTTATTCTTCCTAAAAATGACTGTATTTAAGTCGGGGGTAATCCACAAATATTTGTCTTTGTCTGTCTTTGCTACAAAAGAATCATAAATTGAAATACTCCAAAATGCGTCAATCAATACTCCTTTCCTTTCAGCTTTATTTGTTGCAAAAATTATCCTTATGGGGATCTTATCTGGAAAGTTTTCTTGTGGGCGCTCTTGTTCTATTAATACAAGATCACCCAATAATCTTGAATAAAATACAAATCCTTTAGAATCCGCATACCCCAATGCATGTGGGGGAACTCCGTAATTTAGCAAATTATATATCGCCGCATTCAGAGAAATTGCAGGCAGGAACAGCAATAGAGGCACAACTATCTTAAATAAATTTTTCATGGCTTGCCTATGTAATTAATAGAACAAAATAAAGAATAAAAGAGCGCCTCGGCACTTTTCGTAAAAAGTAATAGAAGGTGCTTCTGTATCGTATTGCACATTACTCTCCTAATGTCTATTGCCATGCATTCGCCGGTATGGTATCTGGCAGTTCAGGGAGAAGATGGCTACAAGAGTCGTCAACTGCCCACATATTTGAAACCTATTACTTTTATGCATAATGTGTTTAAAGGTTAAATACTATTATTTTAGTTAGTCAAGTATTTTTTTGTATTTTTAGTTTTTATGATTCAAAAAAAATAACAGAAAAACAATGTTTATTGTATGTAAATATAATTCTAATTATTGGACTATGCTTAAAAATAGCTGCGGCATAAGTTGTTGAAGATTTGGCATTCTCATCTTGGACCCGCGTTTTTGACAAGTACTTGTACATGCCGTATTGCAAATAAATAAATCCTTTTTTCTGAGACGCCGTCAAACAATCTTTTGATTTTTCGCCGCGTAAATACCGCACTCAAAGCGGGGAGTAGCCAAGCGCGCAAAATTATACTTCGCTGCCCGATGATTCCCGGACTGAACGACGGCAATGCGGAAATTGAAGCCATATCAAAATTGGCGGATTCCCTGTCGCGCGCGGGCCAAATATATATCCTTATATCCCATACGGCATAGATAAAGCCCAAAGGTTGGGGCTAAAAGTTTACGAGGCTCCGCAGCAGCCGCCGGAATACGGTGAAAAAATAGTTCCGCGCCTCTGCGCATTAACTTCAAAACCTGTTTGACTGCCTTGAATTGCGCAAACAATATTTTGCAGTTTCAGGATAGCCATCAAGCTGCGGCAGCAAAAGCGCGCGGAGAATAATCGCCCCTTACATAATGAAATCCGGCAAAAATTCCACAGCAGCGCGCGCATAGAGTAGCAAAATAAGGCGCTAATCTTTGCTGATGCCCCACTTCTTGCGCAGATAAGCCTCAAGCGGCGAAAACAGCACTTTGTCAACCAGCAAGCCTATTAAAATTACAACGCACATTATGCCTATAACTTGGCTCATCTCGAATAACTCGCGGCCGTAATGCAAAAGCTGCCCAAGCCCGAATCCCGTAAGGATTGTTACATATATTTCAGCCGCCATTAGAGAGCGCCATGCAAACGCCCACCCCTGCTTCATTCCTCCCAATATGCTTGGAAAAGAAGCCGGAAGTATAACGTGAATCCAAGTGTGAAAACCCTTGGAGCCCATTGTGCGAGCCGCCCTCAAATATATGGGGGGAATATTTTTTACCCCGTGTTCAGTCGCCAGAATCATGGACCAAACCGTTCCCATCACGACTACAAAAAGCATTGCGCTTTCCGATTGGCCGAACCACATGATAGCAAGCGGCACCCAACATACGCTTGGAAGGGCCTGGAGCCCAAGGGCAAGCAATCCCACGGTGTCATTGAAAAAATTGAATCGCGAACACAACATTCCCGTGGGAATGCCTATTGCCAAGCCTATTGAATAACCAAAAAGCAGGCGCTTCAGCGTTACAAATATAGCCCCAATGAGCGTTCCGTCGCAAATGGCCCTCCACAAATACGCCAAAACTTCGGAGGGCGGCGGGAGAATCACCGCCGAAAAACCGAAATAGCACACCGCAAGCTCCCATAGCACGAGAACGGAAACAAGCGCCGCTATTGAAACTAAAATGCGCCTCCAATTAAATCTTGATTTCATTCGGCAACCTCCTTGCCTATGCTGTGCTTTAAAGCGGCAGTTATAGTGCTCGCATAAGATGTCAAAGCGGGATCGTTTATATCTCTGGCGCGCGGCAAATCTATATCGAAACTCTCTACTATCCTACCGGGATGCGGGGAAAACAGCACAACCCTGTCGCCCAAGCACACGGCCTCCCTTATATTGTGCGTTACAAACAATATTGTCTTCTTTCGCTTCTGCCAAATTTGCTGCAACTCACCGTACAGCTGCTCGCGGGTCAAAGCGTCGAGAGCTCCAAATGTCTCGTCCATTAGGAGTATGCGCGGATTGGGCGCAAGCGAACGCGCCAAAGCCACCCTCTGGCGCATGCCGCCGGAAAGCTCATGTATGGAAGCTTTGGCGAAGTTGTCGAGCCCAACCAGATGCAGATAAAATTTAGCAACTTCCCTGCGTTCGGGGTCGGTCAGGTTAGGCTTCAATTTGAGCCCGAAAAGCACGTTGCCCATCACATCGAGCCACGGGAAAAGCGCATGCTCCTGAAACATAACCATTCTGTCGCGCCCAGGCCCCGTAACGGGCACG
>CALXOC010000207.1 GCA_944389915.1 uncultured Opitutales bacterium | reverse complement strand
ACTTTAAAAATTCATTTTTGGCCAGATAGCTCAGTTGGTAGAGCGGAGGACTGAAAATCCTTGTGTCCCTGGTTCGATTCCTGGTCTGGCCACCATTTAAAAGCCCGCAATGCCGTATGCATTGCGGGCTTTCTGCGTATGGGACACGATAAGATTCCTCAAATATCTGCCATAGCGCAATCCTTTTAAATTTCTGCATGCCGGGACCTTGGCGCATCAGGCCTCTTTATTGTGGCGATTGCATTAACACGGGCAAGGGGCAACAGCCTAATTAAAATCAGAGCTTGCCTCCAATTTCCGGCAAGCTCTGCAAAATGCCAATATTAAGCGGATAAGAACTTTATTCCGAACGATTTCCGGCCCATTTGTCTATATCCATGATGAGGACTTTATCTTCGCCGGCATATTCTAAAGCTCGTACAAAAGCATAGGTATTCTTTTCCTCCTCAACTTGCTCCTTCATAAACCATGATATGAAATCGGCGCTAACCCAGTCTTTTTCGCCGTTTGCGGTCTCATATATTCTCTCAATCTGTGCCGACACCAGCTGTTCGTGTTCGTAAGCCGTCTTAAAAGCTTCAAGAGGGGAAGAGAAGTCAGACTTTTCGGGCTTTTTTACCGAATCCACGGCAAATTTCGCGCCGCGTTCGATAAGATAGCCGTAAATCTTCATGGCGTGCTCCATTTCTTCTTTAGCCTGAAGCTGCATCCATTTAGACATTCCCTGGTATGGGCTGTGTTTAAGGCATGCGCTTATGGCAAAATATACATGCGCAGCGTAGAGCTCGTTATAGAATTGTTCGTTTAAAAGTTTTTGAGTTTTTTCTGGTATTTTCATTTCTCTTATATCGGTTGTTTCTTGCTTTGCATTTAGGAAATTCTGGCTTTGGTAAAAAACTTTGCGCTGGGATTTGTTATCGGCGCCGGGTAATTTTGCTTATTGTAAAAAATTGCATATATACAAAATTTTTACGATTCTTAACATGCCTTTTGTGATTTTAGCTATTAACGGGATCAATGATAAGCCAAACTTATTTGGTTGGTTATTGAGAAATAAAAAAGGGGAAGCCTTTATTGGCATGCTTTAAACAATTAATTGCAAGTGCATATGCAATCGATACTTGCGCTTAATTTGCATGATCCATTTATAAAAGCATAAGGGCGATGAAGTGCGTTCTAATGCAAATTTCACAATTTTTGCCCTTTAGAGCGGATTGAATATGATTTTATTCCGGGCATGTCTCTTTTCGGAATGAAAACATTTCCCGCATCATGGAATTTATATGTTTAGACTCTAATTCCTTGTCTGTTTCAAAAGATATTATAGTTACGTCATTGGTGAAGGATTCATTGTCTCTAAGCAAGTCGGAATAAATGCGATACAATATGAAAACGTTGCCTTTATGCATGGTTTTCATGTATTTTGCCGAATAGTTGCAAATGTGTCCCAGATTTGTCAATACAGGAAGTCCCTTTTCCAACATGTTATCGTGCAGTACGTCAATTTTTTGCATAGCTAAAAAATAAATATAATTTTCATTCAATGAGCCTCCCCCGCTTAGATTTATATGCAAAATTTGTATGCCGCCTTCCAATTTACCTATAATCTTGTATGAAAACATATCGGGTTCTGTCCATACTTTGTATTTATTGACGCAAACGTTATTGTTCTCGAAAAATGCGTTCGATTGGGCGGGATCTACAACATATGTATTATCGCCATCGTCGGTTATAAGTCCAACCAACTTGGCGACGGCTTGAAACGGCATAAGTTTCTTATATCCTTCAGGAATATCGCGTAGTCTTAAATTGGCATCTTTCAATCGGAAATTCGCGCAAGAGTCATGATAATTTTCATCGCATTTTATTTTTTTTGTCCATTCATATGATTCTTCAGGATAAAATGTATATGGCGTTTCTTCAATAGGAACAATCCTTTGTGCCATATGCGATAGATTCAACTTATTAATATTCAGTTTTGCAAAATATAGTTCATAGAAAAATCGCGCATCTTCATATTTTATTCGCAATCTTGCCATCAAGTCTTTCGCAAAAGCGATATTTTTTTCGGCACCAATTCCATTTGTTAACATTAGCGCATACATTAACGTACCCTTGGGATTTCCCATTATGGCTGATTCGCGCAAGGTTTTAAGTGCAAGCTTGTTGCCTGTTTCTTTATTTATGCCGAGTTTTTCCCGGCATTCGAGTATTTTATCTTTGGCACCATAAAACATGTTATATGCTGGAACTGCTATGGAAAGTTCCTGCTCGCCCAGATAAATTTGCGCTAAATAAACTTGCGCCTCAAAATTTCCATCTTTTACGGATTTAATTAGGGCATCATAATCTATATTGCCATTTTCGCCAATAAATGCTTTCTGCCCGTCTTGTTTAATCTTAGGCCCAGTTTGCAGAAAACATAAGAATTCGTATTCAAATCTTGCTATGTCATATCCTTTTTTGTCCAACAATGGGGAAAGGTGTTCTTTTGCAACTTCATAGTCTTTAGCAGGGTTGTCGTTGTTTGAATAGATGTAACTTAAAAAGATTCTGGCCTTTCCCTCGCCGAGAAATATGGCTTTATTGTACCATTTTTCGGCTTCCTTAAAATCCTTCTTCATCAATTCATTAAGAATCAACAGATTCCCGGAATGGATGTCACCCAGTCTTATAGCCGCTGTTCCCGCCAAATGTTGCATTTCTGGCTTCCCGTTCGTTGGCTTATTCGCGATATATTTTAAAATTTCAATCGCCATATCAATATTGCGGCATAAAGCGTTGCTCAGGTATATGTCGGCCAGTTCAAGATATGCAGACATATCTCCTTTTTCGGCCCGCTTTCGCATTTCAACTATGTTTTTAACGTAGTCGCAGTCCACGCCTGCTTCATCTTGAATTCTGAGAGCATTGTCAAAGACATTGATTGCAATATTGTCCGCTGCTGGATTTGCATACATGCATCCAACAGTTGAGGCTATTAAATATATGAATAGAAGTCTAAAGAAATTCATAAGAGCAATTCTACTTTTTATTACTAATGGCTCACGCCTTGAGTGTTAATAACGTTTGTATTTTTGTTGTTTAATTTACTTAACAATAACTTTTGTTCTATAATATGCTTTATCTTTCTAAATCTGAGATCCCTTCGATTGGATTCCAAATCTTTATACGCGTTTTTAAACTCCTTTAATAAATTTTCTTCTTCAGTCAACAAGGGGTTGCTATTTTTGGTTTTTAAATCTTTTGCTTTCATTTTTCAAATTCCCTTTTGTAAAATTCATTATTTCTTTCCTCTTTTATTTTTTTTATTATTCGATGAACGCTCTTATCTACCTTTTCCCTCGTGATTTGCAATTTTTTACATACTTCATTTACCGGTATGCCTTCGAGCTTAGTCATCTCGAAAGCCAAACAACTTTGAGGCGAATATGCAGGGCGTATGTTTTCCCATATATCCAATATCAGGCTGTATTTGTAAGCTTTGTATTCGTTGGATTCCAGCTCCTTAAATGCTTCAATTATGCTTCCTTCGTCGAGTTTGTCCATTCTTTCAAGCATTTCTTGAGCCTCAGTAGGAAGCTTCTTGTTCCGTGCTCTTATAAAATCTATGGTTCTACAAAACACTATGCGCTTTAGAAAGCCGCGAAATCTGTGTTTGCCTTTGATATATTTCCCGTTTTCAAATGCCTCCAACAACGATACGAACACATTTGATATAATCTCGTTGGCGTCATTCTCATTAATATTGTGTATGCCGATTTTAGCCAGCGAATTTTTTGTCATTGCAACCATAACGGCATAGTATATATCATAAAAAATCCTCCAAGATCTCTCCCATACACTCCTCTCGTTATGGTCTAATAATTTGTCTATTACTGTTCTTGGCGTATCTGGACAATTCATGTCTTTCGTTTAATATGATGTTTAAATATTACATAGTCCGGACAATATAAATCCATTAATTGACCGCGTCAATATCGATTCATTATGCAGTATATTGGAAAAGCATGATTTTGTTGTTTATTCCAATCATGCATGTTAAATGGGAAATATTGCCTCGATATTTAGAGAATAAAAGTCATAAAGTTAACAATGATCCCATTACAAAAAATAAATTATAGTAAAAATCCGTATCCAACAGGCCATTTGTGTCAACAATTACTATACTATTATTGTCAATCTTCCAATTCCCGTTATTATTCTTTGAACCGCGAAGCTTAATAGTTGTGAAGCCGTGAGGGGTAATCGCTGTTTCCCAATATATTGTGCATTCACACGCGAATATATTATTTCTCTGGTCTAACTTAAATTCGGTTATTTTTACGTTTTTTGCAAATCCCCCACAAGTGGCCGCTACTGAATGAAAGCACTTGTAATAGTTTTGCTTGTTTTCCATAAAATGCTTTTCCAACATTGACATGACTTCTACTGTTGGATCGTATTTGTGGTCATCCGAGGGTTTATCATTTAGATGATTGTATAGATAAACCGCTAATATAATTATTGCCGCCAGACTCCAATATAGATTCTTTTTATTCATATAGAACTTCTATGCATACTATAAAATTATAACTCCGCAAATTAGTTGTTTATAATTTCTTCGTATGAGATTTGGAAATCTTCCCTCTATATATCAAAATAATGTCAGCTTCTGAGATTGTAATGCATATCTATTGAAGCTGTCATGGGGTCGCAACAGTAATAATATTGTAGGTTCAATGAGTATAATACAGAAAACTGTAATATTATAAATAAACATTTCACGGAGCAATACCGAGAAGGCTCCGATAGTTAGTACAAATCTATTGCCTATAAAAAGGACAAAGGCCCATATGCCCGAAATATTAGCGTCGTGTAAGCGTTTCGACATTATTGTAATATGCATCCACAATAGAAGCATGCTTATGCCAAAGAATAATATATCAATATCATCATTAATGTGCACAAGCTTATCATTCCCTATTAATAACATGCATACAAGTTCCGACAATAATAATATAATGATGTACGCCGAAATATAAGTAGCCCTTGAAATTCTTCCGCTAAGGGAAAATATAGATGTTTTTGTTTGCAAGTATTTAAGGTGCTTTTTTGTAATGACTAAACGAGAGCTGTTATAGCCCTTAACAGGATCGTAGTCTTCCGGAGTGAAATATTTTAATATGTCTTCTCCGAATGACTTTATGTCTAGATATCTATCAAATTTGTTCTCCGATGTGGCGCGATTTATGCATTTATGAAAATGATCCCATATGCTAATCTGAGTTTGGTCAATTTGTCCATTTAAGTTTTTAGGATACATGAACGCGGCTCTTCCCATGCAATCCACCGGGTTTCCTGTTATAAATCGATAAAAAGTCGTGGCCAGCCCCCACAAGTCTTGATTGCCTTTGCTTTCCTTGTACCATCTCGGAGGTAAGTAATCTAAAGTTCCTGAAAGATATTGTTCATCGGAATCCAACTTCAGTAGCCCCATGTCTCCCAAACATGCTTTGCCGTTTATAAAAAGAATATTGTCAGGTTTTATGTCGCGATGCATAAGTTTCTGTTCCCATATTGCAGAAACCGCGCTTATTATTGGCAGAAATATGTTTAGGATTTCATTTACAGTGAACCAAGTGCCGCTTTTTGCTCGCTCTCTTATTAGATATTCCAATGTCATGGGTTTCCAATCTGCAGCGGTGCAATCTGATTTTGATATTCCGTCAGCGATCGGCATTTCATAATAAAATAGCCCCTTCGTGTCATAAACCTCGTTTATAGGTACAATGTTCGGATGTTGTATCTTCTTTAGAGTTTTTATATACGTGGCGATTGCTTCTTTTTCTTTAGAAACCATTTTTTCATATTGAAGTACTTTCAAGGCCACAAATTCTTTTCTTTTATTTTGGGCTAAATATACAGTACCCGATCCTCCTTTGCCTATTTCTTTTATTATTTTATAATTGTTTATATCAGGTAGCATAATAACATAACTATTTAATTCATCAAATAAAAGCAAGTAAAATAATTTTATTTCTACATGGAAGTTTTTTCATAATTGCGCGAAATATTAATTAGAATACACAAAAAATAAATTGGGTAATATATGAAAAAAATTGTACAAATAGTTATATTAGGCTGCGTTTTAGCTTCTATAGCATACGCTACGCAACGGGTATATACATACGAGTGCCTAAAGTGTGGGAGAGTAGTGCATTACACTACCGCAACGGCATTCCCAAAATGCTGCGGTCAATCTATGATGTTAAGATAAAATTATACAATTTCTTGTAGTTGCTATAAAATATAATAAATTTTATAACCCGCCTGATAAAAGACAGGCGGATTATAAGTTATATTTTTACATGTTCATATGGCAGTCAAGCGGCGTAGATAAAATATTTTGGTTGCCGTTTGGAAATTTATAATTAGATAATTCTCCACTTTTAGATTTTTATACAAGGCAAAGTGTTTGCCGGCGCATATTGTCAGAATTCTTTCTGGTTTCTTGCGGCGGATTTTCAGTTTTTTTGTATTTCCCAATTAGGTTTTGTCTCAAAATCAAGGCAAGGCCCAAGCCTGTTATGGAAACAAAAAACGCGCAAAATTAGACACGGCCTGGCGCTTGCAAGATGCGAATTAAAAAACCGCATAAATTTAGGCGCGAAATAGTCCAAATGTAACATGTGCCTTTGGGAACTTACGCACTTTTTGCATGGGAATTTTACGATTTTGCAAAGAGCTTGCAAATAGGGGGCGGTTCATTTCTTAAAGATTAACTTAAGCGGTACAAATGTCGCGATTGCGGCAAAATCCTTCGGGAAAAACTTGCAGGAGTCAAGCCATACAAGCGCATGTCGGAATCTCGCCGTAAGGTTATCATACACAATACGCCAAGAATCTTAGCAATATGGCCGTAGTGGAGAAACATAATGTGTTGCAACGCACAAGTAGGCATGCACCGGCGATGCGGGAATAAGCCCAACATGGCGTTATAGCTATGAATCTCCATTTATAATGGGAATGGGCGAGTGCATAATCCACGAAGGCTGCAAGTTTGCCACAATGATAACGGATTTAATGCAACGGAGGATATACGGGTGCTATTAAAGGGCAGCATTCTTATGTCTTAAAAGGTGATTGCGATGGCAGAGTGCATGGATTTAAGCAATGCTTGCAGGATATCATAAGGAAATATTTCCCAAAACAGAAATTGTGGCGAAGCGCTTTCCCATGTTATATGGCTTGTGGTGAATTGCTTTGTGAAGTTTTGCAAGAGCATGCTGGATAGTTTAAGCCGAAGTGAAAGATAAGGCATTCCTTGCGGAAAGATGGCGACATGCTGAAAGCTGTCGGGCGGAGGGGAGTGGAAAGTTTTTTTTAGGGAAATGCGGCAATAAAGCAGGCGTGCGAATTTAACGGGCGATTATGCAAGTTATTAAACAATAAGCCGCAGACAATGAAGCGATGCAATGGAAATATAAACCTGCTAAAGGCAATGAAATACGATGATGTAGCGGGACTTGAAAGCATGCAAATACGCTTTGTGCCTATAATTGGAATGTGGAGATTTGCGAAGAACAACAAAGCAAGCGAAGCATTCCGCCGCAAGATGAAGCTGGACCAGCGGCGCGTCCATGGATACAGAAACTTTAAAAATTACCGCTTGAGAGTACTTGTAGAATGCGGGGTGAATCTATGAAAGGCAAATCTAAAAAATCAACCTATTCCACAACCTTTGGTGTTGACCCATTTTTTATTGACAAGCTCGGGAATATAGGGCTTTTTGTACTTTCTTTAATTGCCTGGATGGCGGAATTGGCAGACGCATCAGACTCAAAATCTGACGACTTCACGGTCGTGTGGGTTCGACCCCCACTCCAGGTACCAAACGCCCGATGAATGCACTCGGACGTTTTTTTATCGCCTGCGGCAGCCTCTTTGCCGCAAAGATGGGCAAGTTTACTCTCCTATTTTCCAAACGCTGATTGGCAATTTGAAATGTTTGATTATCGAGTTTAGGCGAACGTAATATTTGTAATCTTTCGGGCTTTCTAAGATAAGCAGTATTCCAGCCTTCTTATTAAATTGCATGGCATAGTTTAGGGATTGACCTATTGCTTCGGCCCATTTGTTGGCGAAATCCACTTCTATGGCGTATTCGTCGGTCAATATATCGCAGCGTGTTTTATCCGGCGCAACAACTTCCGTTTTTGCGTTGTCGAGCGTTTTGGCGAAGCGGTTTTGATAATCCTTTTCGGGGGCTTTGTGGGCGGCGAAGGCCGCGCATAGATTTAAAAATAAAATTATTAATGCGAGTTTTTTTATCATGGCGCTGCGTAGTTGTGGGTTTATGTTTGAAAGGCAAAATCCGCACGAAAGAGAAGGGAATGAAGACACCTGCCGGGCATTTTAAATAAAAAATACCGCGAAATACGAACGTGCTCGAGAAGGGACTCGAACCCTTATGCCGGCGAAGGCACATGAACCTGAATCATGCGTGTCTACCAATTTCACCACTCGAGCATTTAAAGGGCCGAGTTAAGATGCTCATCGAAACTTTGTCAAGATTCTATGCTCAATATTTTCTCCCTTGCCGCGCGATGCCGAAAAATTTTCTGGCGCATAATGCGGCGAGGGAAGCCCTGCGCTATTTATCCTGCGGGGAAATTAGGCGCCTTAATTTTACCTTTCCGATGAGCCCGGCGGCTTCCAAAGGCTTGGATTCAGGGGAGGGGGATTTGTAATTTATGTCTACAATAAAGTTTCCCGCTTTCCAGTTTTCATGCTTTGCGGACATGTGCCTGATTCTGTTAAAGGAATTGTTGGAAATTTCTATTTCTATAAAATTTTCCCCCTGTTTTAGCAGCCCGGGAGCGATATTCAATTTGAAGGGAGCGCACCATATGCTTCCCAAAGGCGCGCCGTTTAGTTTTACGCGGCAGGCGTCGCGTATGTCGTCGAATTCCAATTCGTAGGCGGATTTTAGGTCGACGTCCTCAAGCTCAAACTTTAGGCTGTATTTTGCCGCGCCGCAGAAGCTCTTGTGGGCCTCTCCTCCAAGCTCAGTCCAACTTTTAAGCTCTTTCGTCTTTAGGGGCGGTGGAAGGCCTTTATCGGAGCCTTCGGGGAGGATTCTCAAAAACTCGATATTCCATTCCCCGCCCAGTTCAGTTTCCGAATCCGCAGCGAAAAACGCCTTTGGCGGCAGCGCCGGATCAAAGTCTTTGGATTTTGCAAACAATATGCATGAGCGCCCAGGTTCGAGCGCGAGCTTGAATTTGGTTGAGTTGTCTGCTCCGCGCTGAAAAGGAATAGAGGCCTTTTCTCCAGTGAGCGGATCGAAATATTGCAACTGTATGCAGGGCGCCGTTATTTCAAGCTCTCCCGACGTAAATGA
>CALXOC010000206.1 GCA_944389915.1 uncultured Opitutales bacterium | reverse complement strand
TGATGTATTCTTTGCCTTTGTCTGTGAGCATTAGGACGTCGTCCCGATACCCAGACCTTGAAATTATGTAGCCTTTCTTGTTAAGCGAGGACAGCACTCCAGATCGTGTTCTTGCGTTAAGCCCTCTATCTCGGAGATTGTCCGAAAAGGCGTCAGCCCAAAGCGTGGAGTCCACCCCGCTATCGCAGAATTCGTCCTCTATATAGGCTTGCAGGACTATCTTCTCTTTCTCGGTTAGCTTATCCATTGGAGACCTCCTGCACGTCGTCTATTTCAAAGGTTCTGCTCTCGTCGATTTCGTTGCTTGTATCGTAGAGGTCGTATTCCCTTTGATTGTCGCTTACCTCTTGGCGGGCTTCGTCAGCATTTTCAGCTTCGATTTCAATCTCGCCACTTTTGATCGTCGTTATGACGTATGTGTAGCTCACTTTATATGTCTTCATTTTCGTCCTTTTTTGTTTGTTGGTTTGACTTACCTGATTGGCGGTTTGTCTATGTTGCTATTATACCATAAGTTAAACGAATTTGCAACATTTTTATTTATCTTTTTTTATCACGCGCCATTTGCTCATACAAAAATATTTTTTTCAACATGAGGGTTTGAAAATCCCATGGATAGCGCAACTTTTGAAACAAATTAAGTCGGTTTAGACTTAGTTGAAAAAAGGTGGAAGATGAAATCGTAAATATGATACTGGTGAATACGGAAGCCGAACGGAAAGGCATGAAGAGTTTACAGATCTATTTCAAATGCAAAGAGAGTCCTCGAAAAAGGAGCATTCAAGATTCCCCACGTAAAAAAATTTTACTAAGAATATTCTTTTAATTCTATACCTTGTAAAAGGAGGGCTTTTTTGTACAGTTTTAGCTTGAGAAATTCTAAGAATAATCTAAGTTGCATATGTGTAAAACTGGTGCTCTATTCTAATGTTCTTCTTCCCGTCAGGCGATTATATAAAATCCCCTTTGAACTATATCGGAGGGAAGTATAAATTATTGCCTCAAATTATCCCGCTTTTCCCTAAAAAAATAAATACTTTTGTTGATTTGTTTGTAGGCGGAGCAAATATCGCAATAAATGTTCAGGCAAAAAGAATCATTTGTAATGACAATTTAACATATTTAATCTCGTTATATAATGAATTCAAAAACAATGATATTTCATTTGTTTTTAATTATATCGAAGATAGAATTTCTGAATACGAGCTTTCTGATAAAAACGAAATAGGTTTTAAAGCATTGCGAGATGAATATAATAAGACCAAGGCACCTTTAGACTTGTTTGTGCTTTTAGCTTTTTCTTTTAATCATCAAATACGCTTTAATTCACGACATGAATTTAATACTCCTTTCGGGAAAGAAAGAAGTTCGTTCAATCCAAAGATGCAGAAAAATTTGAGGGATTTTCTCAATAAATTAGCTATTTCTAATATATATTTCGAATGCAACAATTTTGATAAATTTGATTTATCTGATTTATCTGAAAATGATTTTGTTTATTGCGACCCTCCTTATCTAATTACATCTGGCACGTATAATGATGGGAAACGGGGATTTACCGGTTGGGATGAAGTGCAAGAAAAAAGGCTGTTATGCGTATTGGACTCTTTGGGACGTTCAAATGTAAAGTTTGCATTATCTAATGTTATTGAACATAAGGGAATTTCTAATGAAGTATTAAAGGATTGGTTATCTGAAAGGAGATACAATATTCATTATCTAACTTCAAATTATAGAAATTCTAATTATCACTCCCAAAATTTGGACAAAGGTGTTTCGATTGAAGTTTTGGTAACAAACTATTAATACCATGAGATTTATAGGGAATAAGGAAAATCTATTAGATCGAATAAAATTCATTTTAGATAAAAATGAAATTTCTGGAGAAAGTTTTTTTGATTTCTTTTCTGGAACAACAAGCGTCGCTAAGTATTTTAAAAAATTAGGATACATAGTTTATTCAAGTGATTTATTGTATTTCTCCTATTGTTTGCAGAGAGCTTATATTCAAAATAATGAACCGTTGTATTTTAAAAATCTAACAAGAAAAATAAATATAGAAGAAAATCTGTTATTTTCAGATCCATACGAAAATATTTTTTCACACCTCAATTCTCTACCTCCAATTCAAGGCTTCATATATCATAATTATACCCCCAATGGGACAAAAGAGCTTCCTACACCAAGAATGTATTTCTCTGATCGAAATGGTGCAAAAATTGATGCTATAAGAATTGAAATTGAAAATTTAAAGGATGCATCTCTTATTACAGAAAATGAATATTATTTTTTATTGGCAGCTTTGATTGAAAGCGTACCCTTCTACGCTAACATAGCTGGTGTATATGCAGCTTTTCATAAAAAATGGGATCCTCGCGCATTAAAGAATTTTGAGATAAAGTATATATCCCCTATCGTTTCGCCTAAGAAATGTTTTTCTTTTTATGGGAATTCTTTAAATTTAATAAAAGATATATCAGTAGATATTCTTTACTTAGATCCTCCTTATAATGAACGTCAATATGCTCCTAATTATCACATATTGGAAACGATCGCAAAATACGATAATCCACAAATAAAGGGAATAACTGGAATGAGGAATTATGACTCACAAAAATCCGATTTTTGTAATGCAAGTATGGCGTTATCTAAATTGGACTATATTGCCAAAGAGGCTAAATACAAATTTTTAGTTCTAAGTTATAATTCAGAAGGAATAATGTCTCATGATTCCATCATCTCCACCTTGGGGAAATACGGAAAAGTCACTTGCGATGAAATTGATTATATTCGTTTCAAAAGTAATTCTAATGGTCTATCAAAGAACAAAAGATACGTTCAAGAGCTTGTATATATTTTACGGAAGGATTAGAAACATGAAAAAGGATTTATGGATATTGACAGAAGAACGTCCAAAGCCAGAAGTTGTAAAAACTATTATAGAATTATTTGTAAACGATAGAAACGGTACAATTTCAGTATCAGAAATAATGATCGCACCATTATTTGATGCAGATCATAAATTTACATTTTGTTATGAGGTAAGAGGTGTAAACTCTTCAATTATTTCAAAAATATTTATAAAAACAGTTTCTGGCAGTTCTAGTTTTTGTGATTTTCTCCTCTTTTACCAAGATGAAGAACCGAGTGAAGGTGCAGAACCCTTATATGCGATAGAAGAAACGAAAACTGATGATTCAGAAAGTAGAAATACTGGTGTTTATCAAAGAGCTTCAAAATTCATTTATATAGGTAAATATTTTTCTAACGTACAAAAGGTTATGTTATATAACCTGCAAGTTAAACAAAAAGAAATTCCGACTGCGACTTATTTATTTGGGACTCGAATGCTTTTAACTTTGGGAATTAGGATTATTGGCAAAAACCTTGATGAAACAATATTCAAACCTTTTTCTTCTGTCGAAGAATTTGTGGCGGTAAAAAGCAATATGAGAAAAGCGCCCAATGGAAATATTCCAATTGAAATTACTAAAGTGTCAGATACTAAAATTACAATATCAGGACGTCTAATTAAATCCAATTCTTTAGGTCACGATCCAAATATTGGCGCATTAAGCTTAATGTCTGCAACATTGCGCAAGCTTGGTTGGGTTAAGGATATAGAGATAACTAGGCACGGATTATCGCAATGCCATGTAAAACCTACTAATAAATTCATAAAAATCGCCTCTTTGTTAAACGTATCTTTGGAAGGTCTTTCGATGCCTAGTAGAATAACCTTTAAGGAGACATACTGGAGATATGAAAAAACTGGTGAGAAACTTGGAACAATTTTTGTACACCTTGCAACTGAATTTTTTACAAATGGGATCGCTATTTTTGAAAATCATGCAGGTAGCGAAAAGGGTTATCTTATAAAGCGAGATGGGACTCCTTTGCCTCTTCCAAAGTATACGGACAGAGTGGCATATAAAAACGGAGACCATTCTCAAATATATTTTATCCCTGATTTGATATTATATGACCGCGATAGGAACGAAATCATAAATATAGAAGGTAAAACTTACGCAAATAAAGGAAAAGGGATAGATGAATTATCAAACTATACTCCAATAGAAAATGACTTTATAAAACCAGAATACAAAGATTGTAGAATAAAAAGAACAGTTGTTTTGTATGGTAGTAACGAAACAAATATTGCAGAAAAAGAAATTGGACTCTTGCTCACAGAAGCAGGAAAAATAGTATTGGGACGAGATGCACCATCATTATTCAATGAAATTAAGAATGAAATTTACAAGAGATAAATAATCAACAGATCAAGTATGTATATATCAAAAATACGAATAAAGAATTTTCGTAATTTCAAGGATAATGAAATTCTATTTAATGATGGCATAAATGTTATAATCGGACATAACAATTCTGGTAAAAGCAATTTGTTAAAGGCTCTTTCTCTTGTAATAGACACACAAACTTCAAAAAGATTAGATGTTCATGATTTTAATAAAAATATTAGTATTGATGAACTGAAAAAAGTTTCTCCAAAAGTCAGTATTTCCGTCTATATTTCCGAAAGCGATAATGAAAATCTCTACTCTGATGATTTGGTGACCGTATCCAACTCCTTAACTAAGCTAGAGTCTCCGTATGAGGCTTTGCTTACATATGAATTCTATTTACCTGAAAACGAGGAACAGAAATATGTAAAAGCCGTATCAACGGCCGAAAATACCAATGAAGCGTGGAAAATAATCCAACAAGACTTTTTGCGGCTATACATTTCTAAAATTTTTGGCGGAGATCCTGAATTAAAACAACAGGCAGATAACGAATCTTTGCAAAAATTTGATTTCCAATTTTTAGATGCCATAAGGGATGTTGAACGTGACATGTTTTCAGGAAGAAATACACTATTAAAAGAGGTGTTAAATTTCTTCATGGATTATAATTTAAAAAATGATGATGCGAAAACAGAAGAAGAACGATTGGAAGAAATAAAGAAGCGGAGAGAAGAATTTAGTTCTAGTGCGGCTCCCTTAATTCAAACATTGCAAGAAAGGATGGAAGAGGGGAAAAAAGAAATTATTGAGTATGTGAATGAAACAGGAGCCGCCTCTTTTAATAATGCAGTTCCAGATTTTGAAGGGAGTCTATCGGACATAGATTTATTCTCTGCATTGAGATTGATTATTAAAGATAATGGAGAAACGACTATTCCGATTACTCATAACGGATTAGGATATAACAATTTAATATACATATCGTTGTTGTTGGCGAAAATGCAAGCTACTTCAGATGGTAAGTACCTTGGGGGAAACGCAAAAGTTTTTCCAATCCTTGCGATTGAAGAACCAGAAGCACATTTACATCCAGCCATGCAGTATAAGTTCTTGAAATTCTTAAAAAAGAATAAAAAGAAGAAGGTACGACAAATTTTTATAACGACGCATTCCACTCAAATTACGTCTGCTGTATCTTTAGATGAAATTATATGTCTTCATGTCAATGATAATAATCTATACATAGGGTATCCTGGAAAAGTATTTACAGATACAAAAGAAGACCAGATATCTAAAGCATACGTTCAACGCTTTTTAGATGCTACAAAATCAGATATGCTTTTTGCTCCGAAAATAATTTTTGTAGAAGGCATTGCAGAAGAATTACTCTTACCAACATTTGCAAGATATTGTGGTAAAAGTTTAGAAGATAGCCATGTAACTGTAATTAACGTTGGTGGTAGATATTTTGATCATTTTATCAAATTATTTGATACTCGCAATGAACATGCTATTCACAAAAAAATCGCTTGTTTGACAGATAGAGATCCGTCTCGAAGAAAAAATGAGAATCAAAATTACGAGAAATGTTATCCATATGAATATTATGCGGATACGGAAAATTATACATATAAGGAAAATGCAAATAATAATATAGAAAAATTTAGGGAACATAAAAATATTCATTTTTTCAGCCAAAACGAAGCTGTCGGGAAAACATTTGAATATGACATAATCTTTAATAATTCTGCGCTAGAAATCCTCATAACGAATTCTATGCGGAATAGGAACGAAATACTCGAAATGATGCGTTCGAAGAGCTATGAAGAAGCATTAGAAAAACTAAAAGATCATGATAATAGAATTAAAAAATCTCTTAGCACTTCTGGTTGGAATGATGAAAATAAGAAGAAAGCATTAATTGCGTCTCGGTATTTGAATTCTATTAGCAAAGGCGAAAATGCTTTAGAATTATGTAAACTACTTGAAGAAAACTTTTTACAAGACGAAAAGGATAAACAAAAATTTAATGTTCCTCCGTATATTAAAGAGGCATTTGAATGGCTGCTACTCAAATAACATCGGATAGCTTAATACCTATAGAGCAACATTTCAGAGTTTCGGCTGGTCCAGGCGCTGGCAAAACACATTGGCTGATAAATCATATAAAGAATGTATTACATACGTCTTCTCGTTTGCAAAATACAAGAAAGATAGCTTGCATAACCTATACCAATGTAGCAGTAGAAACTATTCTAAAAAGATTAGGTAACGCTTCTAATAGAGTGGAAGTGAGCACTATTCATAGTTTCTTGTATAAACATATAGTAAAACCTTATGCAAGATTTATTGCCAATGAATATAATCTTAATGTTAAGAAAATAGATGGGCATGATGATGTAATATTATCCAATTATTCATTTGTTGACGAACTAAAAACTCGTACTAAACAGAAGAGAATACAGGATGATCGCGCCTTGATTCAGGCCATTGCAAAAGCGAGATGGAAATTTAGTAATGATGGGACTCTTGAATTAAAAACAGATTATCCTATTAATGTAGATGGTTATGCTTTAAAAAATACAACATATTTTGAATATAAAAAAATGGCTTGGGCCGAAGGAATATTACATCATGATGATGTTTTGTTTTTTAGTTATAAACTATTGGAAAAATACCCTTTTATTGTATTCGTATTAAACGCAAAATTTCCCTATTTTTTTATAGATGAGTTTCAAGATTCAAATCCAATCCAAGTTAGAATTTTAAAGATATTGGGACAATCTGAAACTAAAATTGGGATTATTGGAGACAAAGCACAATCCATATATTCATTTCAGGGGGCGGACTCCAATCAATTTTATGAATTTGATTTACCGCAAATATGTGATTATGAAATATCGGATAACAGAAGAAGCACAAACCAAATCATAGACCTCCTAAATATAATTAGACTTAAATTTAAACAAAAAGGAGTTCTAAATATAAACGACCAGCGTCCCTATATTTTGGTCGGGAATACAATATCTGCGCTCAATAGGTGTAGAGAAATTTGCTCTACAGATGAAATCTATACACTTTCACGTGATAACATTACTTCCAATGTAATAAAAAAGGAAATGGATAAAAATATCCCTACAATTAATTTGCTGGAAGAACTATTTGTTGCCGATTCAAATTATAAGAGGAGAAAAATTATTATAAATTGCATAAAGGCTTCAGAACTTGCAATAAATAATCGATTTAAAGAAGCCTTAAAAAAAATAATAGAAATTTCTCCAAAAGATATAACAAAGAAAGATGCTCTAAAATATCTAATCTTTTTGGTCCGCAATCATAAAGAATATAGCAGCTCTCAATTGTTAAATTTCCATAATTTTATAAATAAAAATATTATAAAAATTCCCGATGTACAACGAGGGAATCCAAAAGATTTTTACAGTAGCCATAGCTATAATCAATTGGCTATCGGTGTTAATATTATCGAAGACAATACATTACACCGAACTATACATAAATCAAAAGGAAATGAATTTGATAATGTTATCTTGGTCTTGAAAGAAGAATCGCAATTGAATTTTTTATTTAATCCTGATTTAGATAAACAAGAGGAACATCGTATTTATTATGTGGCCGTTAGTAGGGCAAAAAAGAAATTATTCATTTCTATTCCCACCTTGACAGAGGAAAATAGAACTAAATTAAAAGATCTCCCTCTTGAAATACTAGATTTGGATTGATATTTCTATTGTATTTATGGATTAGGAGCTTAAATAATGTTACTCCGATACGTAATTTAATATCTACGGAAATCGTAATGAACGGTAGAATAAAATCACTCAAATCCTTTAATCTTAGTGTTGTTTATACAAAATTCGCAGAAAAGTTCTCTGCCTATCGCAAATGGCATGAAATTATCTCCGCAAATTTTGCGGAGAAAAGGCTTGATTATCTCCACATGCGAAAAGAAGTCGAGGATAGAAAGGAGCAATGTAGGGAGGATTTATTCCCGAAAAATTTTTGACTTTTTATTGATAATATATTGTTATTTAAGGCGTAAAATGCAAATGAGTAATAATATATTATCGATTATTCGAAATAAGAATCCTTCGACTTCGGAGCTTATAAAGGTTGTGGCGGGGAATGTTCGCGCCATGCGTTTGAGGCGCAACATTAGCCAGAAAGATTTCGCTTCAAAAGTTGGGATTGCGCTGCCGACATACAGGCGTTTTGAATCAACTGGCGAAATTTCACTGAGCAGATTGATAGAAATTGCCAAGTTTTTCGATGTCGCAGGAGACTTTAAAAATCTTTTTACGAAGCGGGAGTATTCTTCCATTGAAGAAGTAATATCTGAACGTAAGCCAAGAAGACGAGCTTCAAGAAAATAATATTGAAGTTGCAAAGCAGGTGTCCATTTCCGCAAAGCTTGCGAAGAATATATACGCCCAAGCAAGGGATATATTATCTAAAAATAATAAATAAAAATGTTGCGTATTTTGTCGTGGTGTGGTAGTATGGATACCATAACGGGACAGGGTATGATGATAAGCAAGACGAAGATTTCAACTGAGGGGTTTGAGAAGGTTGAGATTACTGCGGAGATGGCTGAGATATTCGGGCTTCCGAAGAAAGCCATTGGGAAATGGGCGGTTGTTGCGGAAGATGATGTTGAGCGTCGCTTAATGAAAGTTCGTTTAGACGGCTATTTTGCGGACGACAAGTACAATAATCATCAGCGCATTTCCAACAGGATTTGGGGGCAGATGTTTGGCGGTGTACGCTGTGCAAAATTTGAATTCTCCAAGCTATGCACGCGCAAGAAAAACTGGATACTAAAGCTTATTGACGAATTTGAAAAAGCTCCTGAACTCTTTGAAATCATGCGGAAGTTTAGCTTGGACGACATCGTTTTGCAAATTATAGACGACACGAATTCTGAGCGTCCGCAGGGCAAGGCGTACAGCTCGATTGCGAGCGCGATAACCTATTGGAAATACAAATATGGAGACAATGAAAGATGAAAATCCGTCAAAATGATTGGTCAGAATTTGGTAAGGGTTTTATCGTAAAAATGCGCAAAAATACAGGGTTTTTACAGGCTTTTCAACATTTTATAATACGTAAAAATACGCAAGAATTTTTGAAATCCGACACTTGCAACATGGCAAACATCAACAAAATACAAAACCAAGAAAGCCTGAAAATGAATACAAGCAGAAGGAGATTAGGAAACGCTCGTTCTATCCGTTGAACTACAGGGGCGGAGGAAATTTAATTATGCCGAGACATAATGCAGATTGAGGTTGATTAGTCAATTCTCATTTTATCTTTGCGATCCCATTCTTATATTTATGTCTGCATGATTTTGCGAGGCTATTGCAGAATAAGAAATAAAAGCTGCTTAAGCTATATTCTTATGTTTTGTATATTATTTCTTTTGCATGCTATTCGTAAAATAATTTCACTTTTCCGACTAGTCCGCTTGGATGCAATGGGTCGTCCATGCAGTATCCGCTAAATATGCTTTGTTTGCTTCGCTTGCAGTTGCGGGTCCGTACATTTCCCATTGTTATCTTCTTCTCTGGAGGCATGTGGCAGTCTCCTATAAGCCTGTTGCGCCATGTGTTTATTACCTTTATTTCCATGTGGTTCTCTCCAAGCTTTAAATATTTAGCGATGTCGCATTTGAACGGGTATGTCCATAATACGGCCGCTTTCTGCCCATTGATATATACTTCGGCCAGATTGTTGACTTCGCTTAATACCAGTTCGGCGCGATTCGGGCGAAGGTCGAGCTTGAATATATTTGTGTATACGGCTTCTCCCGAAAAATGTCTCACGCCAAAATTGTCGTGTTTGCTCAAATCTTCCAATGTGTCTATTGTAATTTTATCGGGAGCTCCGCGGCCCGCTTGAAACGACACGTTCCATGGCCCGCTTATTTCCATTGAGTTTTTAGGAATCGTAAGTGGGGGCGAGGCATTGCTGTTGTCTACAAAGACAACAAATATCGACCCGTGTTTTGGCAGGCTTATTTCAATCTCGGTTCTTCCGTCGGCAAGGCGGCGCCAGTTTTCGGGTGCTGAACGCGAACCATCAACGGCATTCCACAGCTCCGGAATGCCTTTGGCGTCAAGAACCACTTTCTTTCGTCCTTCGCCTGTCAGAAAAAACACGTCGTTATCTCCGCGCCGCACTATATATTCAAAATCGCCCTCGCATGAAGGAATAAGATTTTTTTCCGCGTATTTTCCGAAGTCTGACCCGTCCCAGAGTTGGTCGGCTAATTCCGCCGTGGCGCATGGATCTTCTCCCAAGCCGGCGCATGAGCGCGGCTTGTTGTTAGAGGCACAAAATACTGGCAGTCCGGCGTTTTTGAATTCCAGTATCTTTTTCAGTGCGGCGGGGGATACTTTATCGGAGAGCAAGTCTATGTATAAGGCTTTATAGCTCATACCGCTACTTAATTTTAGCGCGCCATTTTCAACTTTTGCGCCACTTAGCAGCATTTCGGTATTTATTGTGTCGAACTTTAAAGGATAAAACTTATCGGCGCTTTTTTGGGGCATGATATATATTTTGCCGTCCCAATAATTTTGTCCGTACCAACCTTCATATGGAACATCGCCCTCGTAGAGGCAGAAGTCCGATTGCGCACGGCCATAGCGCAACATATATTGGCAGCGCGCAATATATTTCATAAATTCCGCGCTTTGTTTGTGCCATGTTACATTTCTGTTGAAATGCGTTCCCGCAAAATATTCAACACCGGGAAGCCCATATTTTTCTGGTGATGAAGTAAAAGTATGGAGTATCAAGAAATTTGCTCCCAAAACAAAGGATTTGTCGCCAAAAAACTTTAGAAGGGAAGGATACATGCTCCAATGGCCTTGCATATGGGTGAAAGATTCCTGCGCAACGAATTCCTTCCCGTATATTCTGGCGGCGGATGCTATTGAGCGGATAAGATAGCGCCCGACTTTTCTCGGGTCGTCGTAATCGAAATCAATCCAGAATTCTCCCTGCGGCATATCGTTTAAGCCCAAAAAAGACAGTTGGTCGGCTTCTCCGAAAACTTGGGGCTTGCGGACCCAAGGCCCTCCGGATTCCGAGTGCCATTTTATCCCGTCGCGATGGGCGAGCTCCCCTATTGTGTTATAAAAATTTTCCCTAAAGCAGTTGTTTCTGGCGCGTCGAAAATCGGTAATGAAGCGGGCATGTTCATCGTCGGAAGAAATCTTAAATCCGCAGAGAGCGGGCAGCCATTTGCAGATATCATAGCCGCGGTCTTTTAAAAAAAACTCTTCGAATCCGTGCGACCATGTGGGAACCGATCCCTCCCAACTTACGTTGTAGAAGTGCGATACAGTCTTTCCCAGAGCTTGTGGAAAACGCTTCTTAAACTCGCTAAGAAATCTGTTATAGTGCGCGCTGACAGCGTTCTTGTCGAGAATATCGACATCGTAATCCCTCTCTTTCAGGACGGTATAGGATATTTGTAAAATGCACCAATTCCCGCTTTCGGGAATTTTCCAGCTTATTTTGCCGTCTTTTATTTGATTGCCGAGATCCACTATCTTCAAAGCTTTGCGCAATGCGGCTTTAGTCTTCGGGGTCAGGCTTTTGCCCGAAGTAGCCGCCATCGTGTATGCTCCGTCTCCGGCCGAAACCCACTCGGATTCAGTCACTTCTTCTCCCTCGTATTTGACCGCGAAAGTTGCCACGCCCCATGAGGCATTGGCGTTCGGCATGGGAATTGTCCCATAGTAGCCGTCCTTTATAGGCAACAACTTAAATACAAGGTGTTTTGGCGCGTCAATGCCGAGCTTCCAAGGCCCCTTTAGGCTTCCCCCGCACGAACTTAGGTTTATGCTCAATTTTAATCCGAGACGTTCGCATTCCGATACGGCATGGCTTAGATTGTCGAGCCAGAGTTCACTCATATATTCGCATAGGGCTTTGGGATATATCAAGTGGCGTTCGTCTTCCCAGTATCCGCGATTGTCAAAAAAAAGCGCGCCCGATACGCCCATATTCTTCATGGCTTCCAAGTCTTTAGTTATGCTCTGCTTGTCTACATTGCCGTTTAACCACAACCAGTACATCCATGGTTTGCAATCTTCCGGGGGATTTTTAAAATTTTGATAATCTACTTTGCCAAATGCGCAGCACAGCGATGTTGTTATATAAAATAAAAGTAATTTCCTCATATTAATATTATAGTTATGTTTAACTTAGTGCGTTAACATGTTTCTATGGCTAACACAAGCTTTTTATGCATTCAAAATTAATCCTATATTTTTATGCGCGTTTAGGATTTGTTGATACGTCTATTTGCAGCCATGTTTATGGGCGCAATGTATTTCTTCATATAAGAATTCCGCTTGTTTCCGCAATAAGCCTTTGTAATTAGGGCGCATCCCTTTTTGCCAAAGATTCAATCAACACGGGAAAGTATCGTTCGCAGACTCCGTGGAGACGGGCAAATGCCGGCCGCCTCTTGTTATAATCTCAGATCTAAAGATATTTGCCAGTTAAATAAAAGCAGATGGCCGTTTGCCATAGCGCATTTTAAACGCATGCGAAAAAGAAAATGGGCTGGAATATCCCACCATCTTGGCAATCTTCGAATATTTGTAAGCCCCCTTTTTTACAAGTTCCATGGCCATACTTAGGCGAATATCCGATATAACTTTCGCAAAATTCTTTCCGTAAACTTCCGAAGAAAGCCTGTTTAGGCGGTATTGGGTTATTCCGAGATATCTTGCGGCTTTTGAAGAGTTGATTGTTTTTGATGGGTGCACTTTTATGATGTTTACAATGGATTCCAACCTTTCAGCTTCCGGCAACAGATTTTGCGACCTTACTTCGCGCATGATTAGCGAATAAAATGCCGTAGCATAACTCTCCAATATTTGAATGTCACATTCCTTGTAAACTTCGCTTCTATAAAGCCTTAAAATGTTCAACATTTCGGCAAAATGCGAGAATCTTCTTTTCGATACGGATTTCCCCAAACGCCTATCCAACTCGCACCCTGCGGAAAGATCAAACCACCATATGGACACATTTTTCGAAATTACATTAAAAGAGCCTGAATGACTCTTAGGCACAACAAGAGCCTCGCCTGAACTCACTTTTAACTTAGTAGATCCATAATTGAAGGATATTGTTCCGCTTTCTACAAGCATAACGTCTGTAAATGTATCGGTGTTTATATATTGGTAAAAGTCCGAGGTCCTCCGCGAAAATGCCAAAGCTATAATCCCATATCTGCCGAAAATATTTTTGATGTCAGCGGCCGGCTTTGTTATTACCCCTCGCACCCCGGAGCTTACTATTCCGACCGAGTTTATTAATTTCGTCGGCGCTCCTAAATAATGCTGAACCGATCCATTCGACCAAAAAACCATATGTTTGTCGTTCAAAATGGAAAACACATATGAATTTTTTTTGATAGGACGTTGTTTTGAGTTCTTCATTGCCTTTAATGAATATTTTGTTGTTTAGGATTCAATAATAATTTTTTGAATCAATAATAAAAATTTAACATTTACGAATCTGAAGCAGTATGATAGAATCACAAAGGAATATGAAAAAGGGAGGGGCAGTTCACCGCTTTTGCAAAGCAAATTGTCTTATACGGCAAATACAGGAGAGATGTCTTATAACTGGAAAGTATCGTTTTTTTTGCCGAAGATTTGCCATGTGGTACTTTGAGAAACCAATCCCGAAGAGTTTATAAATTCAATAAGCGTGGAGTTATACAATATGGTTATTATCTCACAGGATTTCTCAAAAATGATGTTGCACCAAGATAGGCGCGGCGCGATTGTAAATATTGGCTCCGTCGTTTCCGAGAGAGCAATCGGCAAACGTACAGCCCATTGTGCAAGCAAGATGGTCATAGATGCATTTCCGCACTCAATGGCTATAAATTTGTCACTTATGGGAATTATAGTAAACAATTCGGCCACCAACTACACACATTTGCGGCTCCGGGGCGTTTTGGATAAGAACGCCAAGTCTCGTAAACGCGTGAATGTACCGCTTGCATGGGAAACGAATGCCGACGATATGGACAAAGCCGCAGCTTTCTTGGTTTCTGGCGATGCCGGATTCATAACTGGCAGCCAGCTGCTTGTAGATTCCGGCTCTAACGCCAGCTTATATTTTATCGATAACGACGCATAACTTACAGAAAAAATAGGGAACTTGCTTTATGGCCACTATGAAAAAATATTCCGTCATCTTTATTTTATACTTCTTTCAATTTGTCGCTTGTGCCTCTTACGGCGATGGAAATGAAGTCGCATATCATTCAAGGCACATACCCAGGGAGCATATAAAGTTTGGCACTGGCATGAGCGAAGTCTTGGATAAGGAGAAGCTTTACGAGGTATTGGAAAATCCCGAAACAATCAACGCCATGAGGAATTTTGGCGTAAGCGTAATAGAGACCAGGCTTGTGTGGCACGAATCGGAATCTAAGCAAGGGAAAATCTCTTACAGCAGACTCGAGCGCGATATGAATCTGATAGAAAAAAACGGATTTAAAATAGGGATATTTTACTGGTTCCAGCATCCGCCAAAATGGGAGAAAGACATAACGCGATTGCGCTGCCTTGAGCACGAGGAGGACTCTACTATTGCCAGCCTTTGGGACGTTAATTTTTTAAGGCAATACGATAGACTTGCCAAAGACCTTGCCGATAAATACCGTGACAGAATCGGCTTTTTGTATGCCGGGATTTACGGAGACTATGGCGAGGTTACCTACCCTCTTGGCGTCAGTCATTATATTTTTTCACCTCCGCACAACCACACTGGATTTTGGAGCGCGGACAATCTCGCCAAAGCCGATTTTAAAAAGAAAATGGCTGATAAGTACAAAGACATAAGCGCCCTTAACAAAGCCTGGGGAACTGATTTTAAGTCTTTTGAAGACGATATTATGCCCAAGATGCCTTTTGGAAAGAATCCGCTTATAATGAGACTGGATTATGCCAAATGGTACTCCGATTCTCTAATGGATTTCACCGATAAAGCATGTTCGATAATAAGAAAATATTTTCCAAATACGCCCATGGCCATGCCTTTGGGGTGTATCTTCGAGAGCATAAACGGCGGTCAGGGGCAGTGTAAAAGCATGGCTGCAAAAATAGCCGCTAAATACTCTATGACCGCCAGATGGACGGGATTGGCCCACAGACAGGATTTTGCTTTAACGAACGTGAGTACTCGCCGCATATCTTCAGCGGCAAGATTTTACGGCGCAAAATTCGGTGTCGAAGCAGCAGCCGGGGTTGTTAAAGAAAAAGTTCCGGCGGCTATTTACGAGGCACTTGCCAATTCCGCTTCAATGTTCCACAACGATCCTTCAAGTATTTGTTCCGAAATGCAACAATACGGCAAATACAAGAATTTCATGAAATGCCTGCCTGTTCATTGCAATATTGCAGTATTTTATCCGTACCAGGCCGAGATATGCGGTGAAATAAAGAATATTGCCCGTCTATACGAGGAACTGGCAGACATAAGGCGGCATTGCGATTATGAATTGGCCGACGAACTGATGATATCCGACGGATTTTTATCCGGGGTAAAAGATTTAATTTTGCCTAAGAATTGCAAAATTCCCCAAAGTACCGCAGAGATATTGAGTAATTGGGAGAAAAAGGGCGGCAGAATTTGGTACATAAAGGGCAACAACCCCATGATATTGGAAAGTGGCGAGATTTTGCGGTTAGGCGAAGGTATTGATAATTTTAAGCGCTTTGGAGAATTCGACGGCTGTTACTATACCGACCATGGCAATATAATTTCAAAATTTAATCCAAAGACCGGCTCCATAGAATTCTTGAAAAAGAAGTAGAAACAATGAAAGCGCAATACGCGGCAAACGCTCAATTTTAGAGCATTTGTTGTATATTGACATATATGACAACTTATTCGGTCGATATTTCGTATTTCACAAAATGTTTTATAGAAAACTGCATATTGTATTTTTCCGCTGCATTAAATTCCGCTTATGGCAGTTGCATGCCATTTTATATAAAAATAAAATATATATAATTCATATACCCTGCGTATCTAAATAATTTTTTAATTAGCGGCTACAAGTAATAGAAAATAACTCTTTAAGTATTGTGTTGCGATGTGCCGTTATATTCCGTATTCTCGCCAGCATGAAGAAGTTGATTTTTCTCATCTTTGCTGTGTCTATGTGCGCTGTGTTCGCCAAGATAGACTATAAAAAGTTTACCAATCCTCCGCAAAGCGTTTAATCAAAGCCAGTACATCCATGGTTTGCAATCTTCCGGGGGATTTTTAAAATTTTGATAATCTATTTTGCCGAATGCCGGCACAGCGATGTTGTTGTATAAAATAAAAGTAATTTCCTTATAGTAATATTATAGTTATATTTAACTTAGTGCGTTAATATGCTTCTATAGCTAACGCAAGCTTTTTATGCATTCAAAATTAATCCTATATTTTTATGCGCGTTTAGGATTTGTTGATACGTCTATTTGTTGTCGTGTTTATGGGCGCAATGTTATTTCTTCATATAAGAGTGAGAAGGGGCTAAGGCATAGCCAATAAATAAATCCAGCGCAGGGCAAAAATTGCTTGAAACGCTCACTTTTCAGGCTAATTTTCTCTCCCTAACGCAATACGGTATTTTTAATATATAACAAAAGGAATATAATTATGGGAAGACCACTGACAATGTTTTCTGGACAATGGGCGGATATGAAGCTTGAGGAGTTGGCTCCTCTGGCGGCCAAAATGGGCTATGAGGGCCTTGAACTGGCGCTGACGCAGAACCATATAGACATGACGAAGGCCGATGACGACTCCTATTTAAAGGAGCGTTGGGATATACTTGCATCAAATAACCTCAACTGCTATGCGCTTTCCAACCATCTTGTTGGGCAGTGCGTGTGCGACAACATAGATTCGCGGCATAGGGCCATAATGCAGGATTATATCTGGGGAGACGGCGATCCCGAGGGAGTTCGCACCCGCGCTGCGGAGGAGATGAAGAAGACCGCCCGCTTTGCAAAGAAATTCTTTGCCATGCGCCCGAAGAGTTTGGCGGACTCGCCCATTCCGCCAACAGTAACTGGGTTTACGGGATCGTCAATATGGCAGTATCTATATTCTTTCCCGCCGGTTTCAAAAGAAACCATACAGGCTGGATATGACGATTTCGCCAAGCGTTGGAAGCCCATACTCGACGAATTCGACGCAAACGGGGTAAACTTCGCCCTCGAAGTGCACCCGACTGAAATAGCCTTTGACATAGCAAGCGCCGAGAGGGCTCTCGATGCGATAGGCGGGCATCCGCGCTTTGGATTTAATTACGATCCATCCCATTTCGGCTATCAGGGCGTGGATTATGTAAGATTTATACGCAAGTTTGCCGACAGGATTTTCCACGTCCATATGAAGGACGTTTGGTGGGGCCATGGATCAAGGGAAGCAGGCGTATTCGGAGGGCATACTGATTTCTGCGATCCCAGGCGCTATTGGGATTTCCGCTCTATAGGCCATGGAGACATTAATTTTGAAGAAATTATAGTGGCTCTTAACGACATCGGCTATGCCGGCCCCTTGTCGGTGGAGTGGGAAGACGGTAGAATGGACAGGGTTTATGGCGCAACTGAATCGGCTATGCGCGTGAAGTCGTTTGATTTCCCGCGTTCAAACATAGCTTTTGATTCGGCATTCGACACTTCCAATCAATAGTTTAGCGGGGAGAGAGATTTGCCTTGAGGCGTCTCTCTCCCTATTGTCATAGCTTGCAACAAATTTATTGGTGCGTGTATTTTTGGTGGAAGGACCACCAAGGCGTGGCGGGGTGTTTTTAAAAAGTCTTTACAAAGCCTTTAAAGTATACATCATAGTTTTGTTTTTTCATCTTACTTAAATCGAACATTAAATATATATGAAAAGTAATATAACATACACTATGGCATTCTGGCTGCTTCGTTTTTGGCTGGCTGCCAGAGCTATAGGAACTGGATTGACGAAATTTCAGGGGAAGGTTAACGCCGAAGTTCCCAACATGGAAAAAGTCAAAGAATTAAAGGAGCTTATTGCCGCCGGCATGAGCGAGACTGAGGCGAAAGCTGCGGTGGCGGAAATGCCCGACACTGTTGAAAAAATTGTGGACACTCTCAGCTTTTCGTTTTACAGCGGCTTGCCTGAGAAGGGGCCAATGACGGTTGAAACTTTCAGCGCCAGTCCGTTGATGCCCGCTTTTGCGGTAACTCCGTATTCTTATATGCTTGGTTTTGCTCTTATAGGCTTGGGGCTGACTTTGCTGCTCGGCATATGCACAAGGCTGTCATTATTTTTAATGGGATTGTTGTACGTATCCCTGACATGGGGCTTTATAGTCCTCGAACCCTCCATGGGGCCGAGCGCCGCTGCCGGCATAGCATATCTTGGTGTTCACATGGTTTTGATTGTAGGCGCCCTCATGCTTGCGGATTATAACCGCCTTGAGCTCCTGCCTTGCGGCAAGTTCCGCATGTGCAAGTGTTCCTGCGACAAATAAACATTGGAACTTTCATATATTTGAAGGGTTCAAATTAAATATAGATAAAAGTTATAATACAGGGAATATGAAGATTTTTAACAGGAGAGATTTTCTAAAGACAAGCGGGGTTGCCGCAGGTGGCTTAATGCTTTCTTCGGGAATGTTGAAGGCGGCTCAGAATAAATCTGGAGTTACTCTTAACATTGCCATGGTTGGAATAGGGGCGGAAGGCGAAGTCTTATTGAACAGCCTTTTGAAGCTCCCAAATGTAAACTTCGTGGCGGTATGCGACATTTGGCCCGTTCGCAAGACCTATGCTTTTCGCCGCATATTCAAGGAATTGAAGCAGAAGGCTAAGATGTATGAAGACTATAAGGAGCTTATAGCCAACCATGCAAAGGATCTCGATGCCGTATTTATAGCGACTCCGGACTTTTGGCACGCGCCGCAGACTGTGGATTTCCTAAATGCGGGAGTCAATGTGTATTGCGAAAAGATGATGTCGAACACTCTCGAAGGCGCCAAGAGCATGGTGAGGGCTGCCCGCAAAAACAAGAAGCTTCTTCAGATCGGGCACCAGCGCACGAGCAATCCGCGCTACTTGTACGCCCGCGAAGTCCTGTTGCGCAAAAACAACATTTGCGGCAAGATAATGGCATGCAACGGCCAGTGGAACAGGGCTGTAACGGCTGATTTAACTTGGGCGAAAAAACAGACCATTCCAGACGAAACACTAAAGAAGTTCGGTTATAGCGATATGGCTCAATTCCGCAACTGGAGGTGGAGCAAGGCTCTCGGCGGAGGCGCTATAAGCGATCTTGGAGCGCATCAGATAGACATATTCGGCTGGATGTTAGGGGCGCATCCGTCGAGGGTTATGGCTTCCGGGAACAGGGACTATTACAAGAAACCCGACGGCACTCCTGCGCACGATTGGGACGATAACGTAATGTGCATATTTGAATTTGATAAAACTTTCCAAGGCAACAAAGCCCAGGTGTTTTATCAGGTTTTGACAACCACATCGAGCGGAGGCGGATATTTCGAGTCTTTCATGGGCGACAAGGGAACTCTTAAGATGTCGGAGAATCCCGCAATAACAAAGCTTTTCCGCGAGAATAACGTTCCGATAGAGGAATGGGACAAGCTTGCCAAAAACGGAGTTATAGGCACCGGAGACGCAGACAGCGCCAATGTCAAGACTGCCGACGCCCGCGAATCTGCCGCTTTGATGAGCTATGGCTTTCCTGCGACCGTTCCGGGTTTTGATGCGGAAAAGCCTATACATATGTATCACATAGAGAACTTCCTCGGTGCGGTTCGCGGCGAAAACAAACTCTCCTGCGACGCCGAACATGCATATGAGGCGGAAGCGGCCGTATTTAAAGCGCGCGAGGCAATCAGCAAGGGGCCCCTCGAATTTAGCGAGGACGACTTTGTTGTGTCCGATTAATTAACACTCTTAAAATCAAAGGTAGAAAATGAAAAAAGCAATAACAGCAATATTTGCGCTTTCTCTGGCTATTTCGGCCGGAGCCGCGCCTCTTAAATTGGTTGTTCCCGCCTCCCAATTGACGGGGACTCCGGTTCCGATAAAGATAGAGAATCTCGATCCCTACAAGGGGCCGGCTAAGGAAATAGACGTTCCCGCCGGAGTTACCAATGTTGCCAAGGGCAAAAAAGTAACTTCCTCGGACGATTTTCCGCTAATAGGAGAGCTTGAGCTCATAACCGACGGCGACAAGGAGGCGGCGGAAGGCTGCTATGTTGAAATAGCCGGCGGCATACAGTGGGTTCAGATAGATTTGGAAAAGCCCGTTGACATATACGCGGTTGCAATATGGCACTACCACAGCCAGGAGCGCGCCTACAAGGACGTTGTTGTTCAAGTCTCCGACGACCCGACTTTTAA
>CALXOC010000205.1 GCA_944389915.1 uncultured Opitutales bacterium | reverse complement strand
ATAATAAGCAAATTCCAACGAAACAGAGAAAACGTCATTTTTCGGCAAAATTCACATAAACGCGAACCTAATTCGCCCAATCCATGGCGGCGGAAAGACCGCAATAATCTCAAAGACGAATCTATTAGGATAGTCAAACTGCTTTATCCCTATTCTCGAAATAAAATCCGCAATATGGTTTCGACTCCCAAGCTTCATATGCTCGATACCGGGCTTGCGGCGTTTCTTACAGGCTGGACCTCTCCGGAAGTTCTGATGAACGGCGCAATGGCCGGGGCCTTTTTTGAGTCGTGGTGCGTTGCTGAAATTCTTAAAAGCTATGTAAATGCGGGAGAATCTACGAGCTTTTATTATTATCGGGATAAGGACAAAAATGAAATAGACTTAGTAATTGAACGCGAAGGTAAAATATATCCCGTTGAATTTAAAAAGGCGGCGACAGTCTCGAAAGCCGACGTAAAGCGCTTTAATAAACTTTCAAACTTCAATATGCCAGTTGGCACGGGCGCATTAATAAGCCTCTATCCGGATGCAATCTTAATTAAAGAAAACGTTAAGGCTATTCCGGCATTCGCTCTGTAGGAGTAGTAATAGGAAATTAAACTTTAAATTTGAAAAGATATCTGAGAATAATATATAATCTATTTGTGAAATAATATCTTTTTTACTTAAAAAGTTTTTAAGATTTTATTTCTTATTATCTCATCGTTAGTTAAAGTATGATGCAAAAATATATTATATTTGCGAAGGGAATTTTAGATCCTTTAAATGTTCTTTTATATCTGTAATTAAATTATCAATTTTTCTAGATAATTCAACTTTAATAGATTTATCTTTTGCAAAATCACGGAACTGCCGAAATGAATTGCCAATATCAAATAAAAGCGAACATTTACCAGATTTCATTAGATCTCTTGTGTTATCGATTAAAGTCAAAATTTCTTTTTCAAGTATAGAAGATGGGGCTTCTTTATCTTCAAAAAGATTAAATAAAATGATAGAATCCAATTTAATTTTAATCTGATAATATTCGTTATTGGCACGGTATGATTTTATAAATTTTTTTAATTTTCTTTTAACTTCTTCAGAAGAAATAGAGTACAAAGGGAAAAATAGCCATATAACAAGACGAGATTTATTATAACTTTGATTGGAATCCAATGCATTAAACTTTTTAATTACATCTTCCAATAGTTTAATGTCTTCAAACTTGCTAAACCTTTCATTTTGCAGTAAGTTAAAAATAATATAAAAATTATTATTCTCGAGAGCCAAAGATTCTTCTCGATTATAATTCCCTAGCGAGAACTTCTTTAAGAATATTGTTAATATATCTAACATCATGTCATCTGGGTAGATGCTTTTGTACAAATTATATCGATTGATTATAAAAGAAACAATGCTATTTATCATGGCAATTGTTACATTGTTGTTTTTTACTACATATATAATTGACTTATGTATAGCGGCGGTATCATCGTCGCTTAGATCAATTAAGGATAGAAAAAACAAGGTATTTTGAAAATAGCGCTCGATTACACGTTTAGCGTCAAAGGACGAACAGTTTGTATATGTTTGAGATAAAGTAGATAGGACTCTTTTCAACCAATCTTTATCAATATCATCTTCAAATTCTAATTTTCTGTAATTCCGTCGTCCTTTTTTTATAAAACAAGCTTCAAATAATGAAGCGACTTTTCGATTATCGAAATATTTTATTGCGGAAAAAATTTCATATTTATTCAAACATATTTTTTTTGTTATTTCCGAACGAATAATTGTTGTTCTCAAAAACAGCTCGATCGATAGGATAAATTCTTGGTAATTTTCAACAATAAGAAAATTTCCTATCACAAAATCTAACAATGATTTATGCCAAAATCTATAGGAATCCGGATAGTTTTCCCAATGGGATCCCCCCTTTTTTATGTACCGTACTGCATTTTCTTTTTGGAAAAAAGCATGCAGTATTTTCGCGATTACTTTATAATACAATGAAAAATTAGAAAGATTGTATATAGACTTAACTTTATTTCGCCATTCGGTGGAGAGATTTGAAAATTTTTCTTCTAAATCAAATTTTCCTACTTGTAGATCACCGCATTTAGAATCATTTTCAATAAAAAACGCTAAATTTCTATTATTAATCATTGCGATGAAAGCCCATAAAAAATCTTTTTCACTTAAGCACAGGTCTATGACATTTCTGGTAATAATATATGCAGATTTGTAGTCATGTAAATTATAAGCTACAATTGCAGATTTTAACTGTTCCGATTTTTCATTTGTATTGTTATTTTTTCTTAAGAAATCAAATTCTAAATAATTCTTTATCCAAGTATTTTCCTTGCTAATTCCAGTAGGATAGTAGTAGACTTTCCCTTCGCTTTGATATTTATATATACCCCCTATATCCGCCTTGAGTAATATGTTAAATATTCTTTCTAATTGTATATTAAAATGTTCTTCTTTCTGTTTCTGATTATTTAGATCTTCTAATTTCTTTACAAAGTTTTCGTACAAGATAGTTCCGTCTTGGAGCTCAGATTTTAAACCTTCGAAATTAATCAGATTTACATTCTTATAATTATTTACAATACATTGATTGCCAAAAGCAAGTTCAATATCTCTATAATATATGTTATTCAAAGGTTCAAGATGTTGCAATTTTGACAATATGTATTTTTCTATGGAGTTGCAATCATAACTAATTCTCGCATCTATCGCATTTAGAAAATGCTCCAATTCATCTTTTGCTATGTTAATAGGTATTAGCTTATGACTTTCTAGATATTTTCTTTCCCACCTATTATCTCTATCTTGTATGATGTATAAATTTGGTGTAGATGTAGTTCTTTTATTGATCCAAGCAAGAATTTGCTTTAAATTGTAATCATTAAACGAATATCCAAGAAATAAAACAGTACTAGATGACAATATACTTTTTACATAGTTTTCGATCAGTGGGAAATTCTCCCCATAATTAATGTAATCAGACTCTTTAAATACAAAATTGTGATGTGTAAAATCTCCATGCATCTTTATCAGTTTCTTTGATAAATAAGATATTCCCAAATCTTTATCACATGCAATAACATCATAAAAATATCCATATTTCTCTATGGCTTTTTCTAAGAGATTATCCCAATTTGTGGTTATTATGACCTGAGGATTTAATTTCAGTATGAGCTTGTGAATCTCTGATGGTTGAATGTCTAATGGTATTAAATCTCTAACTTTAGAAACATAATGCGCATTTCCATACTTAAGATAGTATAATTCAGCAATCTTCAAAAAGTCTTCTTCATTGTAATCATCTAGTTCTTTTTTTAGGCTATGCGCTAGATCTGACCATAAAGGTATTTTTATTCCATTTCTTTCTGATTTGCGTGTAATTCCAGCTCCTACAAATATAGCTAGAGTATTATTCTCTTTCGCATTTCTGATATCATCTATATATCCGCTGATTGGTTTTAAATCTAACATAGAACTTAGACTGCTTTCTATAATAAAAGAATTAAAATAATTTAATGCAATTTTATCCTTACTGGTATGCAGGTAGATAAAGTTTTGTTAACGGAAGCAATAACTTCCCCTCTGCTCTAAAATTGTCGTAATGTAGCGATACCAGTTCAGCAAGAAAATCTAAGTCGATTAAGGATATTGGAATACTTGAACGTTCGGCTTCATATTTGGCGTCTTTAGTAAAACCACCTGTTGAGACAAATATGCACTTATCAGTGTCTTTTCTACCCCCAAGAAAGGCTCTTATTTCCTTTGATCCTTGCTGGGATTGTCTATGCTTTACCTCTACGAAAATTCTCGGATCCTCCAATCCTAATCCATCTTTTGAAGCCGTGACATCTACACCCCTATCTGGTCCCTTGGGAGTTCTTCTTGCGACGTAGCCCATTGCATTTAATATTTCTTTTATCAATTCTTCCATTTCATCGGGAGAAAGATTATTTATTCTATCTTTTAAAGTCTCAAAGGAATTTTCAATTAAGTCCTTAACCTGAATTTCAACAGAACTATCGATATCGTCTGTTGTTATATTTTGAACTTTCCCCGATAAAATATCTTCAAACTCCCTTGCCACATCATTTGAAATCTTAAATAAAGTCAATGTAGATGATAGCCGATTCTTAGCGTCAGGAGATAACAAATCTCGAGATATAGTTTTTTTCTCCCATTCTACCTTTCGGATATTGGGTTGAGGATCATCTCCTTTTGTTGCCGCAGAAGAATCCCATTCATATTCACCTACAACTTTAGCCAGATAATATTCTCTAGTTTCTGGTGTATATGTTATTATACTATCTCCTATCTTTATGTTTCTTGCAAAGTTATCTAACATTCCAGCTTGAATACTCGAAGCCGGTCCTCTGGGATTGTATTCTTTGTCAATGCGATTTTTAATCTCTTGTCTGGATATTTTTGCTAAATCTCCTACTTTACTCCAGCCGATCGTTATGCAGCTTTTCTTTATCCAATCTGGGAGATACTCCCCTCTCATAGAACGAATCATCCACATCTTTGCCATAAATTCTTTTCTTTCTAATTATATTTACCTTGAGGTATTGATATCCTCAAAAATTAAATAAAAGACATCCTTCATTTTATTCTACAAAAACAATGCCGTTATCGCGTTCGTATTTGTAATGGACGATATCTCCACTTATGAGTAAATCTATTGCAGTTTCTATATCCTCAAACGGGATTTGGAACCATTCGCGAACGGTATGGCGATTCCCGCTTGCATCAAAAA
>CALXOC010000204.1 GCA_944389915.1 uncultured Opitutales bacterium | reverse complement strand
CATGTTTTGAAAATTTTTTAAATGAAATTTTTAATTTTTTAAGCCGTACGAATGAGCTATTGTACGAAATTGGCAAATTTGAATTGGCAATAGAAGATATACTAAGCAAAACCCGCGAAAATCGCATTGAGTACGAAAATTTAAAGCGCAGACTTGAGCGGCTAAAGGAACTGTTCTTAGAGTGGCAGAATCTTGATAGCAGAACAAAGTCAAACGAGACTAGCACCATATCCAACCTTCTAAGCGCCTTTACGAACCCATCGGTTGAAGGATTATTGAGTAAAATTGGTAGGCAAAGGCTGGATCCGGAAGAAATTTTAGAAGGCGGAAAAATCGCGGTAGTAAGCTTTCCTGCCTGCGTTGACGGATTTTCGGCGGCAGTTGTGGCAAAGCTTCTAAAGGGCGGCTATTACAGGGCGATACAAAAGCGGCAAAATTTTAAGAGACTTGCAGGGATAATAATGGACGAATACCCACTACTGGCAAGTTGCGGCCGTTTTGGAGATGGAGTAAATTTGCAGACGATTAGAAGCAAGGGCGGCTTTGTGGTTGCTGCCACCCAGGGGCTGGTATCGCTTGATATGGCAGTTGGCAGGGCAAACCGCGAACAGCTTATGCTAAATTTTAACAACCGCTTTATTTTCCGTTCGGAGGAAAGGGAGGTGAAGGCGCTTGTTGACGAAATGGATCTTTTTTCTTCGGGCAGTAGTGTTGGTTTCTTTCCAAACGGTTTGGAAACTGTGTCGCTTAACGTGGAGGAGTTCCCCACGGGATACGCCGTAATAAAACTTGCAAACGGCTTTAAGACCAAAAGCCCGGTTCAACTTGAAAGATTATTCATTGAAACAACTAAGCTCCAACAGCCCGAAAATAACGATACCCTCCGCAACTGCATGGACAAACTCCGCTCAGCCGCAAACTCTGTCTCTCTATGCGATTTTACAGAAGAACGGTAGATGAATTTACCGTACTAACGATCAGAAAAATAACTGAAAATAAAAAGAGCTTCCCAACAGAGAAGCTCCGAAGAAATTATCTGCAATTACGTGCTACTTCCTTCTACGGTATGCCGCAAATGCTATCGCCAAGACTCCGAATATTGCCGCATAAGTGGATGGTTCGGGAATTTGCAAGCTTACAGCAAATTGGTTGTTGCTCAATACGTAATCCCAGTTCCCAGAAAATCTCTCTCCGTTTATTGAGAGAAGCAGAGTTTCGCCTTTCACGAGAGAGTCAAGCCCGGCTATTGAAGAATTTTCCTGCCAAGTAATAACAGAGAATGTATATGCATCTAGCGCCCTAACAGTTTCATCCAAATTGATTTCCAAAACTGCTCCAGCTTCAAACACAAGTCCAGAGTTTTCGTTGATTTCAAATAACGTGGAAGCGTCAACATCAGTATTTACCATTATCGAGGAACCATCTTCCAAGGAGAGAACCGCGCCGTCTACAACCTCAAGGCAGGCACCCGTTTCAAGCGTGAGTTCCGCTCCTCCCATTATGGAGGCGTTTTGAGCTATCTTTGCGGAAATTGCTTCTCCATCTTCCGTTAAAGGCGTGTATTTGTGAATTGAAAAACTGTCGGCGGAAGAGTTCATGGAAAAATTCTGAATTACGCCGTCTGACATTATCGTATTTTTTACCGTATAAGAACCCATTATATGTTCCATATTTGCACCTCGTAAATCTGCATTAGAAAAGTTAGTACCACTTATTTCTGTAAAATCTAAATTAGCATTCTGTAGATTCATATTATCTAATTCCCAATTTCTCAGGTCATTATCACTCAGATTAATATTCGAAAGATCCTTTGATTTATAACTTTTGGTAGAATATAATTGGGTACTAGTAAAGAATCCGTCATATGTAGTACCAGAAAAGTTAGCACCATTGATAGTAGAATCACAAAATATCGTTTCCTTTATGTTTTGTCCATTAAAATTCCAATTAGATAAGTCGTTATTTGAAAGATTCATAGATGAAAGATCTCTATTTTTAAAGTTCTTTGTAGATTCAAATTGTTCTCTTGTTAGATTTGTGTTGGATAAATTTCCTTTCGAAAAATCTGTATTTGTAAGATCTGCATCAGTAAAAACAGCGTTTTCTAAATTTTGTGATGAGAAATCCCAATTTGATAGATCATTTTGGGAAAAATTTATTCCCTTTAAATTTTTATTTAGATAACTTTCAGTTTGATAAAATTGACTAGCAGTTAGGCCATTAGATATTGTATTTGTTAGATTAGCCCCTATGATATTCGCATTTTTAATAATTGTATTTCTAAGATTCGCATTGCTTAGATTTTGATAAGAAAAATCTATACCGGTAAGGTTATTATCTGATATATTTATTCCAGAAAAGTCTCTGATTTTATAATTCTTAGTAGAATATATTTGTTCTAGAGTAAAGCCTGACAACTTAGAGATATTTGCTTTACTAATATCAACATCATCTAAGATGCTGTTTTTTATTTTTACTTCAGAAAGATTCTGGCCTGAAAGATCCCATCCAGTCATATCATTACCACTTAAATCTATTCCAGATAAGTTTTTTTCTTTGTAATTAATGGTCGTATAAAATTGATTAGATGTTAACCCATTTCCCGTTGTATTAGAAAGATTTGTCGATGTTATATTCACGTCCTCTAAACAGGAATCTTTCAATATGGCTCCGGAAAGATTTAGTCCTGAAAAATCCCATCCTGAAAGATTATTTTTTGAAAGATTAATGTTTGATACATTTTTTAATTCTTTATAGCTTCGCGTACTTTCAAACATATCTTTTGTAAACCCATTTTCAACTACTCCAGCAAAATTTGCTCCAAGAATAATTGTGTCGGAAAAATCTGATGTATTGAGTATTGAATTAACAAAGAGAGTTCCTGTTAGATTTAAACCAGAAAAGTTCCATCCTGAAACATCATTGTTTGACAGATTCAAATTTGACATATCTTTTGTTACTTTAAAGCTTGCGGTACTTTCAAACATATCTCTTGTAAATCCATATTCAACCGCTCCAGAGAAGTTGGTCCCTTTTATAATTGAATCTGTAAAGTTTGTGCGTTGTATGAATGAGGCTACAAAACTTGTTTCGCTCAAGTCTTGCATAGCAAAATCAAATCTCACAAGAGACATACCATTGAAACTTACCCCCTTTAGATTTTTTGAGATATAACTCTTGGTACTTTGTAGTTGAGCAGATGTTAAATTCGTATTTGAGAAATCAACTCCTACTATCGTTGCATTATCAAATGAGGTTTCCGAATTAAAAACTGAATCTGAAAAAGATGCTCCAGTTAAATTTAGGTTTGAAAAATCCCAACCACTCATATCATTTTGTGATAATATTATTCCAGTGAGGTTATGTGCAGATCTTATTTGGGCACAAGTTAGTCCATATTTGACAGTTCCAGAGAAATTTGTATTTGTTAATGTTGTTGCTCCCAAATTAGTATTTCTTAGAGTCGCATTAGTTAGGTTTGCATTTGTTAAATCCGCCGAATACAGTTTAGAATCCTCAAAATTCCCATTATTGAGATTTAGATATGAGAGATCCCAGTCTGTCATGTCATTTTGTGATAATATTATTCCTTCTACGGATGATGCCGAGCGTAATTGTTCATTAGAAAAACCATTTTTAACGGCATTAGAAAAGTTACTTCTTATTAGAATTGCTTCGGTGAATTTAGCATTAGTAAGATCAGAATCAATAAAACATGCATCTGTTAAGTCCATCTGCTCAAAAGTCCAGTTAGACATATTATTCTGGGATAAATTTATTCCTTTTACTGAAGCAGCTGAACGTAATTGTTGATTATTAAATCCTCGTGAAACAGTATTAGAAAGGTTTGCTTTTTCAAGGTTACTATTAGTTAAATCAGCTCCATATAAATACGATGATGATAAATCTGCATTGTAAAGATTTGCATTTGAGAAGTCTGTATCCGTAAAAGTATTAAATGGCATTTGCGTATTACTGAGATTTGCTCCACTAAGATTTGTTTCATAAAAATATATTGAGTTTAATTTAGCATTGGAGAGGTCTGAATTTGTAAGATTTGTTCTAAGGAAATTAAGATTGTTAAGAGACATACCTTCAAAGTTCCAATTTGATAAGTCTAATCCTCCAAAATTTATTCCTATAAGTTCACCACTTTTATAACTTGAAGTAGAATATAATTGCTCTTTGGTGAATCCGATTGTCATATCTAATCTTAAACCTGCAGAATCTTCATCTCCAGACATAGTGGCACCGGTAAAATCAACATTTGTTAAAATGGAATTGTTAAAAGTAGTATTTTTAATATTTGCGTTTTTAAAACTAGAACCTGTAAGATCCAAATAATAAAGTGCCACGTTTGAAAAATTTTGTTCACTGAAATCACTATTACAAAAACTCCCTTCATAGATTGTTACATCATTAATATTCTTCTCTTTATAATTTGACGTAGAATAAATCATTTCTTTTGTAAGAGAACCATTAGCATAAAAATCACAACCTGTTATATTTGCATTTGTAAAATTAACATTTGAAAAAGTAGAGCCAATGAAATTAGCATTCGTTAAATTAGCATTTGAAAAGTCAACATCTGAAATTTTTGAATTTGAGAAATTAGATTGTGTTAAGTTTTGATTCCTAAAATCCCATCCAATAATAGAATTCGATCCTAAATTAATTCCTTCTAAATCACCTACTCTATAGCTTAAAGTTGTGTAAAATTGTTCTTTCGTACATAATCCATGAAATGTTGCGTGACTAATTATGGCATCAGTAAAATTTGCATTATCAAACGTTGATTTATTAAAATATGTATTTGTCAAATTTGCCCCAGAAAAATCAGCATTTGTAAATGTTGAATAGGCGAAATAAGCGTTGGTATAATCGGTTTTCGCTGTAAGCGTAGAAAAAATACTAGAATCTGCTGTTACATTTTCCCATCTTGAATTCACATGAGATGTGGAAGTAAAGTTCTGTCCTGAAACATCTCCAGTGTGTTTATCATTATCAGCATAAACTATAGAATATAATAAAATAATTAATGAATATATAATTATATTTTTCATAAAAACAAAGTATCGTATTAAGAATACCATGTTCCGCTTAAAAATATAACATTTTGAGCTACACTAAGTAATGATATGCATTAAATGAAAGACAATTATAGAAAAAGGAATAGATATTCTTTTATTGAGAAATAACTCCACAAAGACAAACGGGTTAAAAAATTTTTATGTTGACATGCGTATTCTTAATACCATGGACAAAAACACTCAATCAGCTTTAACGCTACTTAACGAACGTGGAGTTACACTACTTGACGCGGCAAGACTAATACGAAACGCGTTAGACTCGTTTTCAAAAGAGTCCGGCTTAACCCCACTACAATTTTGCGCCAAAGTCATATCGACTGGCCTTAGGCATATCCGCAATGAAGAGAGGT
>CALXOC010000203.1 GCA_944389915.1 uncultured Opitutales bacterium | reverse complement strand
TCCGAAGGAAGCAATGATAAGTCGATTATTATCAGAGATTCTTTATTATTAGAACCTATATAATTATCCAACCATACACTTAATTTAATTTCATTATTATCAATAACTTTTTTGACTCGTACATCTGATAGCAAGGTTTTGATACGCGGTCTCAAGGTTACTATATAGTCTGTTGTATTTAGAATTTCTGCATTTGCCTCAATGGACCTCACAAAATTCTCTCCCGTAAATTGGATAGGGCTATCCTCATTTATTGGTAAAAACTCTTCTTCGCGCCCCCCCGCATTAGAATACACATCTTTCAAATATAATATTAAATTATCAACCTCCAACCTTGTATAAGCATAATTCGAATATTTATCGCTTCTTGCACCTATTAAACTTTTCGCATATGTTTGAAATAGGTTTATAGCTTCATTCAACTTTTTTGGATAGGCTTCATCGCATTTTATGCCACCCACCCACTTTTCAACTAAGTTATGAAAGTTTTTCGACCTAGGAAAAGCATTCCAAGGATCACCTTTTCTTTTATTTTCCTTAATAGCGTCAATAACGGTACGGGTATAACTAGCTAATTCGCTTTTTTTTGATAATTCTTCAAACACTTGTCCACTCCTTACTGATTTCAACGCATGAACAATTGTTGTTCTATGAGTTTTAGGAGATGCCTTTGTAAAGCCGCACCATTCATCAGTATTCCACAGCCATAACGGCACTTCAAGCTGCTTTCTGGTATCTCCATTACCTACATTTACGGTATAAATATTCGCATAGTGGTTGTCTGCAAAAGCTTTGCTATATTCGCCATTAGGATCTAATACTATGAAACGACTATTTACGGAATCAATACTGCCTACTTTTTGTTTTTCAGCACTTTCCAATGACCATCGGATAAGTCCGGCAACAGAGCACGATTTACCACTTCCTGTATTTCCAAGCACTGCGAGATGTCGTCCAAATAATCTATCAGGATCAATCATCACCTTGGCATTTCCAATCAATGGACTATTGCCTATATATACTCTACGATTCTCACCTGACTCAATAATAGCTTTCAATTGTTCCTCCATTGGTAAAATTACAATATCGCCAACAGAAGGAAATGTCTCTAGTCCTCGCTTAAATTTATAACCGCCCTCAGTCGCATAAAGAGTTCCTACAGGTTGAAGCTCCATCTTCTTTAGAGGGAATGGCAAATCAATCAACCCGACATCTTGAAACCCACTACGTTTGGGATATGGAAAGCGTTGGATCGTTATCCATGAGACTTGCCCAACGGCAAAGCCAAGATCAACTGGTATCATAACATAACTGTTAATCCGCGGGAAATTTCGTGGTGTTCCTGTGTTTAAAGCTACGCTATCTGGCGATTCTATGTCAAGCTGTACTTCTATTCTATCCGGGGATATGAATTCAACTGTACCAATACGAAGCGAAGCAAGATGTTCTATGGGTGTACTATGCATTTATTTTATAATTACAGAAGAAATTTTTTATAGAATACGCAGATTAATCAGAACCCTTATTCGTATCAGATGAAACTCCCATTCTACGTTGCAACAACTCTGTCATTCTGATGATATTTCTATCAATGGCTGGCTTAGGCAAGTAGTCATTAGTTAGGTTGGTAATATCTCCCAACTCTTTTCCCATCAAAACAGAAATCTGAGCATAACGTGCCGAATTGTAATAAAAAGACAAGATGCGACCGATTGGATCATCATACGAAATGATAACTAGATGGGTTGAAGGTATGGTAAGCATATCGCGGATAACTCGATTTATGTGATCATCTCCAAACCCGTATCCATAAGTAACTAAGGTGTTATTTGGTCTACAAATAGCAGCAGCGAAGTCACGGAACAATTCCACGTATGGATATTCCGCTGTTTCACGATCTTTTGCAGAATTCGGATAAATCATTAACTTTAAAGCATCTTTAGCATCTAATCCTGGGGCTTTTAAGTAGAGTTTTATATCTTCTGCGCCAAATGGAAGTCCTATACGTCGTATTTCCTCTTTATTTTGCACCCAATCAACTGAACCATGAAGCTTTGTTAGACGCGCTACACCTTCCAGATAACGAGGTTCACCCCTGATTCCTGGCGGGTTATAGTGAATATCCAAATTGAGCCTTGAAGAACGGAATATAGGCATCACGGTTCCTACGAACCTATCCATCAAGTGAATACCAGCCAACTCTGCGCCCACTTCTATTAAGCGGTCATAATTTGTAGTAAATATATTCAGCCTTTCTCTATTTCCTGTACGACTTGCAAAACTTAGAAGGAAATTGACTAGCACAGAAAAGGCTTTTTCTCTTTTATCTTCAATTGCCGTTGCTATACTTTTTTCAGATTTTAATATAGATTCTGCAAAATTTGAAATCTTTGAGTCTATTTCTTCCTTTAACTTTTCAGCCTCCTCAGTTTTATTCAAGATTTTCAATCCACGAAGCAAATCATTAGCCACCCTTATATGGTCTTCAAAGTTGCCATTCTCACGACCACAATCTTTTGCCGATTTCTTGGCAGCTAATTCAATTTCTTTTTCATAGTTGGTAAATACTGGATCACCCATATTTTTAGCATCAGTATCATGAGCAAGTAAACGGATGGATCTTGTTATACCAGAGCCGCAAAGTAATGATAAATGCTCAGACTGAAAAAGCGATGTTAGCCAAGGTTCTATACGTTTGCGAAAAATACGCTTATTAAGTGTAAATGTATCAGTACTGCCGTCTGCCCATGTGCAAGCATCAATATTCTGTACGTTTCCATCGCTATCAACAGAAATCAGTTCACGGTCATAGCGTATCTTGATAATATTACCATTTTTTTGTAAAATTTCTTTTAATCTATCTATATGTGTTTTTTGTTCATTGCTCATTTCAATAAAAGTTAAAATTAAATTATTAATCTTAAGAATTCAAGTAAAATCCAATGTTAAGTTCAAAATGAAGAGCTGTAAGCTAATTAAAAACCTACTTATATGCATTCTGTAGAGGAAAATATCAAAGTCAAGTGAGATTTAATATCTCTATTTCAGAACTCTAAGTGTTTGCTTTAAAACGGGTTCTAATACAGGTGAAACACTCGTTGCCGTCTTAAATTTTAGGGTTTGTTTTAGGATTGAGAATTCCTGTTGCTGTAAATCTTGTAGCCTATTCCCGTGCAAATTCTACTATGCTCATACGTTTATATTCGGCCCCCTATGGAAAGTTTGTTGCAAGAAGTTTGCAATAAGCAAGCATCCAACTTCTAAACGAATATTATCGTCACAAAATTACGTCTGCTCTTGAAAGAATTTGCACTTTCTGGTGGTAACATATACTCTCCCAGTATGTTAGATTTTCATCTAACTTAGCATTAAAAGCTATCTAATTTTTTTCTAAAAAATTGGCTGATCGGTATCCCAAATTTGGCAGCTACCATTGAAATAAAGTGTAGAGACAACTATGAAAAAATAAGTTTGAAACTCCAAGAGATAGTGACAGGGATCCTTCCGATAAAAATGTTACCCAACATTTCAGATAAAGCAGTCGTATAAGCTATCAAAATCTGTAACGTGTAAGTTTACTCTGGAATCTCAAATCACTCTGCGAATATTTACCTTGCCATCGCAAAATATATGACACAATTCTAAGTCATTCCTTCACTATCAAAATTGTATCTGAGATTATTCGAATACCCCTCCGATCTGACTCTTTCACTTACCGTGAAACGACTATATAGATACATTCAAAAGATTGCCAAAGTCCTAGTTAATTTACCTCCAATTTGTTCTCTCCTCATAGCCTGAAATATACTCGCCGACTAGTCAAAATTAACTCCAACTCCCACCTAAAATAGTCACGCTTCATTCAAAGAAATTGCCGTTTAAAATGAACCTTTAAGTTGCATCGTTTAGCTGTAAAATGCTTAAACAAATCGCGCTTACAACTACCGTCATCCTACCCGAATCTTTGTAAGCATTAACTCCTGTTCTAAGACCAGAATTATCTCTAATAAAATGCCACATTACAACTTCTTCTTGTTTCTCGCAATATCTGTCATCAATTTGCTCATGAAAAGTTCCGCATGCCTTGTGCAAAATTCTCATCTACTCTTGTCAAAAATATTTGCATTTACCGCATTCAAATTAACCTCTTCATTCTTAAGATTCCTATCTCAAAGTTCATTGATTCTCAGATAATTTTTTCACCGTAACTTCACTTCAATTTTATAGCTCTCTAGAGCGTAAGCCCCTACTTAAAAAGTCATTTAATTTGTAGCTGAAACAAGCATCATCTCTACTTGAAATATCTTTCTCTAATGACTCCATTATCCCGAAAAATTCCTCATCGCATACGGCGATTATTCCCGGCAGGATTTTGACGTGCGTAGCACGTAAAAATTTGCGAGCTGCGTAGCAACGAGTCTTTGTGATTTGCGTAGCAAATTCACCCCCACGAAGCGTAAGCGGAGTTGGGGCAAGGAGACGCCCGTTAGGGCGTCTATCTTGCGTGAAATTTTGGGTCAGAAACGCATTTGTCCCAAAAATGGTATGTCTATATATAGACACCTGAACGGACAGAGGACATTTGGGCAGAATTCTGTATACCTATATATAGACACCTGAACGGACAAAGGCAAATTTTTTCAGAAAATAAAAATAAGCGGACACACGGGTTTTCATCTGTCCCAGACCCCCTATGTCTATATATAGACACCTGAACGGACAGAGGACATTTGGGCAGAATTCTGTATTCCTATATATAGACACCTGAACGGGCTCGTCCAATCAGAAAATGTTATAAACTATCCGTGTCCCAATTTTATTTTTCCCAGTAATATTATAGACACCTGAACGGAGAGAGGACATTTGGGTAGGATTCTGTATTTCTATATAGACACCTGAACGGATAAGGGCAAAACGGGCAATTTGGGATATTTTGAAAATGATGGTAAAAAATTGATGAAAATAAAACTATGTCTATATGTGGACACCTGACCTGACAAGAGATATTGGGAGGGAAATTTTGTAAAGAATATAGACTCCTGAACAGACAAATACA
>CALXOC010000202.1 GCA_944389915.1 uncultured Opitutales bacterium | reverse complement strand
TACGACGTGGCGCAGACAGCAATCTGCTTTCTGTATCAGTTCGTCGGTCACAGTGCCCATGAGATTTACGGCAAAGACAGTAAAGGGAAAGAAATCACCATTAAACTTGCCTGCTATCGTGAGGTGGACCACTTCATCAATCTTCTTCGTAACAGACCGGACAGGCGCGGGACTGTCGTTGAGTCCATAGATTTTACAGACTATAAAGCTCTGCCTATGGATCCCGTCAACTGCTTTGAACAGGAGCAGACGGATTATACGAAATATGATGAGCTCGTCGAAGCCTTGCGACTCTCCGCCTTGGAACTCGCCATTCTGAACTGCTATATGAACGGCATGGTGCAATCCGAAGTGTGCGCGGAACTGGGTATCGGTCGCGGCACGATAAACCACAGGAAAGCGAGCATCCGTCAAAGGTACTATTCTTTGTGCGGCGAATTCTGATATGCTGTTTAACTTCATACAAACGTAAAGGCAGCCGCTTATAAAGTGACTGCCTTTTCATATAACTTTCCAAAATAGGGTGGCAGTTAGGCGTGAGCTTGTCATAGACAAGCCTTGACGGCGTATTATTTCTCCCGTCTTTATAATTTTAACGTCCATTGTCTTTTTCTCCTTTTATGGTTTGATTGGTAGATCAGCAGTCTTTTTTAAGAATGGCCACCTGATACTTGTCAATTGCGGCAACTTCGCCCTTTTTGTATTTTTTGCCGCTTAAAATATCTGTTGCTTCAAACGGCGCCGTAAAGCTGCCGGGAAGATATTCCGTCTCGATAAACGCCACCGTTTCGCCGTAACTGCCGCTGCGTTCCACCGCCATGACGTTGTCGGAGGCGGCGGCAAAGGGCGTTATGCCGGCGGCCCCGCACACGTCGTTCAAAACGGCGATAAGCGCGTCGTTGTCGGGAAGGCAGCCCAAAACCACTATTTTTCCCTTTCCGAAGGGCGTTTCGGTAATGGCGGCATAGCCGTCAAGGTATTCCTCGTTGCGATACGCCGCCAGCGTTTTTGCCTTTTTGCCCGGTCTTATGGCGTCAAAACTCATTTGGCGGGCCTTAAGCGGCGACGAAGCGTATTGCATGGATATTTCACGGTAACCCGCGGTGTTCGCGTCGTATGCGGGAAGAGTAAATTCGATGGTTATATCCGCGGCTTTTTCCAGTACGCCCGTAGCGCTGCCGACGAATTTGGCGTGGGCGCAGGTTCTTACATCGGTTAAAGGTCCCGCTATCCACACTCCGCCGTTTTCCACCCAATCTAAGATTTTTTTATCCAATCCGTCGGTTTGAATGTCGGGCAAAAACGGCGTAAACAGCACTTTGGCGTCGCTGAAATCGCCGTTTTCGGTCAAAAATTCCGGTCTTAAACGCGCTTTAAGCAGCGACAGCGCCAACGTATTGTTTAGCACCTCCCTGTAATCGAAGGGCTTGTTGTCTATATAATACATACTCTGCGTCATAAAATCTATATTGGCGTTGCATGACATAATCATCGCAAGTCCGCTGCATGTGGGGCGCGTGCCCTTTATAAAATCGCTGTGACGCCGTATGCTCTCGGCAAAGTCCATGACTTCGCCCTTTATGTGGCGGTCGCGTCCGTTGCTCTCTATCACCGAGCCGTGCATGAGTTCGTGCGCTCCGTAATGCGCGCGCCACAGCCAGTAGTTTACGTTTTCCGCGCCCGAGACCAGCGCCGACCAGCCGTTCATCGCCACGAAGCCGTGCGGCCGCATATAATTCGACGTAGCCGAGCCGTTCCAGCAGCAGGAGGTTTCCGTTTGCCAGAAGGGCTGTTTTTTGCTGTTGTAAACGTAATTAAACCACGGGTATATCTCGGCGTACCTGTTAAACGCATATTCGTTAAACTGCATGACATCGGTATTCTGGGCCACTTTGGCGTACGACATGGCGGTAAACGTGGGCATCATGTCGGTGCCTACGGGAGCGGATGAATATTTTTTTATTATCGCGCGCTGACGGGCGATGTACTGCGCCGTCTCCTCTTCTTTGCACTGCATCCACAGCGCCCGTATTCCCGGATGATACCACTGATCGTAAGGTCGGTCCAGCTGCGAAAAATCGTCTATCTTCATGGAAAATACGCCGGTGCACATTTCCCGATTGAATTTATCAACGTCTCCGCCGAATTTTTTGCTCACCCAGTCGCGGAAAGCCTGCGTACAGCGCGGGCATACGCACCCGTAATCATTGATGCTGTCTATTTCATTGTCGATCTGCCAGCCGATAATGTTGTCGTCGCCGCCAAACTCACGCGCCATTTCCTCTGTGATGCGGTCGCTATAAAAGATATAATTTTCGCTGTTGAAACAGGTGTTCCTGCGAGCGCCGTGATGCCATTCTTTGCCGTTGTAGTACCGGGCGTAGATGTCGGGACATTTTTGCGCCAGCCAGATGGGCGGACAAGCCGCCGGCGTGCCCATTATTACGTACATGCCGCGTTTTTTACATTCGTCCACCACCTTGCGGAATAGCGAGAAATCGAATTTTCCCTCCTCGGGTTCCATGGTCTTCCAGGCAAATTCGGCTATGCGGACGCATCCGATGCCGTAATCGCGCATTTTGTCCAAATCTGTCTCCACCTGCGATATATCCCACGCTTCGGGATAATAGGCAACCCCCAAAAAA
>CALXOC010000201.1 GCA_944389915.1 uncultured Opitutales bacterium | reverse complement strand
CGAACAATATGACTACAATTGTAACAACGTTTTCTAATGTGGTTGGTGAATGGCTTCGGCTAGCTAGTGGGCAGGAAACAGTGCCGGAATCCATGGAGACCACTTTAAGCAAACTGGCAGATTCAGTAGATGATGTGAGTGATGAGGAAAGGGAGCAGTTATTACGAATTGCTCAAAATGTTTACTGGAACGATGATGCAAATCATTCTTTACGTCCCCAAAGTATTATAGCTATGCGTTATATTTCATGTAACGATCAAGCTGAGCATAAGACTGCCGAGTATCTTTATAGTGTTTTAGGAAGTAATCAGGAACTAAAAAATATTGTACAACAGGCTATAGAACAGGCTACAAAAGGGTCTAATGTTTTGGAAAAAGCAGTATTTGAATCCCTGGAGGCTAAAAATTGTCCATTAGAAAAAAGTTCACCTTACTATGTTGTACATTTTGCTCCTCAAGAAATGTTTATAAAAGATTTGACGTTTGTTCTTAAAAGCAGTGTGAGAACAAAAGAATACCTTATAAAACTATTAGAGTTTTATTATTTCTTTTATACAAGTCAAACGTGTTTGACATTGTCAAATTTTCAGCATGGTGATAGAGAGCAAATTATACCATTGTATTTTAGCCTGGATTGGGAAAAAACCAATAAAGCGAGAGAATGCTATAAATCTGGATGGCAGATACTTTTGCCGGCGATTAAACAGCAATTTTGTCACGCGATTACATTGGAAATCTTGAATCAAAATCCAGAAGGCGGAAAATTTGATTACATTGCCTTAAGAGATTATGTTAATGAAACGGGCGAAGAACGAGAAGTGGCAGAACAAATTCAATGTGTATGCGATCTATATAGAAATGCCATAACAGATTGTATTGAACTAAAAGACTTGCAAAAAAATGAGCAATTAGGACCGGTTTTCTCTGAAGTAGATTACTTGTATAGAAGTGTCCAGACACAATTTAAATACACGGATCGTGGTAGGGTTAGCAACGCTTACGCAAAACACTTTGATGAGTTCTGCCATAAACACTATCTAAAGTTTCGTGGTGCAAGTGGATCAATGCTAAATATTACGGAAGAATTCCTGATTTTTCTCACAAAGCTAGCGATCCATGATGAGGAAAAAATAAGTCTAAATGAAGTGTTTCACCAATTTGAATTAAGAGGAGTTTTTCTTGACCAGCCTTCTAAAGATGAAGTGGTTCAGTTCTATACGAAGTTGAATCTGATTGAGAAGAAGAGCGATAGTGGAGATGCACAATATGTACGAAGAATTTTATAATTACATAGCAACACGCATTATCGGCTATTTCGAACAGGAATGCGATAATATACATGATGGAGATCGCTTTTGCTTTAGACTTGATAATGAGGAGCTGGTAAAGAAGGTAAACGAAGCTCTGTTTGATATTACACATAAAAAGGATCTTCAGGGCACATTCTCTTACCAGAACATATATCACACATTCACATTAAAACTCGCAAGCAAGGAGATTGTTATTGCGGCTCAAGTTGATGGAATGACAGATGACTTTTTCGCAACATTGCGAAATATTCCGTTATCAATCAACAAGAACCCTATTTTAATGATTACTTGTTCACCAATTGATACTATTTCTAGTGCATCGCGTGATTTTTCCGCGAAGGGTATGCCTTTTTGTGCTGATGAATTGATCAATACTATTGAAAAAAGTATAGAGGACTCTCATCTGTCTGATGCAGATCATGTTTTGTTAAAGCATGAACTGAAAAGAAAACAGTTGGATAGGTATGCAGATCGAAAGTCTTTGTTTGAGTACAGGAGCTTTTTAACATCTGTATGCGTAGGAAAAGTGAGCAATGAGAGTTGGATGGATTTTCGCTTGCTGCCAGATTCAGATGGATTAGCGCTTATATCAGATCAGAGAAAACAAGAACAACGGATTGATGAGAATCATCGAGATTTTGATTTGATTGATAGGGTCTTCAGATTTGGTAATTTACGTGATGGCCTTGACGGTAGTTTTGATAGTAAATTTATTAGTGATCTGGAGACTAAAAAGAGACATGGCGATAAGTGGTTTGAAAATCTCACCTATGAAGATGTGCTATGTTCGAAGGCAAGAAAAGATAAAAAGCTGAGTACTCCACTTGATATTGATAACGATAGCATAACTGCCTATTGTGGTAGCCGATTAGAATATGAATTTCATCAGGATGAAAAACTTTTTATTCGCAATGGCGGCGTTACAAAGGCAAAACAGCGTGAAAAACATATTTTAATTTATAATCCTGACAGGAAAACCACAGTTACTGTTCTGATTCCATTTAATATAGCGGTACGCAAAGAGTTAATTAATATAAAAGATCAAAATGTGGCGACTAATTTTGGTGGCTCTAAAGAATTACAGCTGCAAATCCAAACTGGTGATTGTGTATTTGTAAATGTGGATATACATGATCCGAATAGCAGTACGATTACGTTCCATCTTAAAATCTGTGTCGTGGATTTGAATCCTTCGTATCTGGAAAATCTTCAGACGTGTTATCGGATTGAAGGTAGCGGTAAGAACCGCCGAATCCTAGCTGAAGGTATTAAGGATGCTTTAATTATTAATCCTGGAGCTCCAAATCAAGTTGTTGAAGAAGTAAAAGAAGGCGGAGAGTATTCTTGTAATCTTGATACTACATTAAAATTGGATTTAGAGGAAAATAGTATTCCTCTTGATAAAGGCAAGGTTTTCTTTAAAGTTACTTGTGGATCTGTGCCAGTTTATTTGGGGATTTCTGATGATATTGTAAAACCGTCTAGGCTGACAGGAGTAAAGGCTTTTAAACAAAAAAACGAACGAAAACGTGGCTTTGAATATAGATTTGAATATGGAAATGAAAAGATTGCTATGGGCACGACGCCTTATTATGCAGTTGGTGGTTTTCAGGAGGATTTAAGGAAAGAAGCCTTTATTATAGAGAATCAAGCCTTGTATGCAATTAAAGGCCATAATGGTGAATATGTTTCTCAAGAAATTGAAATTCCTGAAGATATAAGGGACGCATACTTGAAATTTCTTGAGATCTTCAAGAATCGTAAACAGTTGCCAAGTTTGGCGTATTATGATGACGAGTTGTCAAAAGCAGCAGAGGCTTATATTGCATCCTATGAAGACTTTTTAAAGAATGTAAAAGAAGGAGAGATTCTCAGCCAAAAACATAATAATGTTCTTAAATTAGGAACAATATATGATAACGCTCGCGATATAATAGCATTCACACCTGTTCACCCTCTTAATGTAATGTACCAACTCCAAATTCGTCAGGAGTTAGGGCTCGGAGAAGTTCGCGATGACATTGTAGATCGCTTGAGCTCAGCAAATCTTCTTCCGTATATTAAAGGGGATAATCAGGAGGTTTATCAGGTCGTTGAGCAGCATGAGTCACCAGAGTGGAGATATTATACACTTGTCGATGGGGATCATTATAATGAGATTCGAGATTTTGTGCCGAAATTGGTTGCAGAAAAAATTGAAGAATACTACGCTCATTTCAGATTCTTATTTGATGGAATCGGAGACCGTTGCATGATTTTGAGCATGCATAATTTGGGGGAATGCAGGGAAATATTTTTAGGGATTATTCGATATTTCAAGAAAAGAATAGCGGATAATTTGATGCCAGATGAAATTCTGAATTTTGAAGTAAACATTTATAGTGATAAGGACTCTCTAATCCATCATAATGATTTTTCTGTCTTATCGAATTTGAGTAGGACCAAAGCATATCTTTGCGAGATTGATGGAAAATATGAAAATAACTCTGACCTGGCTTCGTTACTTGTTAGCAAGGTGCATTTCTATATCCATAAGGAAGCTGATGAGTCGTATCGATATGCACATATTGCATTTTATCAAATGCTCTCCAGTGATAAGTGCGGAGACAGTCAAATTTCTCAATTGACAACAGGAACATCGTTGAATGGTATTATTTCTGGCGTTCCATCAGTTTTGGATGAAGGCTGGTATAAGACGGGATATGGCATGAAATATGCTCCCGGGACACCTTTGAATGAGTTTGCTGCCTTATTGAATTCGATTTATCGAGTAGCTTATTCGAGTAGCACCTATACGCCAGATCATTGTATCACGACTGAGGTAAATAAAGAATCTAGACAACAGTTGGATAAGGTGTATTCTGCTGCTAACTGGGTTGTGTTTGTTGATCCTAAGGTAGATCTTAGCTTTTTCTATCAGGATAAATCGTCAAAAGATTTGTTGATTATCCATTATGGAGATCAAAATTCCTCCGCAAGTGGGTATAATGCTATTACTGTTACACGAAAAGCCGAACAGTACGAGCGTATTATAGCTCATGAATTGGAAAAGAAGAATGTGCAAGCTGATCCGGCTGCGGCGAAGAGAATTATTGATTTCTTTAATGCTATTAATGGGCGTTGGTTACTGCGTCTAATCTCATCTAAAAGGGCACTTGACAGTACTTTCAGTAGAGAAAAAATGAGCATTATTTCTGCTGTTAAGTTTGCAATGGCCTACTATACGCATAAAGATATCGTATGGGTTCCGATATCTCTTGAAGAACTTTTGAGAGTTTCAGGAAATACTGGTCTTTCTCAAAATAACGGACTACTTTCTGCTAGAAATTTGGCTTTTGATCATGGGGCAACCTGTGATGACCTGTTACTAATAGGTGTTGAAAAAGCAAATCAGGGAATTTATATTCATCTTCATCCTATTGAAGTAAAAATTGGCTTAAATGAGGCAAGCGTCATTGATAAAGCTAAAAATCAAGTAATCAATACGCATAAGGGATTACTCAATGCATTGTGGCCAGACGGAGAAGAACGCAATACCATTGAGCGGAAAGTTGTCAGGAATTTTATTATGCAACTAACAATTTTGAGCTGTGAAAAAATGAAGTTGTATAATATTTATCCAGAGGAGTCGTGGCAGTTGGTATTGGATGAATGCCGAGAAGCTCTTCTTAATGAACGTTATGAGATTTCTGAAGCTGTAAATGAGTATATTGGAATTGGAACAATCATTTCTTTCAAGCAAGGAGAAAGCTTGATTTCTGGCGAAATGGACTCTGAAAACAATATTGCAATTCTTCAGCTACCTGAGCAGGAGGGATATAATTACCTCGTAAAATCTGTGACTGAAGTTGCTCATGAGATAGAACAGTCTAAATTCCTCCCGCCTAAACTCTCTGATTTCTATACAGCCGATCATGCTGAATCGATTAAAGAATATCAACAGCAAAAGGAAGCTCATGAGGAAGCGATGCAAGCAATTCACGCAAAAGCTCATGAGGATTCTCCAGCAGCTCCTGAGCAGAAGGCAGAAACTCTTCCTGAGAAACAGACTAACGTCCTAACGACGGAGAGTGCAGGCAAACCAAATACAAGCGAACCTGTGAAAACAAATCAAGAGATTAGTATTTTGTTCGGACAGGATCAAAATACTGGTATGCCTGTGTTTTGGCATCCAGGCAATACGGATGAGGTTTTTCATACCAATACAGGCATTATAGGTACAATGGGTACTGGAAAAACGCAGTTTACACAATCTTTGGTTACACAGCTATATAGGCGAAGAATAAATAATGTTGGAAGCCCTGATATTGGCATTTTAATCTTTGACTATAAAGGAGATTATAACGAAAGTAAACAGGATTTTGTAACGGCTACCAATGCAAAGGTGCTTAAACCGTATCATTTGCCTTATAATCCGTTTGCACTTACGCAACCTCGTGTGTTCAAACCACTTTTACCGATCCATGTAGCCAATACATTTAATGATACGCTTTCGCGAGTCTATCATTTGGGACCAAAGCAAAGTAGTACGCTGCTAGGGTGCATTAAGAGTGCATATGCAGCGAAAGGGATTTCTCCTAACGATTCAAGCACCTGGACTTTACCCGCACCCACATTCCAGAATGTCTATTGCCTTTATATGGGTGATGATAGCATTAAAAAGGGCGATTCCCTGGAGGCAGCTCTGCGTACTTTATCAGATTTTGAGGTATTTGAAAGCGATAGTCGAAATACAGAAGCACTCTTTGATCTTTTACAAGGAGTGGTAGTAATTGATATTTCTGGATATGACACAGATCTTCAAAATCTGATCATAGCGATAACCTTGGATTTGTTTTACGCACAGATGCAAGCTAGGGGATCTAGTAGACTTATTGGAAATCACCGACAGCTTACAAAGATGATTCTGGTTGATGAGGCTGATAACTTTTTGCATGAAGGATTTCCTTCGTTGAAGAAGATCTTAAAAGAAGGCCGGGAATTTGGTGTAGGGACAATTTTGTCTACACAGTTTTTGAAGCATTTTGGTAGTGGAGATGATGATTTTTCTAAGTATATTTTAACCTGGGTTGTTCACAATGTTGCAGATCTAAAGAACACAGACATACGCTTTGTATTTAATACGGAGGCGAACAGCGCAGAAGAAGCTAAGTTGTTTGGCGATGTAAAAAAATTGCAGAAGCATTATAGCATCGTGAAGATGGGAAATTGCCCAAAACCTATTTATATTAAAGATAAAGCATTCTGGGAATTATTTCTGGAGTTACAGAACCAGGATGACCAGTAAGGATAGAAACAATGAATCAAGAAGCAAAGCGGCAATTCGAAGATATTATTGAGCAAATGGCTCTTGTCTATAAGCATGATTCGCGTCCCTGGATGATTGGTTATAGCGGAGGAAAGGATTCAACATTACTTTGCCAATTAACCTTTGAAATGATTGAGTCTCTTGCGCCAGAGGAACGAAAAAAGAAAGTCTATATTGTGACCTCTGATACAATGGTAGAAAATCCCATTGTTAAACGTTATATGCACAATATGAGTAAGGCAATTAATGCCGTAAGTGCAGAAAAACATCTAAATATAGAGTCGCATATCATTTATCCGGAAGTTAAAAACAGATTTTGGAGCTTGGTGATCGGATTGGGCTATCCTACACCGGAGGCTCCCGGATTTCGGTGGTGTACAGACCGGTTGAAAATTCTCCCTTCGAATGCTTTTACTTACAATGTAATCCGAAAAGATGGTGAAATTGTAATCCTTCTAGGCGTTCGAAAGGCCGAAAGCGCAAGTAGATCAAGAAGCATTACCTCTAGAGAAATTGAAGGGAAAATCTTAACTCCTCATGACTCTATCCCGAAAGCATATGTATATAGTCCTTTGTCTGAAATTGAGAATAAGGACGTATGGGAATATCTTCTGAAAGATGATGGAAAAAGTGCTTGGGGTACTGACAATCGATACCTTTATTCTCTTTACCAAGGAGAAGAAATGGGAGAGGAACAGAGCGTTGTTGGTGAAGTGAACAAGGATAAAATTGCCATCACTGGTAACTCTAGATTTGGCTGCTGGTGCTGTACCATGGTTAAAGAGGATAAATCTTTGAAAAACTTCATTGATCATGGATCGACAGAACTCATTCCTCTACGAGAATATCGGAATTGGCTCGTTGAATTACGAAGAACTCCTGAAGCACGTGATTATCGACGGAGAAATGGCGCCGTATATCTTATGAAGAATGGCGAATTTGGCCGAGGCCCATTTACGTTAGAAACTCGTAAGAAGATGCTTCGTCGGCTTCTTGAACTACAGAAAAGTTCAGGATTTGAATTGATTTCCGAGGAAGAACTGAAGTTCATTGATAAAGTTTGGGAGCAGGAGGGAGATTTAACTTGCAGGGCAGTCGTTGATATTTACTATGATGTCATGGGAGTGAGACTGCCGTGGGACCAGTATAAAAAAGCTAAATATGATCGAGAGACATTAGATACAATCCATCAGTTGTGCGAAAAGCACGATATTCCTTTTGATTTGATGTCTCGCTTGATGTCTGCTGTAGATAACAGCAAGTTTTATACTCGGTCTAGTGAAACCACCAAAGAGGTAGAAAAGGTGCTGAATCAAGGGTGGCTCCATTTTAATCGGATAAGAGAGGAATTAGAAGATGATACTAAAAAAGATTGAATTGAATAATTTCGGCTCTTATAAGGATTATAACGTGTTTGACCTGGATACTTCTAATCCGGAGAAAAAAATTGTAATTATTGGCGGTAAGAATGGAGCGGGAAAAACGACTCTATTTGTGGCAGTTGAGCTTGCGTTATATGGCCATTATTGCTTTGGATACAAAAACCCCGGGAAACGATATATTAAAAAAGTTATGACTTATATTAATGACCGGGCAAAAATGAATGAGGATGAAAAGGCCTATATTACGATTGAATTTTCGGATAGTACAAATGGGAATCTGGATCAGTACCGGATTACTCGTTTATGGACTTGGAAGAAAGGTGAACCAAAGGAAGAAATTCAGGTTATAAAGAATGGTAAGGAACTTTTGAATCAAGATCTGATCGATTTTCAGACATTTCTGTTGCGTTTGATTCCGCCTACACTTTTGAAATTATGCTTTTTTGATGGTGAACGGATTGCGGAATACCTCTTGGATGATCAAAAAAATAATGTGCGTGATGCTCTTATGATACTGAGCGGAAACGATACATTTGATATTATGTACTCTAGTGTTAAAAAAGTTTTGGCATCCAGTGAATCTGAAGATAATGATGCGATCAGAGAGTATCTTGAAATCAAATCAAAACTGCAAGAACTGAAGAATAAGAAAAAGCAGTTGTCCAGTGAAATTACGGATCTTCAGGCTCAACAAGACGAGAAGAATGCTGAAATTGAACAACTAAAAAAAGAGTATACGAATCAGGGTGGAATTTCACTAGAGGAATGGAAACAACTGAACACCCAACTTAAAGAAGAAGAAGAGCATAGAGAGAGGATTAACTGGGAACGAAAGGCGATGGCGGCTGAAATTCTGCCTTTTATCATTGTTGGACCGCTATTGGACAAGGTGCATCCTCAAATCGTGAAAGAACATCAATTTAAGTCTTGGAAAGCAATTTCAGAATCAATTCACACAGAAGAATTTAAAAATCTTGTTTGCTCTTCTATCGGTAAATCTGGTGTACCTAATGCAAATCAATTAGGAAGTACTCTGTACGAGGATATAATCGACTTCTTAATTCCGGCGAATGAATGGGAGAATTTTGTGCCTCTTTTCGGACTTTCCGATGACGAGGAAATGAGTGTCCAAGCAGCGTTAAATCGTGTGGGCCAGTATGATCTTAAAAGAATTGCTGGATACAGAAAGCGCTTGGATCAATCGATAAAAAAATCACAGGAAATTCGAGAAAAACTTCAGCAAAGCTCTGTTGAAAATTATCAGGCGCACACTGAAGCTATATCTAAAATTACAAAACAGATCTATGATCTTTCTTTGCAGTCTCAAAATAAACAATTAGAACTGGGGATTTGCGAGGAAAACATCAATACCGCCGAAAAGGAGCGCGAAGCAGCATATAAGGAACTGGAGATTGATATCAAACGTCGCTCTGTGTCGGCGATTTCGAGTAAGGTTTTATTGCTGCTGGAAGATCTGCAAAATACGATATTTAACAGGTTGATTCGTGATGTTCGAGAAGACACATTGATGGAATTTAATCGTTTAATTCGAAAACGAAAATTTATTGATGATATTCAAATTGATGAGGATTTCCGTGTGCACTTACTGCGCAGACAAACCGTAGAGAAAAATGATCTGGTGCGTATTTGCCGTCGGTCTGGGGCAGATGGCGTTAGAAGAAGACTGCGTCGATATGCGTTTGTTCAATTGAATGATCAAATTGGCAATCCGGAGGAAGAAGATTTTAGGGACGCATTGGAGTCCTATCCCAGTGACAAGTTTGAACTTTTAATGGAAATTAATAAAGATACTTTGTCTAAGGGTGAGACTCAAGTTTTTGTTATGTCGCTTTACTGGGCGATGATGCAGCAGTGCAAATGCGAATTGCCTTTTATAATTGATACGCCCTTTGCACGCATTGATGCGGACCATCGGACAAACATTGTAGAGCAGTTCTTCAAGCGTCTTCCAGGACAGCTGTTTGTATTGTCCACAGATGAAGAGATCAGTTCTAAGCATATGCTGGCACTACGAGATCAAGTTTCTAATATGTTCTTGCTAGAATATAGTGATGATAAGTGTACGCAAATTAAGAAAAATCAGTACTTCGAGGTGCAATAATGGCATTTAAACTGAAAACCTCAAAAAAGACTGAGGAAATTTTGACTCAAATTGAGAGCAGTACAAATATTCCTTACGCAACGCTTATCAAACTTGCTTTGGCATTGTCGCTACGTACAGGACTTTTGCAGAAGGAAGATTTTAATACAAACAACCTAGGACGAGAATTGAATAGACAGACAATTACTGGAGATGCAGATGCCCTTTACAAATGTCTGTTTGAGGTCTGCGAGAATCGTCATATGTCAGACGAGGAATATTTCCCCAAGAGCGTAAAAGCGCATCTAGATCGTGGTGCTATTCTTTTGCAGAATGAACTAAGATATAGCGGAAATGATTTCCTTCAACATCTTGCAGAATTGGATAAAAGTATTTGACACTGTCTTTTTAAGGATCGGATTATTCTTACGATCCTAATCTTGAATATAGGATAAAGAAGCCGAGTAGTAAGTTTGGATCTGATATTAGCAAAAGGGAGAAGACCGTGAAATACAAAACCATCCTGGACGCCACCTTTCTCTCCCGCCCCAACCGATTTATCGCCAAGGTCCTGTTGGACGGCAAAGAGGAGACCGTCCATGTCAAAAACACCGGTCGCTGCAGGGAATTGCTGCTGCCGGGGGCAGATGTCCGGCTGGAAGTGTCGGATAATCCTGCCCGCAAGACAAAATATGATCTGGTAGCCGTCCGGAAAGAAGGCCTGGGCTGGGTCAACATTGACAGCCAGGCCCCCAACAAGGTGGTGAAGGAGTGGCTGGAAACCAAGGATTTCGATGCCATCCACCCCGAATTCTCCTATGGGAAGTCCCGGATTGACTTCGCCATGGAAAGGGACGGCCAGCTCTACCTGCTGGAAGTGAAAGGCTGCACCCTGGAAGTGAATGGCATCGGCTACTTCCCGGATGCCCCCACCGAGCGGGGCGTCAAGCACCTGCAGGAACTGACCCAGGCTCAGCAGGCCGGGGTCCGCTGCGGGGTGGCCTTTGTGGTCCAGATGGAAGAAATCACCGAGGTGCGACCCAATGTGGACACTCACCCGGCTTTCGGCGAGGCTCTGGCCCAGGCAAAGGCGGCTGGGGTGAAAGTTCTCTTTTTGCTCTGCCAGGTAGGCAGAGATTCTCTGGACATTGTAGAGAAGAGAGAAGGATAAAATAAAAGGTGACCCTCCGGCCTACAAGGAGAATCACCTTTTTGATTGTAGAGCTGTATTCTCTTCTCATTTCTATAGTTTATAGAAATTTGGAAAATCAAGAGGAAAAGACGGTCAATAAGGCCTCGTCGGAAATATAGGTTGGTCCGTCAGGACATCGAGAGACGACACAACGAAACAACCAGCCATCCTGCTGGGAATGGGCGGTAAATACTAGACAGGTACTGGTGGGAGAAGAAGATGGCAAGGGTATCCAAGGCTGACTGCTCTGGGGTTTGTATTGCCATTGAGTCTGGTAGGACGAGCCGTCAAACTGGAAACAAATATTGAATCCAGCTTTTTGCCCGGACTTGACAACACATGGTTTGGGCTGTAGCGTAAAAAAGTCGGCTTGAATTTGTGGCGTAGCATTCTCGTGCAAAAGAGATATTTTACGAGAAGTAGAGTCGGTAGGAAAGCCGATGTTAATGGTTATCAGTTTAAAAATATTGTGGTGTAGGATATGATTGAATAACCTATTATCTTTTGTATGAAGCAAAGCCCCTGACTTTTCCTGTCCCAATAATACGGGCAGAATCAACACGATAACAACCACGGCAACTGGTACTAATGCATTTGAGGTATAAGCGAACATGGGAGATTCTCCTTTCTTCTAATACTTGGAATGGTCTGAGATTGAAGAATCGATTAAAGGGCATAATGGTACAAAACTGTGGTTTCGACAGGATCCTGGACTTGTAAGTGGTAATTAAAATGCAGATTTAACACATTGGTAGATACCTCAAATTTCGCAAAAAGAGACAAAAAAGCCTGACAACCCCTTGGGTGTCAGGCTCAGTGTCCACGATACGATGATATAAAAACTGAAAACTACTTTGTGGATGGCCAGACACGATGAAGCGCTGTGGAATTATAATAAGTCATAAAGACAGAAATCGACAGCCTCATCATGGTGACCCTCCTCTCTTGATTTTTGCTCAGGAAAGAAATAACTTTTTCTGTTGGCTATTTTAATCGATGGGTGGGGTACCCGTCAATTGGCATCAGAAACAAAAAATAGGCTCAATGTTCTACTTGACATCAGGAAAACAGGGGTTAGGCATGAAAAATGCCGAGGCTAGAACATAAAATCCTGTACTATCCCTAAAAATGTAAAGGCCTTTCTTTATTATAGATTCGCTGGATATGGTGGATCAGAGAGAAGGATAAAACAAAACGCTGCCCGGGAGGACAGCGCATGGAATACCGGCAGACAGAAGCAGCTTGGAAGAGACTGCGACAGTCTGCCGGCATTTTTTGTGCCTGAAGGATGAAAGACTTGGGATGTGTGACAACCAGTCACAGTAAACTGTGACAGATAGTCACTCCCGCCAAAGAGGAACCCAAGTTATCATTGTAATGGGCACTTTTACAGAAAGGTGTACTAAGAGTACACCAAAACGGGTGAAAAGGTGTACTCCCAGTCACTCCCGGAGAAGAAAAATTTCTGGTATGCTTTTGCCAGAGTCCACGCAGCACCTTGAAAACTGAATAGCTCAACCTCCTGGAACTTCCAGACAATGACACTTCCGTAACTCGCGGCCCGGCCATAAAGAAGGCGGGGCGGCCGAAAGGCCGATGGAGCGGTGCAAATCCGCCGCCAGAAGGTTCCCAACCCTCCCCGGGGCGTCGAGGACAAATAGGAGAGGAAACCAAACAAGATTTCAGCCCACCGTCCGGGATCACAAAACCTCAGACGGTGGGCTTTTTACATACCTGTAAAAGGAGGACAATTATATGAGCCGTAAAGTCGATCCGGCATCCCTTATGACCCTGTGTCCGGCTTGCCTGCAAGCATTTCAGGACGCCAGGAAAGCATTCCTGCGCCGGGCAGATGTTCACCAGCAGACCAAGGATGTCTGTACTTACTGCCAGAGCCGCTATGGTTTCGATTATTATGTCCAGCCTGCTGCGGCTCACCGAGACAGCATCCATCGAAAGGTAAGAACTTATGTCCCTGCATCTAACCATTGACCCTGAATTTGAAGGCAAGATTCCACCGCTTCGAGAGGAAGAGCTGAAACAACTGGAGGAAAACATTCTGGCGGACGGTGTGGTCATAAACCCACTCATCGTCTGGGATGGCGTCATCGTAGACGTCCACAACCGCTACCACATCCTCCAGAAGCACCCCGAAATCCAGTTCACTACCTATGAGAAGGAGTTTTCCGACCGGTACGCAGCCATTGCCTGGATTTGCAAGAACCAGTTGGGCAGGCGAAATTTGACGCCTCAACAGTTCAAATACCTGGTCGGGCAGCAGTATGAAGCCGAAAAGTTGGCAAATCGATTTCGGGGCAATCAGTACACTTCATCTAGTAGAAGTGCTTGTGACCAAATTGGTCACAAGCAAAAACCAACGAGAACGCGTCTAAGAATTGCGCGAGAGACACAAACAAGTGAAGGATTTGTAGAGCGTGCAAGCGAGTTTTCAAGAGGCGTAGACGCTGCCGAGGAGACTGAGCCAGGCATCAAACAAGAGATCCTTTCCGGCAGCATCAAGCCCACAGAGAAGGCCGTTGCGGCCATCGCCAAAGCCCCACCGGAGGAGCGGTCCGTTCTGGTCCAGCAACTCCGGCAGGCAAAAGAAACCGAAAAGCAAGAAGAAAAGCCGAAGCCCAGGCGCAGCGCCGCCGAGACCTTGCAAGCCATCCGGGATATCTCAGCCAACATGTTGCAGTCCAACGGGGAAATCGACGCAGACGATATCTGCGCAGAACTGGAAGACGCCCTGGACACCATGATTTTCCGCTGGGATACCTGCCTGGAAAACTACAGGGAGCACCGCAGCGCCTGCCGGGACGGCATCCAACAGCTTACAGAAAAGGGAATCCACTACCTGCAAAAAATGAGGAGGACT
>CALXOC010000200.1 GCA_944389915.1 uncultured Opitutales bacterium | reverse complement strand
CCTGGTTTGTGTTTTTGAATGTCCGCCCGCATTTCGGACAGGTCCACATTGCCCTTCCCCTCTTTCCTTTGCAATTCACGGTATAGTTTTATGGTAACAAAGGACCTTTATTCTGGCAAGAGGGCTGATGAAACTGTCTTTGTACTTTCTGCCGGCGCAGCAATACAAGAAAAAGGCCGCCCGCAGGCGACCTTTCTCTTGTATTGTCCGGCAGGCTGTACCTGTCGGGAAATTCGGTTTTACTCCGCAGCCAGAATGCTGTCGGCAATATCCTCAGCAGCCAGATAACCGGAGGTGAAGGCCCAGCCCTGATCGGCGCCGCCGTAGGTTACATAGGCTTTCTTCTCGGTAAAGAGGATGCCCAGGCAGTCGGTACCAACCGCATAGAGGCCTTCCATGGGTTCGCCCTCGGTGTTCAGCACCTGGAACTGCTCGTTGACGTCCAGCGCACCGGTGGTGGAGTAGATCCACGGAGAACCCTTCACGGCATAGTAAGGACCATCGCCCTCCACCTTCTCGTAGACGTTGTACTCGCCCTCAATCGGGTTCCGCTCAGGTCGTAGATCACCGGAGACTTCTCGATACCGTCAGCGGGGCTTTCCTTGGTATCGCAGTATTCGTTGTAGTCGGAAACCGTCTGGGTCAGGGTAGCGGGATCCACGCCAATCTGCTCGGCCAGCTCTTCCAGCGTATCGGCCTTGTAGATGTAGTCCATCGCAATGCCCGCATCCAGGATGTCATAGATCTCCGGGATCGGGGTGTTGGACGGCCAGCCGCCCTGGTTGACGAAGATACCGATGGTATCGAACCGCAGACCGTTTTCAGCGATATCGGCAATCTGCTCGCTGGACCAGATGGTGTAGAAGTACGCGCCCGCCTGCCAGTTGCCGTAGCCGGACAGGGTGGTTTCATCGGTGAAACGCACGCCCTGACGGTTCACAGCCAGCGAGTTGGGGGCTACCGCCATCATCATCGGAACGTCGTTCAGGGACTGGGTTGCGGGAAGGCCGGTCCAGATATCCACCGCGCCCTCCAGCTCGATCACCGGGAACTCATGCATGATCTTGTAGGCGCCGCCGATATGACTTACCGGAGGCATCCCGATGTTGTAGGTAGCCGCGCCGTTGTCGATCGCGGACTGGATCATCTTGCCATCGTTCTGGCTCATGCCGAATACATTGTAACGGCCACCGCCGGACAGATTGTAGTATTCATCGGAGAGGTACTCGTCCTCCATCTCGCCGTTTCCAGCAAAACCGCCGGTGGCAAGCACTACCTTATCCGCGTTGATGGTATAGCTGGTGCCGTCGGCGCCGGTAGCATGCACGCCCACAATCACACCGTCTTCCACGATCAGGTCGGTGGCTTCAACCTGCAGCATGTATTCGCCGCCCAGTTCCTCGTAGTTGTCCACGATGGAATCAAAATAGGTCTGCACCACGGACTTGCTCACGGCAAACTGGTCGCCGTAGTTGACACACACCTTGTAGGGATCGGACAGGCCCTGCGCGGGTTCGCCGAACACAAAGCCCTGACCGATCAGCCAGTCCACAGCCGCGCCGGAATAATCCATCATATAGTCGATGGCCCACTCCTTGGCGTCGCCTTCGGTGTACTGCATCCAGTCCGCTTTCAGCACATCGGCGTCCACATAATCCTCGCCGTTGTTCTGCTCCACAAAATAGGAGGGGTTGATGGACATCGGAGAGGTGGTGGTCACGGAAGTGCCGCCGTACTTGGCAGCCTTGTCGATGCACAGCACATGGACGTTCTCCGACTGGCCCGCCTCGTTGATGAGCTCAACCAGACGGGTAGCGGTGGTGATGCCGGAACCACCCATACCCACGATCAGCACGTTGGTATCCAGGGTTTCCTGCGCGGTGGATTTCTCAGGCATCACATAGAAGGCCGATACGCTGGAAGCATCGCCGCCCGCCGCCTCGATGGCCTGAACCAGGCAGGCTTCGGTCGCCTGCTTGATGGCGTTGCTGGAAGCGGTAGCGCCGGCAATGGAGTCAACGCTTACCGACTGGTGCTCCAGCATCTGCGGGATCAGGTTCTCGATCGCGGTGTTCAGGATGATCTCGGTGTCGCCGTTGTCGCCGACTTCGATGGAGGTCATCTTGTTGTCGGCAACCTCCACGGTCACGTTCAGCTGACGGCTGGTGGAGAAGCTCCAGGCCGCGGCGGTGTAGGTACCGTCGGCCAGTTCAGCGGTTGCCGTCTGCTCCACACCATTGTGCTGGTTGATGCAGTTCTGCACCGCCGTTTTAACCGCCGCCGTGGTAACGGTAGCGCCGGACACGCCGTCGATCTCCGCAGACTGCGCCGCAAGGATCTGCTCCTGGAGGGTCGGAATAGCCGCCTGACCCACGCTGGGCGTCTCGTCAGCGCCGGTGATCGTTACCTCGGTCACCTTGTCGCCCTCAAAGGTCATTTCAACCGTGACCTCGCCGCCGTATCCCTGCGCGGACGCGGTATAGGTACCGCTTTCCGAGGATGCGCCGCTCTCCGAGGACGCGCACGCTGCCAGGCTCAGAACCAGCGAAAGCGCCAGCAGCAATGCCAGAATTTTTCTCATAAAATGTTCCTCCTTTTCTTTGTTAGTTATTTTGCAAACCGATTATAAACGTTGGAACTGTTCCAATGTCAAGATAAATCTGTTATACTTTTGCCATAGCTATTTTTTCGCTTGTTATGGCCCGCAGCCGAACCGCCGGATGCTGCCGTGCGGTTCGGTCAGGCCCGTGAAAGGAGCAGGTTATGAATATTCAGGAGGCCTCGCAGATGACCGGCGTTTCCCGTGATAT
>CALXOC010000199.1 GCA_944389915.1 uncultured Opitutales bacterium | reverse complement strand
CCAAAAGCGGAACCCTCTCGCCCTTCTCCTTCTTGCGGCTCGGCTCGTAGGTGAGGTAGTACACGCCCAACACGATGTCCTGCGAAGGGGTCAAAATAGGCTTTCCGCTCGACGGCGAGAATATATTGTTGCTCGCCAGCATCAGGAGTTTCGCCTCCATTATCGCCTCAAGAGACAAGGGCACATGCACCGCCATTTGGTCTCCGTCGAAGTCGGCGTTGTAGGCCGCGCACACGAGCGGATGCAAACGTATTGCGTCTCCCTCTATGAGCACGGGCTCAAAGGCCTGTATGGACAACCTGTGCAGAGTCGGGGCGCGGTTTAACATCACCGGGTGCCCCTCCGTAACCTCCTCGAGAATATCCCAAACCTCAGGAGACTTCTTTTCTATCATCTTGCGCGCGCTGCGCACAGTATGGACAAATCCGAGCTCTTTTAAGCGGCGTATGATAAATGGCTCAAAAAGCGTAAGCGCCATCTTTTTGGGAAGCCCGCATTGATGAAGCTTCAAATCAGGGCCTATTACGATTACCGAACGGCCGGAATAGTCGACGCGCTTTCCCAAGAGATTTTGGCGGAAGCGGCCCTGTTTCCCTTTGAGCATGTCCGATATGCTCTTTAAGGGGCGATTGCCCGCTCCGGTTACAGGCCTGCCGTGGCGGCCGTTGTCGAACAAGGCGTCAATAGACTCCTGAAGCATGCGCTTCTCGTTGTGGATGATGACGTCGGGCGTCTTCATTTGCATGAGGGCGCGCAAACGGTTGTTGCGGTTGATTACGCGGCGGTATAAGTCGTTGAGGTCGCTCGTTGCAAACCTTCCTCCTTCAAGGGGAACCAGGGGGCGCAAATCCGGAGGTATCACGGGAAGAACCTCCAATATCATCCACTCGGGGCGAGTTCCGCTGTTTATAAAGCCCTGAACAAGTTTTAAGCGCTTGGAGAGTTTTTTCTTTATCTGCTTTGAACGCGTGGCCTGCATCTGCTCCACAAGCTCGCCTTCAAGCTTTTCAAGGTCTATGTTGGAGAGCAGGTCGCGTATGGCCTCCGCCCCCATCTTCGCGTCAAATTCGTCTCCAGCATCTATTGCAGCCTGATATTCCTCCTCGGTGAGAAACTGCATGTAGGTGAAGGATGTGTTGCGCGGATTGGTCACAATGTAGCGCTCGTAATATATTACGCTTTCAAGGGCCTTGGCAGTGAGGTCGAGCATCAAACCGAGACGGCTTGGCATGCTCTTCAAAAACCAAATATGCGCAACCGGAACCGCAAGCTCTATGTGCCCCATGCGTTCGCGGCGAACTCTGCTCGTTGTAACCTCAACTCCGCACCTGTCGCAAACCTGGTCCTTGAAGCGTATGCGCTTATACTTTCCGCACGCGCACTCGTAGTCGCGCACGGGTCCGAATATGCGCTGGCAAAATAGGCCGCCGGGTTCGGGCTTGAATGTCCGGTAGTTTATTGTCTCCGGATTCCTGACTTCGCCGTGCGACCACGAACGTATAGTGTCGGGCGATGCCAAACCTATGGAAACGCAGTCAAAACCGGCGTCGCTGTCAAATCCCAAAACCTCGCGCGCCTGGGCCTGATTGGCGGCCTGGGCCGATTGATTGCTAATATTTTCGTCCATACAAAAAGCTTTCTATTTGGAGTTAATCGACATCCTTTACTTCGGGACGTATATTCAGGCACAAGCCCTGCATTTCTTTCATCAGCACGTTGAAAGACTGCGGCGTACCCGCCTGCAGCGAGCTGTCGCCCTTTACCAAAGACTCGTATATGCGCGTCCTTCCCTGCACGTCGTCGGATTTTACCGTCAGTAATTCCTGAAGCGTATATGCCGCTCCGTAAGCCTCGAGCGCCCACACTTCCATTTCTCCGAAGCGCTGGCCGCCGTACTGCGCCTTTCCTCCGAGCGGCTGTTGGGTTATGAGGCTGTATGGCCCGACCGCGCGGGCGTGAATCTTGTCCGCCACCAAATGGTTGAGTTTCATCATATAGATGTATCCCACAACTATTGGCTGGTCGAAATACTCTCCGGTTAAACCGTCGAGAAGCCTTATCTTTCCGCTTTCGGGCATGCCCGACTGTTTCAAATATTGGCGTATGTCCTTTTCGGATATTCCGTCAAAAATGGGAGTTGCAACCTTCAGTCCGAGCTTTTTGCAAGCCCAGCCAAGGTGCGTCTCCAAAACTTGGCCCACGTTCATTCGGCTGGGAACGCCCATCGGGTTCAGGCATATTTCAACCGGAGTGCCGTCGGGCAAGTATGGCATATCCTCCTCGGGAACTATTCTCGCAACCACGCCCTTGTTTCCGTGGCGCCCGGCCATCTTGTCTCCAACCTGAATCTTGCGCTTGGTGGCTATGTAAACCTTTACGTTCTTTATGATGTTCTGGTCTGAGCCGTCGCCGCTCTCTATGGAATCTATTTTCCTGTCCCTATCGGCATCTATCTCGTCGAACTTGTGCTGGAAATTGTCTATTATTTCCATTATCTTGTTGCGAACGGGAGAGGGATCTATGCTGATGTTCTTAGATACCGACGCCAAACGGCGCAAGAGGGTCTTTGTTATTTTCCTATTCTGGGGAATTATTACCTCGTTGGTCTCAGAGTTGCGGACATCCAAAGGTATCTTTTCACCCAAGAGAACGTTTGAAAGAGCCTCTGTGAGCTCGTCGCGAAGCTTGTCGCTCTGGGCGCGGTGCTCCTCGTTTATTTTGCGGGTGCGGCGCTTTACATCGCTCAGGCTGGGCTTTTCTCCGTCGTGTTCGGACTTCGTCGAAATCTTGACGTCCATGACTATGCCCTTTACCCCGGAAGGCACTATCAGCGACGAATCTTTTACGTCGGCCGCCTTCTCTCCGAATATCGCGCGCAAAAGCTTTTCCTCAGGAGCCAATTCAGTTTCGCTCTTCGGAGTGATTTTTCCCACGAGTATGTCGCCCGCCTTCACTTCCGCTCCAACGCGTATAACGCCGTTGCGGTCGAGATTCTTTAAGGCGTCGTCGCCCACATTCGGAATATCGCGGGTGATTTCCTCGGGCCCAAGCTTGGTGTCGCGCGCGGTAACCTCGTATTCCTCAATGTGCACTGATGTAAATACATCATTTTTTATGAGCTTTTCCGAAAGCAGTATCGCGTCTTCAAAATTGTAGCCGTTCCACGGCATGAACGCAACAAGCACGTTCTTTCCGAGAGCCAGTTCCCCATGGTCGGTGGCAGCACCGTCGGCAAGCACGGTTCCGACTCTGACGACATCGCCCTTCTTAACTATGGGCTTCTGCGTAAAGCATGTGCAGGCGTTCGAACGCATGAATTTGCGAAGCTCATACACATATACGCCGTGGTCGGGATCGTGCTTTATCTTCGCGTAGTCCTGCTTCTTCGGCAATTCGCCGTCTGCGGTAACAACTATTCTCTTTGCGTCAACGCTCGCCACTTTTCCGTCGGACTCGGACAACACCACCGTGCGCGAGTCTTTTGCCACGCGATCTTCAATGCCGGTTCCCACAAAGGGCGCCTGTGTTTTTAACAGCGGAACTCCCTGGCGCTGCATGTTCGAGCCCATTAGAGCTCTGTTGGCGTCGTCGTGCTCAAGGAAGGGAATCAGGCCCGCGGCAACGGAAACGAGCTGCTTGGGGCTAACGTCCATATAGTCCACTTCCGACGGGTCAACTTCGCTCACTTCGTCGAAGCGCCTCGCCGTAACGCGGCCAACAAGCTTGCCTCCCTTTATTTCGCTATTGGCCTGGGCTATCGTCATGCCCTCTTCGTCGTCGGCCGACAGATACTCTATTTTGTCGAGAACCTTGCCGTCGACAACCTTCCTGTATGGAGTTTCTATAAATCCAAACTCATTTATGCGCGCATAGCACGAAAGGGAATTTATAAGGCCGATATTCGGGCCTTCAGGCGTCTCAATTGGGCATATCCTGCCGTAGTGCGACGCATGGACGTCTCGAACCTCAAAACCCGCGCGCTCGCGGCTCAAGCCTCCCTGCCCCAGGGCCGACAAACGGCGCTTGTGGGTAAGCTCCGAAAGCGGATTTATCTGGTCCATGAACTGGGAAAGCTGATTGCGCGCAAAGAAATCGCGAATGACGGTAGTCATTGC
>CALXOC010000198.1 GCA_944389915.1 uncultured Opitutales bacterium | reverse complement strand
GATATTCATCGGGGGGAAAATACTCCAAACACCATCTGACCTGGTCCTTTATGGCCCCTACGGTAAAACACTTTGTCGACATCTGCATTGGCGAAAAGCCCCTCCACGCCCAGAGATCGCCGTCGGGAAGTATGGCCTGAATTTCGAGTGTCGCATAGATATTGCCGTTGTCGAAGCCTATCGTGTTTATCTGGCTGTTTACAACAGACAAAGGCAGAGAGCCCTCGTCTTCGTTAGTCCGCATGGACACGTTCCACAGCGGCCTGAATATTATCTGCGCTTTGGATTTCTCATCTACTCTCTCGTAGCCCCGAGAAGTCAGAAATTCGGAGATGGCGCTTTTTAACTCGGCATCAACACTCGCACATTCGCTTCGCGAGGAGAAAAACTGCCATGTGCCTCCCGGAGAATCTACATAAAAGGTCTTCAGCCCCTCAAAGCTAACCCCTTCTTTCATTTCTTGGGTGATGGAACAAGCCGACACCATCAGAAGCGCGGCTAAAGCCGACATTATTGCTATATTTTTCATATCGATAATAAAGTTAGGTTTTTTTATATTGCCATTCAAATAAAAATAAAGGGAAATTTATGTTGAAAACAAACTGCGCCGCATCCACTATTATAGATAAATGAAAAATTTCCAGAAGCTTGCCGATTCGGTATGGAGCGACGTATCGCGCGAAGCCCGCGACACGGCGGATATGGAACCCGCGCTTGCGCCGCTGTTAAAAGAGGTTGTACTTTCCAGAGGCGACATCTTCGAAAGCATAGCCACACGCATATCGCGCAAGCTCGGGCACAACGCCGTGGCCGAAACCGATATATTTGAAATATTTTTAGAGGCCTTCCGCTCCGACGAAAAGATACGGCGCAATATTATTGCCGACATTATAGCCATCAGGGAGCGGGATCCGGCATGCACAAGCTACCTGCACTCAATAATGTATTTCAAGGGGTTTCAATCAATAACCAGCCACAGGGTGGCGCATTGGCTATGGGAGAACGACAGAAAACATCTGGCATACTACATTCAAAGCCTGTGCAGCGAAATATTCGCCGTCGACATTCATCCGGCGGCAAAATTCGGCGGAGGAATCCTGTTGGACCATGCAACGTCTTTTGTAGCGGGGGAAACAAGCCAAGTTGACGACAATGTGTCAATACTTCACGAAGTTACGCTCGGCGGCACCGGAAACGAGGAGGGAGACCGGCACCCAAAAGTTAAATCCGACGTGCTCATCGGAGCCGGAGCAAAGCTCATAGGAAACATAGTAATAGGCAAAGGCGCCAAAATTGGGGCCGGAAGCGTGGTTCTCGACGACGTTCCGGAACATACCACCGTTGTCGGGGTTCCTGCGCGCCCCGTGGGTACGGCGCCGGAAGACAAACCCGCGCGCGTCATGAATCAAAACGTAATTTACACGGAAATAGACATAAAATAGCTTCTGGTTTAAAATTTAAACCGTGTTTTTTAACCTGTTAAACAAAAAACAGTTGACCCAATGCTTTTCAAGCATACAAATACTGTAAATTAATTTGCAAATACACAATGCCGAGAACAAGCACCACAAAAAAAAGCCACGAACGCTACCATGTTCCAAACTTAAAACGGGGTTTGGAAGTTTTTGAACTTCTTGCAAAAAACCCTGACGGCTTAACTTTGCCTGAAATAGCAAAGCTTACAAAATATTCAAAGAGCAGCATATTTCGCATAGTTTGTACCCTTGAAGACTGCGGATATGTGCTAAAAAACGCCGACGAGCGCACAATAAGGATGTCGCGCAAATTGGCGGCTTTGGGATACGCCTCATTCGGAGAATTCAACATAGTCGAGCGCAGCATGGACATTCTAAGGCAGATGCGCGACAAACTCGGCGAGACTTCAATGCTTGGAACCATGCTTGAAGACGCATGCGTCATGATTGAGCAGGCCCCGGGGACATTCCCGTTCAAATTTTTGGGAGAGGTTGGAATGAGCATATGTTTCCACGCCTCCGCCCCCGGCAAGGCAATGCTGGCATACCTGCCAAAAGACGAACTTGAAAAGCGCCTAAAGAAAATTAAATTCCATCGATACAATAATAACACCATTACAGACAAGCGCTCATTCTTATCCGAGCTTGAAAAGGTGAGGGCATGCGGTTATTCGCTCGATAACAGCGAGGAAATTGACGGGGTTAACTGCGTTGGCGCCCCCGTATTTGATGCGCATGGCTATCCCGTTGCGGCAATATGGATAACAGGCCCTAAGGAGCGGATAAAAGAGGAAAATTTCGCTGAAATAGGGACTGCTGTGCGCTCTTTCGCGGATACAATTTCAGTGCGCCTGGGCTACGGCCTAATCTGATTTACTCTCCAATTAGAAGACGCCATAAGGCTGAATTTCAAAAATGCGGCGGAAACGTTTTTTCGCCGCGTTTTGCATTTTTAGGCCTGGCGTGATTTTTTAATGCGCGGCCCCCCTTAAGCGCAACGCACCAAATTAATGTTTATTTACTTCCTAAACGCGGAGGGAAAGTCTCCGATATTTATTAATATTAATTCGTTTTATTATAATTGTGCATACACCTTTTTAACATATAAAAATAAGGAAAGCTCTATGAAAAAATCTCTAATTGCCGCCGCGGCGTTATTGTCGCTTCCGTTCGCCGGTGAAATCAATGCCCAGCAAAATTCCGGGGGCGATTACAATCTACCCTACGGAAATTTTGGGCTAAACTACGCAAGCAACGAATTAAACAAGGCAAAAGCATCGCTTTATGGCGACACCGGAATAAAATTCTTCTTCGACTATTACGCCGTGCTTGTGTCCAATCCCTACGGCGGGCAACTGCAGGGCACCAATTACACGCACGAAATGCTCTACGGAATCATTGCCGACCTTGAAAAAATCGCGAATTGGAAGGGGGCAAAGTTTGTGGTGTCTGGCGCCTATAACGCCGGAGACAACCTTTCCAACAAAATAGGGAATTTTTTTACGGTGTCGGAATCGAGCGTAACCGACGGGGCGATGTTCTATGAAATGTACCTTGCCCAAAGCATTGATACCTCATGGGGAGACACAGTAAAAATACGGCTTGGAAGAATGAGCATGGGGGACACTTTTGCAAGTTTGCCCGTGTTTGGCTATCTTGTGAGCGGAGGAATAGACAGCACCCCCGAGGCGATTTTCTATAACTCTCCATATACATCTTCCCCCGTTGCCGCATGGGGAATGACGCTCCAATACTATTTTAATGAAAACGACATATCTCTTGCCGCGGGCCTCTACCAGGTAATGCCGGAGATGGCCTCTCCAAGCTGGAACGGCACGCATTTTGGGATAGACGAAAACGACGGCTATATGCTCATGTTCCAAGCCCAATGGACTCCGACCTTCTTTCAGGAAGACAACGGCGGGTACGCCGGCCAATACCAGATAGGCGGATACTTCTTCGGCGGATACGCCATGCAGGACTACACAAGCACAACGGGAGCGACGCGCAATAACGGATACGGCTTCTATCTGCAGGGGCAGCAAGTCGTATGGGTAGACCAAAGCAATGTAAACCGCTATATAAACGTTTGGGCCGGAGCGCAATATTCGCCGGTGGAAAGCATATCCGTCATGACATGGATGACATACGCCGGAATTCAATTTCAGGGATTTATTCCATATAGAAGCCAAGACGGGATATACTTGTCCTGGCTGACCGGCTGGTTCGGAAGCGGATATTCAAACTCATACAGCCCGGCAAACAACGGCTACGTTTCAACTTATGAAACCGTACTTGAAGCCACATATGTATTTCAAATAAACGAAAACATCTCCATACAGCCAGACATTCAATATGTAATGAGGCCGTACGGGAATCCCAATGCCGACGACGCCCTGGTCTTGGGCGGACAGCTATTAGTTACATTTTAATAAATGTCGGCGCTAAAGTGCTATGCGCATAAAAAATCCCCTTCGGAAGTTTGGAGGGGATTTTTAGTTCATAAGCTGTTAAAACGCTACATTCGGATTTGTATACCTGTTGTTGTCGTTGTCGTGAAACGCGCCGTATTCGGTAACTATGGCGCCCGAGGGCCCGGCAATCATATAGTGGCTGGCTTCGGTTCTATTGAGCCAAACGGTATTGCCCTCCTTTGAACATGCCCTTGAAACTTTATTTACCGTAACAAACTTCTTTTGGCTGTCGGGAACTTTCACGTTAGGATACTTTGAAGCATCGTCACCGCTCTCGCCAAAGCAATAGGCGCTTCCGGCTCTCGCCTGCCAGCACTCGTACTTTGCGGGAAGCCCCTTGCCAGCAACATGCTTGTGTTCCACAAGCATTTGGTTCGGCAACAAAAATATCTCGTGCCCGAATACGCCGTGCTTGTTTTCGTGCGCCCAAAATATCCCCGCCATTCCAACATTCGGAAAATCTTTCAGGTTAAAGTCGGATACCCACATGCCCTTGCGAAGCGTATCGCTAACGGGATATCCAAGCCGTTCAAACATGTCGAAGTAGGCCTGTTTCGCCGCTTCTTCGTTGAATTTTCCATCTTTATCGTAGAACATATCCTTTGTAAGTTTTTTTTGTGCCGACACAGTCGGACAAGCTTTTGGTTCAGAGACGCCAGACGTTTCCGAAGACGAAGCGCATGCGCCGAGAAAAAGCGCCGCCATCAGTGAAGTTATTGCAATTGTTGTTTTTTTCATTTTATATATCCTATTTCTTAATTTGAAGGTATTGTGTCAACAAGCGGTTTAACGTTCCGCTCCCTATAGGGGGGAAGCGGCTCGGATTTCCCGAACAGTTCGGCCGCGCGGCGGGCGTCGTCAACAACAACCCTAAATCCTACATTGTAGACTTTCTGCCATGGATAATAGTCGCGGCGCATTGTCACCACTGAGCGCTTTGCCCTGTCGCGCCAAGATGAGCCCCTGGCAACTTTCTTCCCTTCTACGGGCTCGCCCCCGAGAGTTTTGCTGTATGAATCCGAAGTCCATTCTGAGACGTTTCCAAGCATATCGTACAAGCCGAAAGCGTTTGGCTTAAAACTTCCCACGTCCGCGCTCAACAGCTGCCCGTCGCACGCATAGGCGTCGTAGGGCTGTATATTGTTTAAATCGCTGTTTTCGACGCGCGGTTGCGGATCCACCCCGTTAACGGCCATATCCCTCACGGAAAAATCCGAAAAGTTTTCAAAATGCCCGTAATTATCGCCCGGCTTCCCGAACCAGAACGGGGTGGCAGTTCCCGCGCGGGCCGCCCATTCCCACTGCTTCTCGCTCGGCAAAGAAAATTTTACCCCGAATTTCTTTGACAGCCAATCGCAATAAGCCACAGCCTGATTCCAATTTACGCGAATGACGGGCTGGTTGGGATTGTTCGCAGGATAGCCGCGATTCACATGGTCTTTCCACTGCCTGTCGAGGTATCCGGAATTGTGCAATCGGTCGAAAAGAGAGTACTGCTTGTTTGTTATTTCAAACTGACCCATATAGAAAGGTTTTTCAACCTTCGCTACGCGCGCGGGACCTTCGTCGCCGAATCCCGTGTCAGATCCCATTACAAAAGTTCCGGAGGGAACAAGGCTCAAACGCAGCTTCACTCCCCCTCCGAGATCGGCCGATATCTCTTTGGGCAGATTTTCGCCATCGCGCATCTCTCCGGCCTTTGCCGCGTCAAATGGGAAACAATCAAGCTTAAATTCTCCCTTTGGCCTCGGCTTGGGACTTTGGGGCTTTACAAACTTTTGCACGCCGCCGTCGTAGGTTATTGCGTTTTGGTCGTCGTGGCGATTTGCGTATTTTGCAAGGTACTTCTTGCGCAATTCGGCTCCGTTGTGGGGAATATCATTGCGAATTTCGGTCCAAGTCCCTACGCACGGAACGTTCAAGTCCATCCATGTAACCAGAATGTCCATGGAATCTTTATCGAGTTTAACTCCTTTGTGGCCTTTTCTTAGTATTTGCATCAGCTCGCTGGTGTCGGAATAAAATTCCATGGGAATAAGCATATTCTGATTGCATTCCGGCCCGCCCCTGCGCACGTATTTCGACAACTCGAGATATGCTCTCGGGAATTTCTTAATAACCGCCGGACCGCGAGAAAAATCGGGTATGTCGGCGCGCTTACCGTCATGGCAACCCGCGCAGTATTTGTCGAGCACAGGCTGAACGTCGCGGGTAAAGGAATACCCGCGCACACCGGCTATGAATTGCTTTATTTCCGAAGGACGCTTGCGCGAGGCCATAGCGGGCTTAAACGTGGGAGACATTCCCTGCCCCTCATGGCAACCAACGCAGCTCTGCGTTTCCCCCGGCATAACCGTGAACCATGTGCGCATTAGCGCTATGGCCTTGCCGTCTTTATCCAAAGGCTGTATTGCCATAGGCCTGTTCGCGGGCACCTTGAAAAGAGCAGAGCCGTCCTCCTCCACTGGCACCGTGCCGTGAATGCGCTTGACGTCCCACGAGCCTTCGTTGGCTATAATATCGTGGGATCCCATGTCTCTATAGGCGTAATGATACTCCAATACGCGCAGAGCCTTCACAGTTCCGCGCGGAACATCCTTGAGACCCTCGCCCTGATAGATGTCGTTTAAAAACACATAACCATAATCCAAATCCCTGTCGGTCCTGTCCGATATCGCCGCGGGCTTTTTGCGCTCGGCCAAAGGCGTAGGTTCCAGCTCCGCAAATTTGTTGTGGGGCGATACTGCCGTTAACAGCGTCATATTGTCGAATTTATCCAACAAATATATGCCCGGCAAACCTTGGTTTGCCATCGGGTTCTTAACGGAAGCCACAACGTAGTTCTCCGACAGCGGATATGGGTGCACTACAAGGGGGAATTTCCCACGCACAAGCTCGTCCTTAGTTTCGGCAACATACTCCCTGCCGTAAGAGGGAAATTTGTGCACGCGGCCGGAATCCTCCTTTGTGCCCTTTGAAATGTCAAACATGTGAAGTTCGCCCATTCTCGATATTCCGTGGTGCCCAGAAACTATCCCCATGAATTTATTCGGGTCGCCCGGTATCTGGCGCGCATAAAAGAGCGAATTTGGCCAATAGCTAACAGAGCCGTAAAGAGACGACTGCGCGGTTCCGTCGGGATTCATATGCATTAGTATGCGCGAAAAATAGTGCGAATTGTCAACATACTCCCAGCGAGTGTACATGATTCGCCCGTTCTCGAGCATTGTAGGCATCCAGTCCGCGTCCTGTTCGAAAGTTAGCTGGCGTATGCTGTCGTCGACCGCCTTTTCGTCTCCGGCAGACGGATCGAGCGAATACAAGTTCGCAACATAGTCAATTCCCCCCACGCAGGGCACTCCAACATAGCAAGCCGTGGAACAGTAAACTATGCGCCCGTCGGGCAGATATATGCCGTCGTAATTGTCTATGTCGGGATTTATAGACGGAGTTATCTGGCGCACCTTTCCAGAAGCGATGTCCAATTCCGCAAGCTGAAAATGCATTTTATCGTCGAAAGTGGAATACAATACCTTAGAGGCGTCGTATGAGACGTCGAGGTCGCATATTATGTTGCCAGACTCCGGCTTAAACAGCAATCTGCTCTCGCGCGGATTCGACATGTCGAAAGTCCACAGCTCGTCCTTAAAGGATTCCACCGTCTTTTTATCGCGCTTGTCGTTCGATACCCACGGCTTGCACGCCAAAGTCGAATTTCCCTGCCAGTTTTGAGGAAATCCCAAGCGGCTCGAGCCAGGAAGGCGCTTTACATACACCCACTTGGGATATTTTTTCAAAAGCGGATTCGCCAACAAGGCCCTATCGGCAAAGGCCTTAAATTCCGCCGCTCGAGCAGCCAAATCTCCGCCTATCTCAACTTGCGAGAGCATTTTTTGCTTAAGTTCCCCGTATTCCGACTCCCACTTTTTCAATTCGGAAAAGAGAGAGCCGTCGGCATCGTATTCGGGATAGCTCTTTTTTATATCCTCCATGGCCGCGCGGACGTTCCCGACATCGTAGCCGAGCGTTTTCTCGGCGCGAAGCGTGGAAAGCATGTCGCCCAGCAGTTTTATGCGCGCTTCATTCGCAGCGGAAGACTTCCCGGCGGCAATTTTTGCGTACTCTTTTTCGAATTTGTTCGCCGAAAACATCGACGCCTCAATCATTTGGCCAATCGCCTCTTTCAAAGAGTTGCGGTTGTCGTCGGATGCAATTAAATCTACGGGCAATAGCCTGTCTTTGTTTGGAGAATACCTGCTATTGTGTATAACCTGAAAATAATATTTGAAATCCGTCGCAAGCTTGTCTCCCATATATGCGGCAGGATCCGCAAACGGGGCAAAGTAGAAGGCGTCGCGGTTCAATCTTGTATTGGAATAGGCCACGATTACCAGAGTATTGCGCCCCTTATTGAGATTGAGTTTGTATATTTCAAGGTTGAGTTTCGGCATTTTATCCACGCCGGCCAACTGCTTGCCGTTTAGAAATACCTTATAAAAATGCTCGAAACCTATTGTGGCGTAAACATCGCATGGCTGAAGGGCGTCTATATCCCTTACGAGATAAAAGACCCCATTGTTTATAAGCCGCCAATTATAGGCATGCAGATCGCTGACGGAGCAATCGGGCATGTCCGACTTGCTCCATACAGGGCGGCGTGAAAACACTTCATTCACATTTACCGGCTTTTTTGTCGGATCTATTGCGCTTAAAGCGTTCTTCCTATTTTTTTCTATGCACTGCGATATGTACCATTGCCCGTACTTCACAGACGAATCGCCCTTAAGGCATTTGCCTTGCCAATCCTTATAAGCGCGGCGGGCTGAAAGAACGGTTTCGGTAAAAGAATCCTTTTTATTATATGCGGAATCGGCCACATCGGAAGCGTCCTTTGGTGAAAGCTCCGCGCCGCCCATGCAGGCCGATATCGCCAGCCATTGCAATAACAGAACTGCCAATTTTTTCATATACATTCCTCCGTTAATTTCCCTTGCGCAAAATACCAGGCGCCTAATTCTTTGCTATGTCGCGGTACAATTCCATGGCTTCGGCCGGCTTCATGCCTTCATGAACAACCCCCCTGACGGCCTGTATCATCGCTTTCGGACATTCGCTTTGAAATATGTTGCGCCCCATGTCAACGCCTCTCGCCCCGCTCGATATCGCCTTGTATGCGAGCTCAAGCGCTTCGGCTTCGGGAAGCTTTTTTCCCCCCGCTATCACTATAGGGACCGGGCAGGCTGCCACAACCTTTTCAAAACCCTCATCGCAATAATAGGTCTTTACAAATGTGGCGCCGTTTTCTGCGCACACCCGCGTGGCTAAGCCCAAATAGCGGGAATCGCGCGAAAGGTTTTTGCCTACCGCCGTAACGCCGAGCGTGGGTATCGAATATTTTGCGGTAAAATCTGCGCAACGCGCAAGATTTTTTACGGTTTTTGCCTCAAATTCACCCCCTATTGCAACCATGGGAGCAAGCGCGCACGCGTCCAATTTTATTGCGTCCTCTATGGCGGCGAGGCATTCGTCGTTGAGTTCCGTCAATATTGTTGAGCCCGCGCTAAAACGCAGTGCAAGAGGCTTGCCGCATTCCGCAGGTATGGAACTTCTAAGCATTCCGCGCGTGCACATTATGCAGTCTGCGAATTCGAGCAACGGGACTATGCTCAGATCCACCCGCTCGAGGCCGCTTGTCGGCCCCATTATATATCCGTGGTCGAATGCCAGCATGACCGTGTTGCCGCTCTTGGGATTGAATATGCGCCCAAGCCTATACTTTACGCCCCAATCGAGATTCGAACAGCCCTTCAAAAAAAAGTTCCCTCGCTCCGGCTCTATTCCTATTCCGTAATTTTTAGCCTCTATGTTTCCTTCCGCGTCTGCCATTTTCTCTACCCTTGCTCTTATTGACTTTTATGCTTTCTGTTTATTCTCCGGACTTCATTTGCCGAAAGCCTTCGCAAATTCCGCAAAAATTATCGACATGGACACCGCTCCGGCATCTAGCGAACCTATGGATTTCTCCCCGAGATTGCGCGCCCTCCCGAATTTTGCGCGCAAGCCGGCCGTGCTGTCGGCGCCATCTTTCGCGGCCTTTGCCGCGGCTGAGAGGGCTTCCGCAACCGAAGGCCTCCCCGACATCGCACCCACCGCGGGAATTAGGGCGTCCATCAATGTTTTGTCTCCAATATCCGCCTTTGTGTTTGCGCGTATACCCTCTAAACCGGATTTGAACGCGCGCGCCAATTCGGCGGCTCCAAGCTGCCCGGCTCCCGCCTCAATTCCGTCGGAAATTCCCATAAAGAAAGAGCCGAGAAGAGTGCTCGTGGAACCGTTTGAGTGCGACATTGCCGCAAACCCAGCCTCAAAAAATGCACCCTTTATATCCGACGCTCCGGCAACCGCGGCGCTTGCCGCCCTCATCGCCCCAGTTATTGCAGAGCCGTGGTCTCCGTCTCCGCAAACGGAGTCGAGCTCCGACAGCTCCCTCTCACGCGCGGCAACGCCGCATGAGGCGGATTCAAACATGCTCTTTAGATTTTCCAGAGTTAAGTTCATAATTTAACCTATGCAAGTCCAATACGGAGCGTCCGACTTTGCGCGCAGAAGTTTCAAAATTTCGTCGTCCACAACGCAAAGTATCATCTGAAAGCCCGCCATCTCCTGCACTGTCAATATCTCGTCTATTATTCCGCCTACAACTTCAGCCCCGCGTTCGGCGGCCAACTTTGTTACGGCTCTAAAAACGATGGACAGCTCCATGGGAGTTGTTGCTCCAACACCGTTCAATATGGCAAAGACTTTATCGCCAGCCTTTAAGCAAAGAGCCTTCGCGAGATTTTCAAACATCGCCTTTGCGGTGTCGTCGGCCGACAGTATCTTTCCCCTGCCCCCGCCGCCTTCGCCATGCTGGCCCATTCCAATTTCCATTTCGTCGTCTGCGAGCTCGCTAATGGGCAATCCGTTCTGAGGATGGGTGCAACCCCTCATCGCAACGGCGAGAGTCGCCACCCTGCGCGAGAAGCGCTCCGCTATTTCATAAACCTCGTCTATGCCCGCTCCGCTTTCCGCTGCCGCGCCCGCAACTTTTATTACCGGTATGCAGCCCGCAAGGCCGCGCCTATCCGACATGGGAGCGTCCAAACCGGCGCTTATGTCGTCGCACACAAGCAAAGTTCTTAGCTTTATGCCTTCGCGCTCCGCCATCTTTACGGCCATGTTTGCGCTCATAACGTCCCCGGCATGGTTTAAAACAATTAGAAGTATCCCGGCCTCGCGCTTAAATTTGCGAAGGGCCGCCAGAAGCGACACCGCATTCGGAGCCGCAAAAATATCTCCCACAACGCTCGCATCGAGCATGCCGAGCCCGACGAATCCGCTAAGCGCGGGCTCATGGCCGGATCCTCCAAGCGTAATTAGCGCAACTTTGTCCGCGCTTTTCGGATTTGCCCTCACTACTATTTTCCCCTCTTCCAAACGTATCTTTTCAGGATATGCCGCAGCCATTCCCTCCAACAACTCCTGGGTCAGATTTTCCGGATTGTTTATAAACTTCTTCATTTTCATGCTTATTCCTTTGCCTTTAAATCGCTAAGAGCGGTATCTATATATTACACAGACCAAAACCCATCGGCTTTATCGGATATGGGCGTGGATGGAAGTATAAGTATACATTTTATGATTTATATCTAAAATTATATTTTAAAAGTCAATTATTTTTAAAAAAAATTTTTACGACCCCCGACGCCTTCCCAATAAGTCAAAGTTCTTTTAATTCATCTGATAACACTTTTAAAGCCGAATTAAGGTATTTCAAGATTAAAATAACGTTTCAAAATACTAATTTTCCACCATTATTATAATATTGCAAAGCAAAATAGTCCAAACTTATGGCGCATTCAAAACGCCTTAATATAAGTGCGAATCCGATTTAAACAAAATGCGCCTTAAAAAATCCGGAGATTGGATTGCAAAATTCGATTTTCTTGCATCAAAAGCCCTTAAAAAGCATTGAAAAATGAGCTTTTAAAGCACTTTTCCGGAATCGAGCCTGTCGAAGAAGTCCGCAGCGCAATTGTTGCCATTGCAATTTGAGGCTTCGCGCGGATTTACATTTGCCAATGCGGTCAAGAGCAAAGGAAGGGAGTTCCCCCATTTGAATCTTGCGCGCATGGGCTCCATGTAGTTTTGCGCCGCTTCCAAGAGAGGTCGCACATACTCCCGCCCGCGAAGAAACCACACCAACATTTCCGTTGGACAGTTTCCCGCCCCTTTCCCGAAGCCGTCGAGAGTGGAGTCTATATAGTCGACCCCCTCCATGGCCGCGCTTATGCAATTTGCAAAAGCCAACTGCAAGTTGTTATGGAAATGCACTCCCGTCTTCTTGCCGCAAGACGCCATTGCCTTGCGGTATTTGCGCAGCAACCGCAACATTTCAGAAGGGGACAAAGCCCCGTAACTGTCCATCAAATATACTATGTCGGCAGAGCTGTCGGAAAATTTATCGAGCGCCCGGGTTATTTCTTCGTCGGAAATCGTCGACGAAGCCATCATGCAAAGAGCAGTCTCGTAACCAAGCTCGGAAAGCGCGCCCGCCGTTTCGAGCGCATCGCGAATCTGCCAGCAGTAAAACGCGCAGCGCATTATGTCAACAACGCTCTTGTCTTTCGGGGGAATTTCGGAAATGTTGCATTTGCCTATATCCACCATGAGCGATATTTTTATCCCATTTCCGCAATCCCGCAAAGTGTCTTTGAGCAGCTCCTCCGGGCAAAAGCGCCACGGGCCGTATTGCGCCGGAGACAAGATGTTCGGGCTGTTTTTGTAGCCCATCTCAATAATGTCAACCCCAGCATTTGACAAAGCGGAGTAAAGAGCCCGCACAAACTCCGGCTCAAAGCGGCTGGCGCTGACTATGCCGCCGTCGCGAATTGTGCAGTCCAATATTTTGGCGGAAAATTTTCTCGGTGGGAATTTATGCTCCATTAGCATATTGCCTGATTTTTACCAGTAAAGGGTTGAGATTTTACGCCGCTTTGCAACACTTATAGTATGATTTTAAACTTGGGCCTTGTTTTGGAGGGAGGCGGAATGCGCGGCATATTCACTTCCGGCGCATTGGACTGCCTTCTCGACAATTCTATTGAGTTTCCATATATAATAGGAGTTTCCGCAGGGGCTTCCAACGGCTTGTCCTTCGCCTCAAAACAGCGCGGCAGGGGAAGATTTTGCGACATCGACGCCCTCGCGAAATACCGCTATATAGGCCTCAGATACTTGTTGTCGCAAAGATGCATAATGGATTACAAATTTCTCTTCGGAGACTTGCCTCTAAAAATATATCCATACGACTTCAACACCTATATGAATGGCGGCCGATTCGTGTTTGTGGCTACAAACTGCCTAAACGGAGCGCCTGAGTATATAGAAAAGCCTTCCACGCTCCCCGGACTGCTCGACGTATGCAGGGCCTCGTGCAGTCTGCCATTTCTCTGCCCCATTGTGAAAGTAGGCGGGGTGCCAATGCTCGACGGCGGGATATCCGATGCGATTCCGCTGCGCCGCGCCATAGCCGACGGCTATAAAAAGAACGTTCTAATTTTAACGCGCAATCGCGGATACAGGAAAAGGGATGAGTTTCAGCATCTACCCTTCTTCGTATACGCAAAATACCCAAAGCTTCGAAAAGCCTTGGCTGACAAATCCGGCTTATACAACGCATCTATGGATTTCGTCGACGAATTGGAGCAAAAAGGGGAAGTTGTAGTCATACGCCCCCGCAATAAGATAGAGATAGACAGGCTCTCAACAAACATTGCCGCGCTCGAAGCCCTATACGACGAAGGCTACCGATGCGCCTCGGAGTCAGTCAAAAACATTTTAAAAATAAACTCGCAATAAATTGCCGGTCGCTTCAGCAAAAGTTCTGTCCGCGCAAATAACCGGAATGTGCGCGTTTTAACAGGCGCCTTAAAAGCGAATAATTGCGCAACGCCCAAAGGCGTAAAAAATCGGGCGAGCGAGACTCGAACTCGCGACCCTCTGCTCCCAAAGCAGATGCGCTACCAGACTGCGCTATCGCCCGAAAAAATGGTATTGGGCGAGTCTTTTCGCGCTCCTGCCAAAGTCAAGTTAAAAGTGGCGGCAAATATTAGCAAAAAAAACGCCCCGGTTTTTCTGCCGGAGCGCGGTATCAAATTATAAAAAATAAAATTATTTCTTTTCAGCACCGGTCTTTTGGGCTTCAGGAGCCTTATCGCCGTGCGGATCAACATCCACCATCTCAACGTCGAAAATCAATGTTGAATTCGGAGGAATGCCGGGAACCGACTGGTTCTGATAGCCCAATTTGCTGGGAATATATAGGCGGGCTTTTCCGCCTTTGCCTATTTTTTGAAGGCCTTCGCGGAATCCCGGTATAACTTGGGACAAGTTAAAAGGTACTGGTTGGCCGCCATGTTTGTCTGTGCTGTCGAAGACCGTTCCGTCTATGAGAGTGCCCGTGTATTTTACTACAACGTCAGAATTTTCCTTCGGCATCTTGTCGGAGCCTTTCTCTATTATTTCATAGGCGAGGCCGGAAGCGGTCTTTTGCAGGCCTTCTTTTTTCTCGAGTTCCTTCCAATATTCCGCAGCTTTTGCAGCAGACTCCTTGGCCTTTTCAGCCATGTTCGCCTCTACGCGCTTATTGAGGTACTCCATCATTTTAGGCCCGTATTCCTGCATGTTTTCGGGAAGCTTTTTGCCCTCGTAGGCGTCTTTAAGGCCTTGAATGAAAGCTTCAAACTCCGCGGGAGTAAGCTTCAACTCGGCAAAGCCGCCGCTGTTGTACATGTGCATTCCAAAAGTTTTAATGTAGTCGCTGCCGCTTTGCGCAAAACTTGCCGAAGCGAAAGCCGCAACCGCCGCCATGCTTGATATTATTGTTTTTGATATTTTCATCTTTTGTTAATCGAATTGGTTTTCGTTTTTTTGACAGACATAAAAACGCCATGTTCCAAAATTTCAAACGTATTCTGTATTGTAATCGGATTTTTTTCAACGCGTATATGTTTTTTTTGCCTCCGGCTGTAAAAAGGGTAAAAAGTTTGCGATGCCATAATATAATCAGCTAAAAATAAGTTGCCTATTATCGATATTTATAAAACAATGCCTTTATGGAAAAATACCGATTGCAGATTTGGTACTCCGGCAGAGTTCAGGGAGTGGGATTTCGCTACAAGGCCAGAAGCGTGGCTTCGGGGTACGATGTTTCCGGATCAGTAAGGAATCTCGACGACGGCCGAGTGCACCTTGTTGCCATAGGCGAGAAATCGGAGGTGAGAGCCTATACCGACAAGCTTGCGGAAGTCATGGCCGATTTTATCAGGGAAGTTCAGGAGCGCGAAGATTTTGGGAATTTTTCGGCGAAGGGTTTTGAAATAGAGGCCTGCTAAATATGACAGCCGCAATATCCACATTGAATTTAAGGAAGTTTTACCGCTACGGCATTCGCGGCATAGCCGTAGCGGCTCTCGACGGCATTAGTTTTGACGTCCAAGACGGAGAGGTGTTCGGGCTCATAGGGCCGAACGGGGCCGGAAAAAGCACCACTATAAAGATATTGCTGGGGCTTGTGCGCAAAAGCGCGGGAGAGTGCTCCATATTTGGAAATCCCGTGTCAATAAATACAAAGCGCCAAATAGGCTATCTTCCGGAATCGCCCTACTTCTATAAATTTTTAAGCGGATTTGAACTTGTGCGCTTCTATGCGCGACTATCGGGCATGTCTTCAAAAGAATCGAAAACTGCCGCAATGAAAGCCTTAAATATGGCGGGGCTCGATGACGCCGCGGACAGGCCTTTGTCTGTCTACTCAAAAGGAATGGTCCAGCGCGCGGGACTGGCGCAGGCGATAGTGCACAATCCAAAACTCGTCATACTCGACGAACCCGCCTCTGGGCTCGATCCAGTCGGGACCTCCGACATGGCGGAAATGATACGCCGCCTGCGCGACGGCGGCAAAACTGTCTTGCTGTGTTCGCACCAGATGAACGAGGTAGAGAAATTGTGCTCCAGAGTGGCGATACTTTTGCGCGGCCGCGTTGCCGCCGAAGGCAGCCTCGGCGAACTTTTAAACGAAAGCGGGAAAGTCCGCTTAGACCTAAATACGAGCGACCCGGAAAAAATACGCAACATATCAGAATTTGCAAAGGGACTCGGAGTAAAAGCCGAAGCCGCGCATATGCGCCTGAGCCTTGAGGACTATTTTAAAAAAATCGTAGGCGGGAAAAAATGAGAGCAATTTACCTTATATCTGCCAACACCTTAAAAGAGGCCATGCGCCAAAAGCTGCCGATATTGGTAACGCTATTGGCGCTGGCGCTGATTGCCTCTTCAAAATACTTTCTCAGGCTCGATATGGGGCACGAACAACTTCGCTTCATATTCGACTTCGGTTCAGGAGCCTTCGGTTTTTTCGGTTCCGTAATAGCTATAACGGCAATCTGCCAGCTGTTCCATTCGGAATTTGAAAACAAGACGGCCACTACACTGCTGTCCAGGCCGGTTAGGCGCACTGATTTCGTGTTCGGAAAAATCTTCGGCGCTTCCGCTGCGCTTGCGCTATTTGCCTTCGCCGTAACGCTTGCAACCGGAGCTATGCTTGCGTATACCCACGCGGCCTTCAACTCCAGGGGAGCGAACCTTATTCCCTCCCCGAATTATGCCGGACTTTGCGTTTTTGCCTTAATCCAATGGCTAAAACTTTGCGCGATAGCGGCAATAACTGCCCTTGTTTGTTCGGCTTCGCGCTCGCTGCTCTTTTCGGTGGTTGTCTCCTTTATGATTCTGGCGGTATCGCTTATGGGCTATGCCGCTTTCGCCCTGGGCGGAAATCCGGGCGAACTCGCGCGCATTGCCTCATTCGCATTTCCCGACTTTAGGATTTTTGCCGAATCAGAGGCTTTCGCCTTCGCTCCGATAGACCTAAAGGCTGCTGCCAGCGCAATAGCATACGCCTTAATATACATTGCCGCCGCCGGGCTTGCCGCATCATGGATATTTTCGAGGCGCGAATTTTAAACGGCCTTGCGCACAAATGCGAAAGCTTATCACATCATACCTTTTCCCCGCCGCGGTAATACTTGCCGCCGCCCTGATTGCCGCCGCAGTATCCGCGCCGTTCAAAAGATGCGTGGAAAACGCGGAAACGAAGGCTTTAGATCCCGAGTCGCTCAAAGCCGCCCTGGGTAAGGGAATGCTCTTCGGCGTACTCGGGGGATACCGCTCTTTGGTGGCCGATTTTGTATGGATTAAAAGTTATGTGGACTGGGAAAATAAAGACATTCCGGCATGCATGGCATCAATGGAGCTCGCTGCCGCAATAGACCCTTATATGGAATTGTACTGGACTCAGGGGGCGGCCATCATAGCCTACGACTTCCCATATTGGCAGTTGCGTACCCTCCCTAAAAACCTCCAATCCGCGGGGGCGCTTGAACGCCTTAAACTGCGCAATGCCGAAATAGCATTGGATTTTCTGGATAGGGGGCTAAAGATTTTTCCCAAGAGCGAGGCTCTTCTGCTAAAGAAGGGTCAAATTGCAATAAGCTCTGGCAAGTTCGCCATTGCGCGCGCCTGTTTTGCCGATTTAACTTCGCTTCCGAATCCGTCGGTATATTCCCGCCGCATATATGCCGCGTTGTTGGAGAGAGACGCAGACACGGAACTCGCCTTGAAAGTCTTGGAAAACACAATAGCGGACGTGGACAAAGACACCCCCGTTTACAAGATTATCTCGGAACAGATAGAGCAGGCAAAAGCGAAGCTAAGGAAAGAAAAAGCAGATTAACCCGGACTTCCGCGCGCTTGTGCGCCGACGTTTCCGCCCAACGGCGTCAGCCCTGTACCCGGGCGATTTCAGAGAAGCGCTGCTCCCTTATGAGCGTTATTTTTATCGGTATGGAATGATCCACGCTCTCCTCTATTTTCGCGCGGATTTTTTTTGCAAGATCATGCGCAACAACATCGCTTACCGCGTCCGGAGAAACTATCACGCGCAGCTCCCTCCCCGCCTGCAAGACATAGGCGTTGGCAACGCCTTCAAAAGACATCGCCGCGGCCTCAAGCATTTTTATTCTCCTTATGTAGCCCTCCGCGGCCTCCATTCGGGCGCCCGGCCGCGTCGCGGATATCGTATCCGCTATCGTCAAAATCACGGCGTAAATACTCGATGCGGGAACCTCGCCGTGGTGGGCCTCCACGGCGTTGGCTACCAAAGCGCTTTCTCCGCACCTCAAAAGCATGGCCGCGCCCGCGCGCGCGTGCGTTAGATCCGTGTCCGATATGACCTTGCCTATATCGTGAAACAAGCCTATGCGCTTTGCCAAAGACGCGTCGCAACCCAGTTCCGCTGCAATCATGGAACAGAGCTTTGCCGTTTCTATGGAATGTTCAAGAGTGTCTTGATTCAGCGACAGATGGGAAGATAAAGAGCCTACGAGCTTTAATATTTCGGGATTTGCCCTGGCGAGCCCCAGTGAGTCGGCCACAGCCGCCCCGGTATCGTACGCGCGCTGTTCCACAAGCTCCTTAGCCGACTTTACCGCCGACTCTATCGTGGCCGGATTTATGCGGCCGTCGCGCATTAGGTCTTCAAGCGCCGCCTTTGCTATTTCCCTGCGCACCGGATTGAACGAGGATATCATTACCGAATCCGGAGATTCGTCAATCACGAGGGTCGTTGCAGTCTCGGCCTCAAAGGAACGTATATTTCTGCCCTCCTTGCCTATGAGCCTTCCCTTCATGGCCTCGTCTGGAATTTTCACCACAGTGGAGCTGTACGCTTGCGGCACTTGCGCGGACAGCCTCTGCATGGATTCCCCAAGTATCCTCAGTGCGCGCTCGTCTATCTCACGCTTCGATTTCTCAAGCATCTCCGCCCTGTATGCCGCCATATCCTCGAGGCAGCTGCGCTCCATTTCCAGCTTCGCCTCTCGGCGTATATCCTCCATGTCGAGCTTCGATATCTCCGACAATTTCGCGGCATAGCGCTGGGCGAGCTTTCGATAATCCTCCTTCATCTTCGAGTAGCGCCCATACTCTGAATCGGCCCTCGACACGGCTTCGCGTGCGTTTTGAAGCTCGGTTTTTATCTCCGCCAATTTCTCGTCCTGCTCGCGCTTTGCGGATTTCGCCAAAGCGAGCATATCTTCGTATTCCGCCTTCATTTCGAGCTCCTGCTCCTTCAAGAGCATCTCGAGCTCGTTGCGCTTCTTCTCGTATTTTACAAGCTCCTCCGTCCTGATGGATTCCGCTTCGGCCTCCATCTTGTTTCTCATGGAATTTACGCGCACAAACAATATCACGCACTCGGCAAAGAGGCATGTCGCCAACAGCCCAAGCACTATAGTATCCCAATCGTACAAGCTCAAATCCATAATAAAAGCGCGCAAATCACAACATTCTGACGCTATAATGGTGGCGGACTCTTTTTAATCAAGCTCTTTTGTGCGTCTGCACCAAGCCCGCTTTCGGTGCCCAAAAAGCATTGCTCAAAAGCGCGCAATTAATTGCCGCTTCGCTCGGGAGCCGGATATTTCACCATTACCACATCTCCGACGCGCGCCTCTCCGCTCTCTATCTTAAAGCTTGCGCACGCCTTATGCGAAATTCCCGTGCTCGAGAGTATGGAAGTCGGGCGCATTTCGATATCGCACCCGTAATATATGGGGGGCCTACCCGCTATTTTGTTGTGCGAGACAATATTCACCACAACATATTCCCCGTCCTTGCGCACAACCCTTCCCACGTAAAAATCAAAATCCACCTCGGGCGCCGACTCCGACAGCAATTTGAGCGACGGCGACGGCGCAACGCGATTGTAAAGCTTTCTGCGCGCCGATTGCTGCGCGCTCGCCAAATCGGGGAGCGCGCACAATGCGCACAGCGCCGCAAGCGCCGCGCGCGCGCAGGATAAAAGCACTTTATTTTTCATCCTTGGTTCGCTTAAACTGGTCGAAGCCCGGACCGCTGTTGCTGTTCTCCGCCTCAAAGAAACCGTGCAGTTGGCGGATTCTCGTGGGATGGCGCATTTTCCTCAGCGCTTTCGCCTCTATCTGGCGGATTCGCTCGCGCGTTACGTTAAACTGCTTGCCCACTTCCTCAAGCGTGCGTGAATAGCCGTCTAAAAGCCCGAAGCGCAAGGTTAAAACTTTGCGCTCGCGCGGCGTGAGCGAATCGAGAACATCCATGAGCTTTTCGCGCAACAGCGAGTATGCCGTCATATCGTAGGGGTTTTCCGCGCCCTTATCCTCTATAAAATCTCCAAAATTCGTATCGTCGGAATCTCCAACCGGGCTTTGAAGAGATATCGGCTGCTGGGCCATTTTCATTATAGACTGAACGCGCTCCACGGGGAATTGCATCTCGTTGGCGACCTCCTCGGGGGTGGGCTCGTGACCGAGTTCCTGAAGCAGCTGCTTTTGCACCTGCATAACCTTGTTGAGCGTTTCAATCATGTGGACCGGTATGCGTATTGTGCGCGCCTGGTCGGCTATGGACCGGGTGATGGCCTGGCGTATCCACCACGTTGCGTATGTGGAAAACTTATATCCGCGGCGATACTCAAATTTCTCCACCGCCTTCATTAGCCCCATATTGCCTTCCTGAATGAGATCGAGGAAGTTCAGCCCCCTGTTGGTATATTTCTTAGCTATAGAAATAACCAGTCTCAAATTTGAGCGGACCATTTCAGTCTTGGCCTTGTGAGCCTCGCGCATCGCCTGCCTAACCTCCCTCACGAGCTCCACAAGCTGAACCGGAGCTATGCGATACAAGTTTTCAATCTCTCCGAGGCGCGAATTGATGGCATTGCCGTCGCCAATCTTTGTCTTTTTCCCTATGCGCTCTATGGCGCGGAGTTTGTAAAGGCAATCCTCTATCTCGCGCACTACCGGAGCGAGGGAGTCGAGAAATTCTTCAAAAATCTTCAGCTTAAACTTAAAACCCTTTATATATATGTCTTTTAATTTGGCCTCAAGATTTCTGTAGAGAGTCAGATGCCGTTTCTGGAGAGCAGGATTTGCGGCGCTTTTGGCGCTTTCCCACGCCTTGTCCAGCTTGGCAGTCAAATCCTCCGCCTTCAATATGAAATCGGGAAGCTCCTTAAAGTAGTTCTCTCGGCTCTCGACTTTTTTGTCGAGCACTATTTTGTCAAAGCGCTCCTCGCGCGCCGAAAGCTTCTTTGCCAAGTCTATCTGAAAAGCGTTCGATATTGAAACTGAAAAAAGAGCCTTTACAGCCTTGTTCTCGGCAGCCTCGATTCTCTTTGAAATGGATACTTCCTGCTCTCTTGTAAGCAGAGGAACCTGCCCCATCTGCTTCAGATACATTCGGACGGGGTCGTCGAGCGTGTCGGACTGCAGCGCGCGCGTTTGGCGCTCTTCAGATTCCTCCTTCCTCGACTTGAAGCTTTCTACTTCCTCGTCGTTGTCGAGAATTTCAACCTCGAGATTTTCAAGTATGTTTATTACGTTGTCGAACTCAGCCGGATCGGAAAGCGTTTCCGCAAGATGCTTGTTTATGTCTTGGTTTGTCAGAAAACCTTTTTCCTTGGAAAGGTGAATGAGCTGGCGTATTTTTTCATTGAGCTTGCGCTTGTGCTCCACATTGACCGACATTGAGGATTTCTTGGACCCCTTTGAATCCTTGATATCCACGTCCAAATCCGAAAAAGCGGCCTTGTCCTGAGACCTTTTAGAGGCTTTGACAGCCTTCACCGGCTTTGGCTGAGACTTTTGCTCCGACTTCGATTGAGCCTTTTGGGAAGGAGATTTTTTTTGCGCCGATACCCTCTTGTTGGCATCAGCCTGTCCCTTTACTGCAACAGTTTTTTTTGTCGCAGATTTGGCTTTTGCGGTTTTAGCCTGTGCGCTCTTTAGGGGGGCAGATTTTTTCGCTGGAACGCTTTTTTTTACAGGGGCAGCCTTTTTTTGCTTTGCGTCCTTTTTCGCGGATTTATTCGCCGTTTTTGATGTAGTCTTGCTTGCCATATAGTCTCAATTTAAAATGGGATAATGTTTTTCTACTCCGCCGCCTCCAAAATTTCGGGAGCTTTTGAAAGGGCCTTTCTCATTGAACTCAATTTTCGCAGTATTTCAAATTTTCTGTCGGAATTTTCCCTGTCAGCCTCAGACAGCTCCCGGTTTAAAATGTTCATTTCGCCTTCAATGTACTTTCTGTATATTTTTTTTATGCAATTGTTCGCCAAGCCTACAGGATTGTCCACAGAAACCTTTCTCTCAGCACAAATTCCGTATATCAAATTCAGTTCAGCGTCGTCGTCAAACATCTGGGCCGCGTTTTCTATATCAAAGCCTATGCCCTCGCGGTACAGAGCCATGAGCTTTCTGAAAACAACGCGCTCGACCTCATCACCGCGCACCCATTCGTCGCGTATGATTCCGGACATTGCCTCGGCGATATTTTCATGGTTAAGGCAGACAAATAAAGCGTCCAAAACCGAGTTTGTCAACATTCCTTGGGAGGAAAGTCCGGAATTTTTTACTTCCGCCGCCGCATCGTATTTCGCGGGTGAAGCGGATTTCGCCCTCCAGGCGCGGTAATCTTCAAGTATGGAAATATGGTCGGCGCACAAAACGGAAGAGATTTCGCGCAGGTAATCGTCCCTTATAACCCGCGAATCCGCCTTGTCCACAATGGAGAACAGCTCCTCGAGCGCCGCGCGCTTGCGCGACGAATCAGGATTCGCATCCCCTTCCAAAATTACGGACGCCGCAAAAGACAGCGCAGTTTTACGGCCGTTTTCAACAAGCTCGCGCATCGCCTGGATTCCTCTCGACTTTATGAAGGAATCCGGATCCTCGCCCTCGGGGAGGGGAGCAACATAGGGCTCTATGCCGGCTTTAAAGCAGATTGGAATAACCCTCAGCGCCGCGTGCCTTCCGGCGGAATCGCCGTCGAAAAGCAGCACCACCTTTTCGGCGAAGCGCCTCATAAGCATAAAATGTTCAAGCCCCGCAGCCGTTCCCTGCGTGGCGACCGCGTTTTTAAATCCGCTGCAATACATCCTTATGGCGTCGAGCTGCCCTTCTACAACAATGCAATAATTGCTCTGGCGCGCGGCGGACCTGGCCTTGTCCATATTGAAAACAACGTGTTTTTTTAGGAATATGGAGGTGTCGCGCGAATTTACATACTTGCCTTCCTCGGACGGAATATCCGGAGTGTAGCGGGTTTTTCTCGCAGTAAAAGCTATGACCCTGCCCTGTATGTCCGTTATGGGTATCATCATGCGCCCCCTGAAGCGCGGATAGAAGTCGGATATGCGCGAATCCCCATCGCGCGCGGAAAATATGCCGCTGTCGGCCACCGCCTGCGGCGAATATTTTTTCGATATGAAAAGCTTTTTCAAGGCTTCGGAAGACACGGGCGCGTAGCCTATGCGAAGCTCCTTCGCCTGTTCGAGCGTAAACCCGCGCTCGCGCGTCCAATAGTCGCGCACTTCGGCGGCTTCGGGAGTGTCGGAAAAGAACTGCCGGCTATACCATTCGGCGGCGTCTTCGTGCATGTCGTATATCTGCCTCCTAAGGCTGTGCCCGTCTCCGCCGGAACCGGCCTCGTATTCGAGTTTAAACGAAAAGCGGTTCGCTATAAACTCAACCGCTTCGCGGTAGTTCAGGTTTTCTTTCACCTGCACAAACTTGAATAAATCCCCCCCCTGCGACGTGCTGAAACAATAGTAAAAACCTTTGTCCGGATACACAAAAAACGACGGCGTCTTCTCCGTTGTAAAAGGGCTCAAGCCCTTGTACGCCGAACCGCTCTTTTTAAGAGACACATATTGCGATACAAGATCGTATATGTTTACCCTCGACCGCAACTCCTCTATGCTCGCCTGGCTTATCCTTGCCATTTAATTGCGCAGCAGCTCCTCGTATTCGCCGTAAACCTCGTCATAAAGCTTGTGCTCCTTTGGAGTTTTATCGACAAATTCCTTGTAAAAGAATTTTGCGTTGCGCTTGTCTCCGATTATTTTGTAGGTCCTTGCCAAACCTATGAGTATTTCGACATTGTTTGGAAACTTTTCATGCGCGGCATAAAGGGCGTTTAAAAATTTTTCGTTGTTCAAGACGCGGCTGGCGTTGCGCAGATAAAATAGCGTTGCGTTTATATCGTCGGGATTAAGCACATATGCCTCGCGGGCTGCGAGATACGAATCCTTGTTCCGCTTTTGCGCCTCGTAGGACTGCGCGAGAGCCTTCCACGCCTGCGGGGACCTTCTGTTTTCAAATATTGCCAAATGCGCGGCCTTTTCCGCCCCCTTTGCATCTCCTTTTGAAAGTTTCTCGTAACTGCGCCCTATGTATTTGTCGACAGGGGCAAGAGGCTCGGCGTCTCCCGCAACATCCTCCACTGTGCTGTCCATAGACGGCGAAAACGGAGCCTCCGGAACGGAGGCTAAAGATTCCTGCTTTTTGGCTTCAGCCCCGGTCTGTTTTGCATCTGGCTGCGAAGCCTCCGCCGAGGCCGAGTCTGCCTTTCCTCCAACAGGGGCGCCTGCGCCTTTCCCGGGCTCGGCGGGCGTCTTAGCAGCCTGCTCTTTAGAGGGCTGCGCATTGTCAACTGCCGGTTCGTCGGCGGGATTTTCACCTTTTTTAGAATGCGCCATTGGTATTCCTACCGCCCGGTTTTGCTCCGCCTCTTGCACGGCTTTGGCTTCAATTTTTTTCGCCTCCTCCTCCTTTTTGCGCTTCTCTTCGGCTCTTATGGCAGCCTGTGCCTCCTCCAATTTCTGGCGAAAATCGGCAAGCTGGGAGCGCAAGGCGGGATAATTCTTGTCTATTATAGAGCGGTCTATCTTGTCCAAGTCGGCAACAACCGATTCGAGTTTGGCCACGTCTTTTTGCGACAAATAAACCGCTGCAAGGCCCAAAAGCGCGCTTTTTCTTGCCTCCGAAACTTTGGGGCCCGCCGCTTCCAGCGCGGCTTCAAGCCATCGCTTCGCCTGAGTGGCATTGCCGAGCTTTACAAAGAGAGAGCCCACCGCCGCGGCCTCCGCCGCAGTGGGATTCCTGCCAGAGGTCTTTATGGCCCCCATCCAAGAATTCAAAGCCTCCTGGTATTTTTCGGAGCGCTCAAAACAGCCCGCCAAGGATTTCCACGCAACTGCGTCTTGAGGCTTTATTTTTAAATATTTTGTATATGCGTTTACCGCCGCATCAGAAGAATTCGCCTGCTCGTAGGTTTTGGCGGCGAGAATAAGGAAGTCTGCATTTCCCCCGTCTATGTCCGAAGCCTTTTCAAAATACATGGCGGAAAGCCCCGGCTGTTTGTCTTGAATATAAGCATAGGCCAATGCCTCGCAGAGGTCCGGAGAGTCCCCGCAAGCCTTGCGGGTCTCCTCCAGCATTGCCACGGCCTCGCCCGTCTTGTCCTCAAACAATAGAACCTGCGCCCGCCTTATAGACATCTCGGCGCGCTTCTTGTTCTCGGCCGCGATCTGTTCGGGAGTTTTTTCCGAACACGCCGATACAAGTATGGTGACTGCCGCCAATAGCATGGCGAGAGCTTTGCCAAAAAACTTCATTGCTTGCATAATCTGAAAAATCTGTTTTTATCGGAAGAGTTTTTACAATTTAAAAAGTCCCACGGCGATAAGCTCACCGATTATGTTAAAGAATCTTAAATATATCTTTCTGATGCAAATATTTTTTGCTATATTTGCATTGAATTTTAGCGCAGCAAAAGTTTCCGCAGCCGACGAGGCCCCTAAAGATTCGGAATCAATAAAAAACGTGGTCTTTGAGTGCAGAGTTCCAAATTTCAACTCCAAGAGCTATTCCCGGGCAGTTTCCGCACTTTTTAAAGCATACGAGAGCCAGGTTGGAAGCAAGATCAAGCGCGGCAAGAAGGGAAAAGTGGGGCTGAAAGTCTATACGAACTCCGGGCCGGGGCTTGCAACCCCTACGGCCCTGGTTGACGCAGTAATAGAGCAGCTGCTCAAGCGCGGCTACAAAAAAGAGGACATCACGATAGTCGATATGAGCCGCCGAAAGCTCAGGGATTCTCTCTATCTTCCAAAACTTTCGGCCTTGCGGGCGGGGGCAAAAGACAATTACCGCGGGGTAAACGTCGCGGATATTGAAAGCAACGAATTTTTCGACAAGAAATGGTACTACGACAACCCGCTTATGCCCAAGAGCGTGCGCGGGGCCGGAGTAACAGACCTATACAATCCCGAATTGCGCAAGAGCTATCTTCCCGTTCCGCTGTTTCTGACGGTCGACTTCTGGATAAACCTGCCTGTTGTAACTGATATGGAGGGGCTCGGAGTATGCGCGGCCATAGGCAACGCCAGCATATGGAACATGTCCAACAATGAGCGCTTCCTAAAGCAGCCCTCAAACGCATCCATGGCGGCCGCTGAAGTTTGCGCAATTCCCGAATTGAGGGACTCGAACATCTTCACAATACTCTCTTACGAGAAGGGGCAATTTGTGGGCGGGGCGCTGTTTAACTCCCGGTGCACATTTAGCGAAAAGAGCATATATCTTAGCGCGAATCCGGTCGCTCTCGATTACATATCGTGGATGACCCTAAACAAGTACAGGCGATCCTTCGGATTTTCGCCCATAGATCCAATGCCTGCGCTATTAAACTACTGCAAGGAATTGAACATCGGCGAGTGGGATACTCGGAAAGTCAGGCGCCAGATAATCCCTCTGCCTAAGAAATAATACAGAAGCCGCGCATGAGCGAGGACATTTTCGACATAGTGGACGAAAACGACGCCGTCATTTCAAACGCCCCGCGTTCCCGGGTGCATTCCGAAGGGCTGCGCCACAGGGCTTCGCACGTCGTCATTGTGAGCGGCGCAAAGGGCGGCAGAAGCATATTGCTTCAGAAACGCTCCGCATTTAAGGATTCATATCCCCTCCGCTATACCACTTCGTGTTCAGGTCATGTCGACAGCGGTGAAAGCTACGATGACGCCGCGCTAAGAGAAATGTTCGAGGAAACCGGGCTGAAAGTATGCGCAAAGGACTTAATTCGCATCGGCAAAATAGACGCATGCCCGGATACGTGCAATGAATTTACATATGTTTACCTTTTTGAATGCCCCGACGGCGCGAAATTTTCGCCGCCGCCAGACGAAGTTGAAAGCTTGGAATGGGTAAGAATCGGGGATTTTGAATCCGACGCCGCGGCCAATCCCCAAAAATACACGCCCTCCTTTTTGCGCGTGTGGAACTACTGCAAGTCGCATTCGCCAATGAGGCTTTAAATTATAAAAATATGGACAAAGTAAGAGTGAGATTCGCGCCCAGCCCGACTGGGTTCTTTCACATAGGGAGCGCCCGCACGGCGCTTTTTAACTGGTTGTACGCAAGGCATACCGGCGGGACCTTTGTGCTTCGCATTGAAGACACCGATCAGGAGCGCAACCGCGAAGAATACCTGAACATTTTAAAGGACGGCATGAGGTGGCTCGGGCTGGATTGGGACGAAGGCCCCGAAGTCGGCGGCGCTTACGGGCCTTATTTCCAAAGCCAGCGCGACGGCATATACAGGGAATACCTTGAAATATTGAGGAAGCGCGGGCGGGCCTACGATAAGGACGGAGCCGTATTTTTTAAGGTTTCGGGAGAAAAGCAGGTGCTTCACGACGCAGTTTACGGAGACGTGGAGCATTTGGAGGAGAAGGATTTTCCCATTTTCCGCTCCAACGGCACGCCCGTATTCCATTTTGTGAACGTAGTCGACGACATCTGCATGGAAATTACCGATGTGATACGCGGGCAGGACCATCTCACAAACACGAACAAGCACATAGAGCTATTCAAGGCCTTTGGCGCCCCAATGCCGCGATTTGCCCATATACCGCTGATACTTAAAAGCGAGGGTCACGGGAAAATGAGCAAGCGGGACCGCGGCGCCCTCATTGAGGAATACCAGCAAAAGAACTTTCTGCCAGAGGCTGTTAGAAACTACCTGTGCATGCTCGGCTGGAACCCGAAAAACGACAGGGAAATAATGCCCATAGAAGAAATAATATCGCTATTTGACTTTCACGGCATAGTAAAGAGCAACGCCCGTTTCGACGAGCGCAAAATGGCGCATTTCAACACTGAGCACATAAGGGCGCTATCGCCCGAAAAATTTGAAAAGGCGGCAAGAGAGGCGCTTCGCGGAAAGATAGATTTGGGCCCCGACTGCGAATATATAAGAAAGGTATTTGCAGTATGCCAACCCAAGGTCTCAAACATGGAGGGTTTGCCGAGCATGCTCGATCACTTTTTCAACGAGGATTTTCCATTCGACGAAAGCGCAAAAGAAAAAATCTTTAAAAAGGGCGAGCCGCTCGCGCGTTTAGAAGAGCTTGTTGATTTGATAAAACGCGCTGACAGCTTCGAGCACGACATTCTATATCCGCAGATTTGCGATTTCGCCGCGCAAAACGGCAAGAAAGCCTCGGAATACATGCCAATACTCCGCTATGCCATCACGGGACAGGCCGGCGGCCCCGACCTATTTTCCATGCTTGAAATATTGGGGAAGCAACGGGTGCTTGCGCGCATAGACAGGGCGCTGAAAGCTTTAAAATAAAAAGTTGCAGGCAAGTTATTCGAGGAAAATCCGCCTACAAATCTTTGTTGCGCGAATCTAAAATTATGGTTACTGGTCCGTCGTTTACCAGCGACAGCTCCATATACGCGCCAAAAACTCCGCGTTGAACGGACTTTCCAATCTTCTCTTCAAGAAGCGAGCAAAAACGCTCGTACAGGGGATTGGATATCTCGGGCTTCGCGGATCTGTTGAAAGAGGGCCTGCTGCCTTTGCGCAGATTGCCGTAAAGAGTAAATTGGCTCACGACGAGGGCGTCGCCGCCGGAGTCTATAAGAGAGACGTTCATATGGCCTTGGCCGTCGTCAAATACGCGCAGCAGCGAGACTTTTGAAGCCAGCCACGATGCGTCGGCCTCGCAGTCTCCGTTTTCCACGGCCAGCAGAACGGCAAGCCCGGATGCTATCTCTCCGCTCCTGGATTTGCGCCCGTTTTCCACAATATCGACCGCCGCCGATTTCACGCGTTGCACGAGCGCCCTCATTAGAGTATGGCAACCTCCACAACGAAAGAAGCCTGTGAATTAGGCTCTACAAAATGTTTTGCATTTGTCGACGAATTGGGAAGCCCCATCCAAGGTTCGACGCAATAAAAAGGGGTTTCGGCGTCTTTGGTCCACGTTACAAGACAATATCCGGGTTTTGCAGCCCCGCCGTCCACCTTTATAGTAATATCCTCCTCGCCGTTTTTCGGCCCAAAACGGAAGACGCCGCTCTTTAAATGCGTATGTATTCTTGGGCTCATCTCCGGATCGGAAAAACACATTTTTTCAAGGTTGTCGGCAACTGGAAAGCTTCCGTCGGGGCGGACATAGCAGGCTTTGCGGGCGTCGCAAACAAGGCGATAATCCCCTTTCGTCAAATTGCGGTGCCACGGCATTGTAAAATATGGGTGGTAGCCCAGCGACCAAGGTATGCGCTTTGCACCCTTATTTTTCAAGAGAGCCTCAAAGGAATACGACAACTCTCCAAAGCGGTAACAAACTTCAAATTCATAGTCGTAGGGATACGATTTCGCGTCTTCCGAACTCGGCATGTAGCGCAGGCGTATCTCGTTTTCGCCGAGAAACGCGGTATCGTATTTTCCCCAATTTGCAAAGCCGTGCTTGCGCATGGGAAGAATGCTACCGTCGGGCGTCTTCCAAAATCCTTCGCGGCCGTCGGCCCACGACCCACCCGCGAACGGGAACAATATTGGGGCCCCTCCGAAGACGTCCCCCAGTTCCGACCCGCCAAGAGGAGCGTTTTCGGGCCAATATATTATATCCCTGACCGAACCGTCGGCAAGGGTTATATACCAATTTAACAATCTCGCCCCGTCGGTAGGGTTTATCAGATAGCTTGATGCGCCTATCCCGAATTTCAAAAGCTTGTGTCCGCCTATTTCAAGAGTTTCCATAAGAAAAATGATGTCCGCGCCTTTTGCGCATTTCAACCATTTTTAAAAATTTTCTTGAGCCCCATGCGGCAGAATGCAGTATTTTTTCGATGAATTTTATTGAACTGCTCTTTATAGCCGCCGCGCTGTCGATGGACGCATTTGCCGTTTCCATAGCCTGCGGGCTCTCAGCTTCAAAGATACCGTTCAAGAATATGGCTGCCGTTGCGCTGTCTTTCGGCATTTTTCAGGCCCTTATGCCCGTAATTGGCTGGAACCTTAGCGAATTCGCCTACGAACAAATAAAAGCCTACGACCATTGGACGGCATTTTTTCTTTTATTTGCGGTTGGTGCAAAGATGGTATGGGACTCCTTGCGCGGTCACGGCGGCGGCAAAAAGTGCTTTGCATTTCCCCTAAATTTGAAGGCTCTGTTCGCATTGTCAGTGGCAACAAGCCTCGACGCCCTCGCGGTTGGAGTCAGCTTCTCTTGCCTGCGCCTTCCCATAATATTTCCGGCCTTAACAATAGGCATTACCACTTTTTTATTTTGCCTTTCGGGCATAATGTTTGGAAAGAGAATAGGCAGGAACGCAGATTCAAAATTTACCCTCGCAGGCGGAATAATATTAATCTTGATAGGCGTAAAAATACTTGCCGACGGATAGCAGCTACCAGTTGCCAAACAGCTCAAACGCGATTGCGAAGGCGTGCGAATTGCCGCGCCCTAAATTCCTGGAATATCCACATTCATGCCGGAGCGCGGATGTTTTCTTGCATATTCCCTTTGGATGTCGTCGTTTAGGAGTCTGGTGTATATCTGGGTTGTGGAGAGGTCGCTGTGGCCGAGCATCTCACGTATAGACATGAGGTTTGCGCCGTTTTGAAGCAGATGCGTGGCGAAAGAATGGCGCAAAATATGCGGCTTCACGTTTTTTTCAATGCCTGCGGCAAAGGCGTATTTTTTTATATTATGCCAAAAAGTTTTTCTTGAGAGCTTTTTTCCTCTTCGCGTAACAAAAAGCTCTGCGGCGTTGCGCTTCTTGAGAAGCTCCTTTCTAACCCTGCAATATTTGTCTATCGCATCAAGGGCCATGTCGCCCACCGGGACGATGCGGGTTTTGTCTCCTTTGCCCCGCACGCGAACTATGCGTTCGCGCGCGTCTATGTCGCTCTCTTTCAGGGAGCACAGTTCCGACACGCGCAAGCCGCTCCCGTACATAAGCTCGAGCATTGCCCTGTCCCTAATGGATTCCGGAGTCTCATCGCCCGCCGCCGTAATAAGTCTGTCGGTCTCCGACGCGCTTAGAACCTCGGGAACGCTGCGCCGAACCTTTGGGCGCGCCACAAGAGCCGCCAGATTTTTATCCCAAATGCCCTCGTCGCAAAAATAGAGAGCCAGAGAGCGCAACGCGCTTATTTTCCGGGACTGCGTGGAACTCTTTGCAAACTTTGAGACTTTTCCTATCCACAAAGCGAGCGTGTCGGAATCCACCTCTGAAAGCGACCTTTTTCCATCCGACGCCGCAAATTCGGCAAATTGCCTGACATCTCCGCAATATGACGCCACGGTGTTAGCCCCGCGCCCAAGCTCCATTCTAAGGTGCGCGGCGTAATCCCCAATTTCGCGCTCCATGCGCTCGGGAATTGGCCTATTTTCAAGCTTCATTCCCTTCTCGCCTACCTTGCGCATATATTATTTCAGCTGAGAATCCAATAAGTTCCTAACCGCTTTGGCTGCGTTTATTTTGTCGCCTTCCACAAGCGTTTTATAGTGCCCTATGGCTTCGGAAACGCCCTCTTTTGAATAAAAGCGCCGAAGCACCTCCTGGTCGAGAAGCGACTGGAACCACTCTATCTTTTGAAGAGCCCTGCGCTCCTGAAAAAATCCGCTGCTTTCAAGCCTGTTTTTAAAATCCACAAGCTTAATCCAGGTCTCCTTTATATTCAATCCGTTTAATGCGCTGCAGACATCGCAGAAGGGAGTCCATCCGGGGGTTGTGCAGTTTAGAAAATGGAGAACCCCGGCAAGCTCAGCCCTCTTGAGGTTTGAGCGCTCCACCATGTTGCCGTCGCACTTGTTTACAAGTATGCCGTCGGCCAGCTCTATTACGCCCTTTTTAATGCCCTGCAATTCGTCGCCTTGGGCCGCGAGCTGTATCAGCAGGAAAAAATCTGTCATGGAGCGCACTGTTACTTCGCTCTGTCCAACTCCGACCGTCTCAACCAGCACTACATCGTAGCCAGCGGCCTCGCACAATATCATGGTTTCGCGGCTCTTTCTCGCAACCCCTCCCAACATGCCTCCGGACGGCGAAGGCCTGATAAATGCGCTGTCGCAGCGGGACAGTTTCTCCATGCGCGTTTTGTCGCCAAGAATGCTTCCTCCCGTCAGCGAGCTCGACGGATCCACAGCAAGAACGGCAACTTTTTTGCCGAAATCCCTGCACAACATAGTTCCAAAGGCCTCTATGAATGACGATTTTCCCGCCCCGGGAACACCGGTTATGCCAATTCTATACGCTTTGCCGGAATAAGGCAAAAGTTCGCCTATCAAATTTTGTGCCGTTTCAAAATGCCGCGGGGCATTGCTTTCAATGAGCGTTATTGCGCGGGCAAGCACGGTTTTGTCGCCGGCGAGAACGCCTTCCTTATATTCGTCGAGGGTAAGCTCCCTGCGTTTCGGGCGCGTGGCGCTTGAAACACTGTCGTCTTTCACTTCCGATTTGCTGAGATTTATTCCGGGCATTACACTGGTCGTAAAAAAACGCCTGTCAGCATTTTCCGGATACCACTCCGGCGTGTTATCTTTCCTGTCCATTTTCGCCCTCCGATGAAAGTTGCATAATATCGTCCTGTGATTTTTCTCCGCCAAGGCCGCGAGCGTCCGCTTCGCCGCCATTGGCGGCGTCTATGGCTTTGCGGGACTTTTCGTAAAAGCGCTTGGCCGTGCTCATCACGCTTTTTGAGCCGCTCGACAGCGTGAGTTTTGAGTCTTCGTATTCTTTTGAGAGCTGCGATATTCTCACGCCAAGCTTGTCGAAGCGCTGAAGAAACAATTCCACACGCTCGTATAAAAGCCTGCCCATAGCGGAAATTTCAACCATATTTTTTGCAAAAGCATCGTTTCTGTAGGCTATCTCGGCAAATTTCAATATGGACATCACTGTTGATGGGCTCGCTATGAGCACGTTCTTATTGTACGCGTCGGCAAGCAGCCTCGAATCTTCCGACACCGCAAGATTGTAGGCAGGCTCCACCGGCATAAACATAATCTTAAATCCGCTCTCCACGCCAGATATGCCGTTGTATTTTCCTGCAAACTCGTCGAGGTGCGCCCGCACAGATTTTTTGAATTTCTCTAAATGCGCGCGCTTTGATGCGGGGTCGGAAGCGGAAGTGTAATTTACAAAATCCAAGAGCGACAACTTGCTGTCAACTATTATGGAGCGCGATTCCGGAAGGTCTATTATGAAATCCGGAACCAGGCGTTTTTGGGCGCCTGAAAAGTCGTGAAACGAGTTTTGTGTGCGATAGTGCACGCCATCTATAAATCCGCAAGACTCCAATATGCGCTCAAATAGCTGTTCGCCCCAGTTGCCGGCAGCCTTGTTGTTGGAACGCAGGGCTTGTGCAAGATTCCTCGCCTCGTCGCCAAGCCTGGCGTTCATGTTTATCAGATTGTCTATCTGGGCGGATACGTTTGCGTTGTTGCGCAATGCCTGGGCGTTAACGCTTTCCATTCGCTCTCTAAAGTCTTTTATTCCCGCCGACAACGGCTCTATCACGGCGCCAAGCTTTTCGGCGTTTGCCAAGCTCAGCTTTTCCCTGGCCGATTCAAATATCCTGTTGGACAAAATTTCAAAATCGGCCGAAAGTTTCTCGCGGTTCTTTTTTTCCGAGTCTTCGCGCTCGGCGATTCTGTCGGCCATGGCAGAAAGCCTCTCGTCCGACGCAGCGAGTCGCTTCTCAAGCTCCGTCCTAATCTCCGACAGCGCCGATTCGGATTTTTTTGCCTCCTCAAGAGAGAGCCTCGCCGCATTGCGCTCTGAAACAGCCACGGCCAGTTTTTGCGACATATCGGACTTTTCCGCCTCGAGCATTGCGGAGCGCGCATCGGCTTTATCCAACAAAGCGCGCGCCTTGCCAAGCTCGCTGCGGGCCAGAGCATAAAGCACTGACGCCGCTGCCGCAACAAGCGCCAAAACCGCTAAAA
>CALXOC010000197.1 GCA_944389915.1 uncultured Opitutales bacterium | reverse complement strand
TAGGCACAGTTATTCCCAAAGACTCCTCCGAAACAAGGTGCCGCAATGTTACCTTAGGCTGCGAAACGCTCGACAGAGATTACGCCGACTACCATAAATACAAAGACTACATAACGCCTCTTGGCATAAAAAAAATCCGCCTAATAGCGGGTTGGGCAAAAACCGAAAAACGCAAAGGCGTATACGATTTCAAATGGCTCGACGACATTATATCCGACGCCGTTTCGCGCGGGCTTACCCCCTATATACTGACCTGCTACGGCAACCCCATCTATGAAGGCGGGGGATCTCCCATGCTGGCCGGTGGCATGCCTGTCTCAAAAGAGGCAAAAGATGCATGGGACAAGTGGATAGAGGCTTTGGCGCGGCGCTACGCTTACGCAAAACCCGAATGGGAAATGTGGAACGAGCCCGACATATCTAAAAATTTCAGCGCCGAAGAAACCGTAGATATCAATATTAGAACTGCCAAAATAATAAAATCGGTCATACCTGACGCTAAAATATCGGCTTTGACGCTCGCCAGATTCGATAGAATGAACAGGGTAAAAGCGCTTCTGAAAGGTCTGCACAAAGCCGACGCATTCGGGCTTTTTGAATGGATTTCGCACCACGGCTACCGCTACCGCCCCGAAGAAATAGAACCTGAACTCGACGCTCTCGAGGCTGAATTGCGCAAATACGACGCCAGAATAAAGCTGCGCCAGAGCGAACTTGGCGCGCCATCTCGCGGCCGTATGGGAGGCGCTCTCGACAAATACGATTGGAGCGAGCTTACACAGGCAAAATGGGACGTGCGCCGCATGATGCAAGACCTTGGCAGAGGCAGCCAAAGCTCTGTTTTCAGCATATCAGACATGCGCTACGGCAGCGAGGACATGATAAAAATACGCAATGTAAAAGGCCTGCTTGAAAGCGACGAAAACCATAATATTGTAAAGATTAAAAAAGCCTATTACGCAGTTCAAAACCTAATGGCGACAATAGACATACTCTCAGACAGGCTGCCAAGCAGCGATATCAAATTTAATGCCGGAGACATTCATTCAAAATTTCTCTATAAGGAAGCCGCAAGCGGGCTTAAAAGCGCGGTTTTATGGTTGAGCGGCTCAGTGCCAAGCGATTCCAATGCCCTGAGATATGTAGATATTGAGATAAAAAACGCCAAATTCATCAATCCGGTATGGCTCGACCTTATTTCTGGCAGAGTCTATAAAATACCGCCGGAAGATTTTATTCTAAAAGATGGCAATGCTCTGTTTAAGAAACTGCCAATATACGACTCCCCCGTTTTGGTGACCGAAGCGCGCTTGTTAAAATACGGCAACTAAGGCATGTTTCAAAAATATAGAAAAAACTGTTGCAAAATTGCTCGAAAAAACTTTAATCGCAGTCTTTTCATTAGATTTTCAAAGAAGGAGAGCATTTATGTCACAGCACAGCAGCCTAAAGAGCGGCGGTTCCGCCTCGTCTAAAAAGCGCAGCGTATTAAAGCGTTTTGAGCGCATTGACCTTTTGCGCAAACGTGGCGCAATTAAAGACGTTTCGCGCGTAACCGGCCTTCCCAAAACGAAACCCGCCGAATAGCAACGGCGTCAGGCAGCGCGCTTTGTTCCGAAATCTTATTGGGCATTGCAAAATGCCGCATCTGAACGGCGCCTGCGTTTTACATAGCAGGTGTGGCGGAAAAGATTTGGAGCTTCACTTTAAAATAGCGCCTTTGCGCATTTATTGTTGCTCGACTTAAACAGCAACAACAAAAAAACCTCCCTGAATGGGGAGGATTTTTATTGCTATAAAAAATAAGGAAGCACAAGAATTACTTTCTGCGCCGCAGGGCTATAAACAGGGCTATTGCTCCAAAGATAGCCGCCCATTCTGCGGGTTCGGGAACGGCAACCAATGCGTAATAATCAACTCCGTCTATGTTCTTTACAATGTAGTCCACCATGCCGCTTTCGCCGTTTACAAGCATGTGCGAGAGCGATTTCTGCAAAACTTCTTCGCTTATATTGTTCTTGTCCAAAACCACGGCCCCGTCGGTAAAGTTTATGAAATCGTAATAGAATCCCGCACCGGAAAGCATATCGTTTTCGGCGTAGTACTTTGATCCGCCGCCAGACGGGAATTTCACAAGATAGGTCAGATACAAGAGGTAATCGTTGTCTCCCAGATCGCCAAGATTGACAGTAAGAGTTTTAGTTACGGTATCCGACGATGAAACTGAAAATGCCAACTGGTTTGCCGCATTAATATATATAGAGGAATTGCCATAAACATTGATTGAATTGCCGTAGCTTGAGGAAGTAATATAACCGTTCACTCCGTCAATATTTGACGAATTAAGAGTCAGTCTGCCACCAGTCGACATGCGAATTTTAGTGCCTATGTTTGCATTTCCGGAGATTATAATATTTCCGCCATTATACACTTCAATATAGCTTGAAGCTGCTTTAAAAGTTCCACTGGCTCCTATTTCAAGAGTGCCGTAAACCCCATAATAGTTAGTTTTTTGATTGTTAAGGGTGCCTTTAACTATAAGAGAGCTATTTTGGTCAATATGCATGACATTGTTGCCGCCTGATATATTGACAATGAGAGAAGCGCCGCCATCCACAGTTAATTTTGAATTCACAAGCGCCACAGGATTGCCGCTTGTAACCTCAGATTGCAATTCTGAACTATGCGCGCCAGCCAATATATTTAAATTGGAATTGGTAAATGTCATATTAGATGCGCGCAACAAGTTATTTTCTGACGCATTTTTCCCTAACAGGTTTAAAGTGATATCTTTTACACTCATAGTATAGCGCTCTGCATAGCTACCCATAGGATTTCCGCCCAATATATAACCGTCAAAAGTGAGCTCTGAATTATCGGCTCCCGCACCGCTTATGATTGCTCCGTCTTCAGCGGTCCCCATATAATATGCAATAGCGCTATTTGTGGAAATCGTGCCGGAAACGCCGCTGTCCACAGTTATTGAAGATATTCCGGTATGCGCCGTTGCGGTTAATTTGCCGCCGTCGGTAGAAAATAAAACATTACCGTTGCCGCTTCCGGATACGGTAACGTCTGGGCCTGTCACATCTATATCAGCGTGGGAAATAACAGCGGAACACAATATAATTGAGCTTAGAATTATTTTTTTCATAGTTAAGTACTCCTCATTTTTTATAAAAACCATGATCTACTATTTGCATCTTCGTTATAATTTTCTCACAAAAAAAAATTCTTTCAACTGTTATTTATGGACACCAATTTTATATTTTTGATACCAAAAAAATTATGACAAATGCTTTAAATAGTGGATTTGCAGGCAGAAGATTAAATAACTACTCAATATTTTTGGGAAAAATTTTAAAAATTTAGACATATTTAAAAAACGCCCATTTTGAAAAAAATCCTTCCCAAAACGAAACCCGCTAAATAGCAACGGCGTCAGGCAGCGCGCTCTGTTCCGGAATCTTATTGGGCATTCCAAAATACCACATCGGAAGAGCGCACGCGTTTTACTCGGCAGACGCAGCGGAAAAGCTTTGGAGCTTCGCTTTAATATCCCGCTTTTGCGCGTTTATTGTTGCCCGGCCTAAATTGCAACAACAAAAAAACCTCCCTGAATGGGGAGGTTTTTTATTTTATGAAGGAAGAACAATTACTTTCTGCGCCGCAGGGCTATAAACAGAGCTATTGCGCCGAAGATGGCTGCACACTCCGCGGCTTCCGGAACGGCAACCAATGCGTAATAATCAACTCCGTCTATGTTCTTTACAATGTAGTCCACCATGCCGCTTTCGCCGTTTACAAGCATATGCGAGAGCGATTTCTGCAAAACTTCTTCGCTTATATTGTTCTTGTCCAATACCACGGCGCCGTCGGTAAAGTTTATGAAATCGTAATAGAATCCCGCGCCGGAAAGCATATCGTTTTCATCATAATACTTATATGATCCTGTAGATGATTGTACAAGATATGTCAGGTATAATAGGTAATCGTTGTCTCCCAGATCGCCAAGGTTTACAGTGAGAGTCTTTGCTACAGTATCCGACCATTGAACTGAAAATGCCATCTGGTTTGGCGCATTAACATTTATATATGCGCTATCGAACATAATAACAGAATTACCGTAATTTTCATTAGTTGTATAACCGCTCACCCCATCAATATTTGAGGAATTAAACGTTGCGCTGGTGCCTTTAAACAAGCGAAGTCTACCGCCTATATTTGCATTTCCGGATATTACTATATTTCCGCCATTATACAATTCAATGTAGTACGATGAACCACGAATAGTTCCGCCGGCTGCTATTTCAAAGTAGCCATAAAGCGCATAAAAAGTACTTGTTCCATTAATAACAGTGCCATTAACTGTAACAAAACTGTTTTTATCAATATAAAACATATTGTTACTACCCGAAACATTCACATTAAGCGTAGCGCCGCTATTGACAGTTAATCTTGAATTCACAAGTTCAACAGGATTGCCGCTTGTAACCTCAGATTGCAATTCTGAACTATGCGCGCCAGCCAATATATTTAAATTGGAATTGGTAAATGTCATATTAGATGCGCGCAACAAGTTATTTTCTGACGCATTTTTTCCCAATAAATTTAAAGTGATATCTTTTACGCTTAGCGGGTAACGCTCTGTATAGCTACCCATAGGATTTCCGCCCAATATATAACCGTCAAAAGTGAGCTCTGAATTACCGATTCCCGCTCCGCTTATGACTGCTCCGTCTTCAGCGGTTCCCATATAATAGGCAATACCGGGATTTGTGGAAATCGTGCCTGAAACGCCGCTGTCCACAGTTATTGAAGATATTCCGGTATGCGCCGTTGCGGTTAATTTGCCGCCGTCGGTAGAAAATAAAACATTACCGTTGCCGCTTCCGGATACGGTAACATCGGGGCCTGTCACATCTATATCAGCGTGGGAAATAATGGCGGAACAGAATATAATTGAACTTAGAATTATCTTTTTCATGGTTAAGAACTCCTGCTTTCTTCCGGCAAAGCTATAGAGGGTATGCCAATTTATGCTCTATAGTAGCCCGCTGGTTTTGTTATAATTTTTGCACAGATTAAAAATCTTTCAACTATTATTTTTGGACACCAATTTTATATTTTGATACCAGAGCAAATTTTAATAACTATATTGAATTCAATAATTTAAATGCATAAATCCCCTATTCCCATTTTTTTAAAAATTTTTTTAGATTTTCAATATTCGCAATCTTACTTTTTTATAGAATGCAGCTCTTCAATAAAAAAATAAAAATGTCCACCCCCCCCCGCGCCCACAAAACATAAAAAGAGCCGCGCAAAACATTCTGCGCAGCTCCGCTAATCAATATCCAATAGAATTTATGCCAACCCCGCCTAAATACAAGGTTCATTTTGCCCCTGCAAATCTACAATTCCTACGACAGTTCCTTCTCGCTGAATTTCATTGTATCTCCTGCCTTCAAGCTTCCGGAAATAATGGCCTTTGCAAGCGGATTTTCTATCTTCTGGTTTATAACCCTCTTTAACGGGCGTGCGCCATAGAGCGGGTCATAAGCCTTTTCAGCCAGGAACTCGTAAGCTTTCTTAGTCAACTCCACTTTTAAGTCCTGACTTTCAAGACGCTTATTGAGCTGCTCTATCTGAAGCTTTACAATCTTTACAATTTCATCGAGCTGCAAGGCCTTAAATATAACGATATCATCTATCCTGTTAAGAAATTCAGGCTTAAAATGCGCCCTTAGTTCGCTCATTACAGATTCCCGCGTGCTTTCGGAAAGTTCGCCGTCCTTGGATATAGAACCCTCGGTGATAAAACGAGCCCCTATGTTGGAAGTCATTATTATTACCGTATTCTTGAAGTCTACCCTCCTGCCCTGGGAATCCGTTAAAACGCCGTCGTCGAGAACCTGCAACAAGGCGTTGAGAACCTCGGGATGCGCCTTTTCTATTTCGTCGAACAACACTACACTATAAGGCCTGCGTCTTACAGCCTCTGTGAGCTGTCCGCCTTGCTCGTAGCCGACGTATCCGGGAGGAGCTCCTATCAAACGAGCCACAGAGTGCTTTTCCATGTATTCGGACATGTCTATTCGCACCATATGGTCCTCGTCGTTAAAGAGTGCCTCGCTCAAGGTCTTAGCCAATTCCGTTTTGCCGACACCCGTAGGGCCGAGGAACATGAAAGTTCCGCTCGGGCGCCTCGGATCTTTTATGCCGGCGCGCGCGCGCAATATAGCAATGGCTACGCTGTCAACCGCCTCCTGCTGGCCTATGACCCTCTTGTGCAATATTTCGGGAAGTTTTACTAGGCGCTCCTTTTCAGTTTCAAGTAGCTTATTGACGGGAATGCCCGTC
>CALXOC010000196.1 GCA_944389915.1 uncultured Opitutales bacterium | reverse complement strand
GATGGTATGGGCGAAGGGCCACTCCGCTGTCCGACAGCCTAAACTTCACCAGGCTTCTAAGCCAATCACGCAGGCCGACAAAGCGCGCGGATCGGGAGTAGTCGAGCGCGTTGGCAACGCCGTCCTTGTAGGTATTGCTCTTGCCCCCCTTGCTTCTCATGAGGTCGAAGCCCTCCGCAAGCATTGGAATTCCGTGCGAAAGCAATATTAAAGCGCACGCGATTTTGTATCTATTTATATCCTCAAGCGAAGGGTTGTCCCTGCGCGGACTTATCCTATCGAAGAGGCACATGTCGTCGTGGCTCTCGATATAGTTTACAGATTGAGAGGGCCACCGTGAAGTTCCGCCCATGCTTCCGGCCATGAAATATTTGAATCCATCAAAATTTCCTCCGCCCTTGGCGTATGAGAGCATGAATTCCCTAAAGCCGTCGTTCCACGAGGCGAAGCCCGTTTGGCGCAAGGCCCCGGATATGTGCCCCCTAAAACTCCACGGCTCGGCTATCAATATCACGGAAGGCTTGATTTTTTTAAGCTCCCGCTCTATTTCCTTCAGAAGCCTCAAGCCCAATAATTCGGCAAGATCAAAACGGAACCCGTCAACGCCGTAGCGAACCATGAAAGTCTTGAGGCTGTCCAATATCATTCTTCTCGACATCGGGGCGTGCGCGCGGAAATCGTTTCCGCAACCGCTGAAATTTATAAATCCAAAATCGGAAGTGGTTTCAAAGTAATACTCCTTATCGACACGCTCAAGGTAGTTGGGCTCGCCTACGTGATTGTAAACAACGTCCAAAATCACGCTGATGCCGGCATTGTGAAATGCCCTAACAAGCTCGGCAAATTCGTCGTTCTGGGATGCGTCCCCAGGATTTGTGGCGTAACTGCTCGACGGCGAAAACCAATTTACCGGCATGTATCCCCATTCGTAATCCGACGCCGCAGCCGCCGTAAACTCCTGGACCGGCTGCAGCTCGACACAGTTTACCCCAGTTTGCCTTATGTAGCAAGACTTGTCTGAAAGCCATTTGATCAATCCCGCAAAAGTTTCGCGTTGGCGCCCCTCAAGTTTTGCGGGCGCCCGCGACAGTATGTCGCGAAGATGAATTTCCATCACAACCAGATTGTTCCATGATGGCGGCTTAAAATCCGCGGCCTTTGGGAGATCGGATTCGTATTTGACAATCGACGGCCCCGAAGACGAAAGCATGGCGTTTGCATAGGGATCCGCCACGGAAAAATGTGCATCGAAGGCGCTCGAGGCGTTTCTGTTTTTGCCGTCAATGTGGAAGAAGTAGTATGCGCCCCTCAAATCAGCGTCGGCTGCCGCCGTCCACACGGCCCCGTCGGAGGTCGAAGCCTGGAGAAGCCGCTCCTGCTTATCTCCACTGGTCCACACCCTCACATAAACCGCGTCGGCGCGCGGGGCGAATATTGAAAAGTGGGTGCGGCCGTCTTTTTCATAAGCGCCGAGTTTCGCGCCGGAATATATTTCAAGCAGCAACTCACCCACATCGACAGGCGCGGATATCCCGTATTCGGGAATGCCTATAGAGAGATCGTCTCCCAACATGCATACCCCGTCGAATTTCAAGGCAAACACATTGCGTCCGCTCCTGTCGAGAGAAAGCCCGAGATTCATGTTTCCGGATTTGTCGAATACCGCATTTGGAGCGTCCGGACGCGCTTCAAGCCACACCCCGCTCGACGATACGAATTTAAACGAAGCCCCGCGCCTCTTTAAATCAAGCGCCGAAACATCTACGCTCAACTGGCGTTGAAAGTCCGAAGATCCCGTTTCCCTCATGCGCCATTCGGGCTTGCCGAGCCCGCTCCATGCGTTAAAATCGCCGCAGACATAGTAATCCATGCAGGGATCGTCGCAAAAATTTTCAAAGTTCGCAGAACCCAGCATAAAATGCAATTTACCGCCGTCGATATAATAGGAGGTGTATTTGGCAAAGTTGTGTTTCGATATTCTCTCGGCGGTAAAATTTACCGGAATGGAATTTCCGCTCAGCTCAAATTCCGGAATCTTCTCGCAATCCTTACTCAGCGCAAGGCTTATTTCGCCCATAGCCGACCACCATGCCTTTAAAATTTTCATTTCGCCCTAAATCTAATATTTTTTGAAGCCGCCGAATGATTGCGAAGCCTCACCCGCGAGACGTATGAACGCAACTTTAAGCGCTCAATCTTGGCTTCAGAAACATCGGTCAAAACTCCCTCCGACGCCTTGCCTTCGGAAACATACGGCGTTTCAACGCCGCTCTCGGAAGATTGCGCCTGTCCCTGCTCCTCGTCGTCTATGTCGGCAGCGCCTGTCATGTCTATGCGGAATTCCGGCCTTATTCTCCCGGCCCCCGAAGCCTCCGCGGCGACAGCTTCCAATTGTTCAGGCTCCGCGGCGCCGGAGGAGGACTTTTCCTCCCTGTTGGAATTTCTCCAAAACAGCAGCTTTGAAAATGCAGATTTACCCTCCCCCGAAGATTTGCCGCTTTCGGAGGGGACGCCGTTATCTATTTTGTCAAATTCGTCTTTCCTAATGTTTCGGGCTGAATCGTTAAAGCGGAAGACTATCTCGCCCGGGGAGGAAAATCCCAGTTTTTCGCGCACTACGCGCTCGGCAAATTCGTCGTCGTGGACAAGCCTCTGATAATACTCAATTTTGTATTTTTTATCCCTCTCAAGCATTGAAATTTGATCTTCCAAAAGCGAACGCACCCTGTCAGTCTGCCTATTTTCCTCCCTCATGTCCCTCCAAGACATATACAAAAGCCCCGCCACCACTGCGCCGGAAAGCGCCAATGTTGCCACGAGCATTTTAAAAAGTGCGTGAGATTTCACTCTTTTAATATCGCAACGAGTCGCATTTGTGTAAAGAATATAAAAAATGACATTTTAGTTTTACAAAAAAAATTATTCTGAAAAAATCCCTCCGAATTTATGGAATCTATAGTTAAAAGAGAGTTCTTTGCCGGTCGGAATGCAATATGCTTGGGACTGTCGCATTCCCGCTCCGACGGGCGCGGCAACTCTTTTTGCGCTTCCCTTGTCGGGGCAAGGCAAACGGCGCCACGCCGGGCCCCCGCGCCGGCAAAAAAATATTTTGGGCTAAAATCCGAACGCTATTGGATTCCGAAAGAACCCGGGAGCCGCGCCGCGCACCAAGGCCCGGATTTAAAAAACTCATGCGCGGGGCGCTATGCCGTCAGCCTTGAATACGGGGAATTGCAATGAATAGAAGCGCTCGCAGTTTGTGGACTAAAAAAATAAGCGAAGGAGGCGCAGACAAACTCCAACTCGGCTCAACCGGCCCTTTAAAAGGCGCAAAAAGCGCGCAGCACTTGGGCGGCGGGCATAAAAGCCCGCATATGCATAAATGGGGAGGCGAGCAAATATGCGGCAAAGTATTGGGCATAGACCCGAGCTTGAGGGGAACGGGCCTTGCAGTAATAGAATCGGGCCCCGACGGCTCGCTTCGTTATATAGACTCAATTACCGTGCGAAACACTCCAAAAATGACGATGCCCCAGTGCCTTGCCAGAATATTTCTCGAGACTCAGCTGATGATACGCCGCCACAAGCCAATATGCGCGGCAATAGAGCAGTGCGTTTATGTGCAAAATTTCAAGACCGCCCTAATTTTGGGCTCCTCGCGCGGAGCGGCCATAGCGGCTCTTGCGGGAGAGGGGCTTGAAGTCTTCGACTATCCGCCACTGAGAATAAAACAGGCCGTAATAGGCTACGGGCGCGCAAGCAAGGAACAGGTCGCCAAATCGGTGGCGGCACTCGTGGGCAATGCGGGCATACTCCCCTCCGACGAGGCCGACGCCGCGGGAGCGGCCATAGCCCACATATTTACCCACAAATCATGAATAAGACACTCATAGCAATGGCGGCCGGAATGGGCAGCCGGTTCGGCGGCTTAAAGCAGGCCGCAAAATTCGGGAACTCGCAAAAGGTAATTCTCGACTTCGCCGTTGAAGACGCCATGGCGTCGGGATTCGACTCCGTGGTGTTCGTGATACGCCGCGACATAGAAAAGCCATTCCGCGAGGCGGTTTCCAAGAAATATGAAAATGTTGCGGACGTGCATTATGTCTTTCAGGACGAAAGCGGCCAAAGGCCGCCCGCGGGCAGGCGCAAGCCATGGGGCACCGGGCACGCCGTATTGTCGTGCTCGGAATGCGTAAAGACTCCATTTCTGGCCGTAAATGCGGACGACTATTACGGGACGGGGGCATATTCGCTTGCCGCGCAGTTTCTCGGCGCGGGGCAAAAAGGCGCATGCGCGCTCGCCGGCTATAAATTAAAAAACACACTCTCTGAAAACGGAGGCGTATCGAGGGGAATATGCGAGGCCGATCCCGAATTAAAACTCCTATCCATTTCGGAATACACAGGAATACGCCGCGGCGACGACGGCTGCATAACGTGCAGCGGCGGAAGAATATTTAACGGAGACGAATATACGTCTTTAAATTTCTGGGCATTCCCAAAGGATTTCATGCCCCTATTGGGATCCTATTTCGAGGATTTCCTGTCTGTGAACTCAAAAAGCGAAACTGCGGAATTCTATCTGCCTTCGGCTGTGGACCGCGCCATAAAAAGCGGAAACATGGCGGCAAAAGTCCTCCCGACCGACGAACGCTGGCAGGGAGTAACATACAAGGAAGACATGCCCGCAGTCGAAAAATTCCTGAGGGAGGCGGGACGAATCTAAATATTGAATATGCGCCAGGTAAAAACACTCTCTCTTTTATTCTTTGCTCTGCTATGCTCCCGATGCGCCATGGGGCAGTCGCTGATTTCGCCGTCCGGCAAAGCGCAGTCTATAACATTCGAGCAGGAAGCGCCAAAACCCAAGGAGAGGATATTCGAACAAAACTCTCTATTTATTGCCGGAGGCGAAAAGACCGACGTAAAAAGCTCCGCCTTTTCCCCGTCTCTTTTGGCGAGCCTTCAGGATCCCGAAATGGAATGGTGGTTCAATATCCCCCCAAATTCGGTTCCGCACCTGGCAAAAGTGGCCGACGTTTATATAAACCAAATTTTTTCAATTTTCCCCTTCATTTACAATGCCGCCACAAGGCACGGAAATTTTAGCGTTACCTATTCCGTAAAGGCGCATTACCCCGACAACACCACAACGCTGTTCGTCGACAACGCCTCGTTTGAAGGCAAAAAGAAATTCGACAATATAATAATAGCCTGCCCCGACGTTCTTGAAATACGCTTTGACAAGAAATACAAGACGGGCCGGTACAAATTTACCATGACGGCCCGCGACAATATCAGCGGAGCCGAAAGTTCCTGCTCAACATATGTCGACTTAAAGGTATGGCAGGCTCCGCCTCCGTTGACCGACACAAAAAATTTGGGGGCATTGATAAGGAGTTTTTATCTGACGCCCTCTCCGGAACTTCTGTACTCTATATTTTTCAGCCCCGCATTAAATCTGGAGCAAAAAGACGCTCCAAATTCGCTAAATTACACGTACATAGGCTTCTTCAGGGCGGCTTTTAAGCGCAATATGTTTTTAATACCTTACATAAGGGAAAATTTTGCCGACGCGACCCCTCTTGACAGGGCAAAAACCATATTTCTTTTCAAGATATTGGAGATACCGCAAATAGACGAATCGCTCTTAACTCCCAACGAGAAAAGCTACATTGCCCTTCTTGACAAGGCGGAGTTCCCAAATCCCTATGAATCGTGGCATCCGATAATAGGGGCTGCGCAAATCGACATGCTATGGGGAGAGTTTTTTGCAAACGGGACATACCGCCCCGTGAGGAGGATAATAGACCTGCTCGCGAATTCCGACGAAGCCGCCTTTGCCCAAGACATGATAAACAAGAGGCGGAAGCCCGCAACGCGAAGGGAATGGTCGCGCTTTATGATAGGCGTTTTGCACCGCGCGGCCCTGCGCACTCTGATTGAGACGGCTTCGAGAGTTCCGCTTGTAGAAAAGTACTGCTATTGGGCCATGGACAACCGCGACCTTCCGGAATCAACATACAAGGTCTTAAGCCCGATATTCGGAGAAAACAACTCGGAAGAAAACCGCAACCCATTCAAGGGCAGAGCCGAAGAAATCAGGAATTTTTACGCTCCAAAAATTTTCAAACTAAGGGCGCGATAGACCTGCGCAACTCCAATGAACGAATCCCAGGCAAAGAAGAGAATCTATGAATTGCGCGATCTGCTTGCGAGGCACGAGCGTCTATACCGCATAGAAAACGCCCCGCAGATATCCGACGACGACTTCGACACGCTCATGCGCGAATTGAGAAATCTCGAAGCTGAATTTCCGCAGTTCTCCGACGAAAATTCGCCGGCGCGAAAAGTCGGGGCGGACTTATCCTCCTCATTCGTTTCGCGCGCGCATCTGAGTCCGATGCTGAGCCTCGACAATGTTTTCAACACCTCGGAGCTCGAGGATTTCGACTCCAAACTAAAGAAGATTCTCGGATTGCCCGAAGACGCCAAACTTACCTATTGCATTGAGCCGAAAATAGACGGCGCCGGCATTTCAGCCGTATATGAGAACGGAGAGCTAAAATATCTCCTCACGCGCGGCGACGGCGAAAAGGGAGACGACATAACAAGAAACGCCGCCGTATTCAAAAACCTGCCCTTAAAATTGAAGGGCGCTAAAATTCCAAAGCTGCTTGAAATACGCGGGGAAGCCTACATGACCCTGCCGGAATTCGACAGGCTAAGGGCTTGCGCGCGCGCCGAGCTGGAACACAAATTCGCCCAAAGGCTGCTCGCCGGCGGCACGGAACAATCTTCGATGTCGGGCGAAGATTTAAAAAGCATAGAAAAATCCCTGCCCGCCAATCCGCGCAACCTGGCCGCGGGGACAATGAAACTGCTCGACTCCAAGATATTGGCAACGCGCTCGCTGATGGCGGCGTTTTACTCCGTGGGGAAGTCGGAGGGATTTGAGCTTGACAGCCAGTTTAGCCTGCCCCGCAAGCTCGACGAACTCGGCCTTCCGCATGTCAACTGGCGCGAACTCGCCAAAGGCGCGGATGAAGCATTTGAGAAAATTTCCGAGCTCGAAGAATTGAGAAGCGGATTCGACTACAACACCGACGGCGCGGTCGTCAAGCTCGACGACATATCCCTCTATGCGCGCGCCGGTTTCACCAGCCATGCCCCCCGGTGGGCGGTCGCGTGGAAATACCGGGCGGAACGCGCCTCAACAAAGCTGAAATCGATAACAGAACAGGTAGGCAGAACGGGAGTCGTAACCCCGGTTGCGGAGCTTGAACCCGTCCAAATTTCAGGCACTACGGTATCGCGGGCAACTTTGCACAACGCCGGCTACATAGCCTCTAAAGACATTCGGTCGGGCGACAACGTAATTGTGGAAAAAGCCGGAGAAATTATACCCGCGGTAGTCGGAGTGGATTTGTCAAAGCGCCCCGCCGACAGCGTTCCGTACAAATTTCCGGAATACTGCCCCAAGTGCGGATCGCAATTGAAACGCTTCGGGGAAAAGATGCTGTACCGCTGCCCAAATTTGGCGTGCCCCCCCCAGATTCGCGGAAGGCTCGAACATTTTGCCTCGCGCGACTGCATGGATATAAGGGGAATGGGAGAGTCGGTTATAGACAAACTCGTAACTTCGCGCGGAATAAAGGACCCGTCCGATATTTACAAGCTTGAGATTGGAGACATTCTCAAACTCGACAAATTTGCCCAAAAGAGCGCCGAGAATCTGCTCGCTTCAATAGAAGAGTCCAAGGGCCGCGAGCTATGGCGGCTTATTTTCGGGCTCGGTATACTCGAGATAGGAGAGCAGTTCGCAAAG
>CALXOC010000195.1 GCA_944389915.1 uncultured Opitutales bacterium | reverse complement strand
CTGTCGAGCGCCGATACCGACAAGGCCTATACTTTTAGGCAGTTTGAAATATTTAAGAAAGTGGCGGGCAGGCACGCCGACGATGGAATGCTGCTGCATCTGCACAATAGCGCCGCCATGCGCTACGTTCCTGTGGAGCCCCCGTTTAATGCGGTCAGAATGGGCCTTATCCAATACGGGATAAATCCTTACGACGATTGCGGGGGCTATGAGGGACTCGGCCTTATGCCGGTGCTGTCGTTTAAATCGCGCGTTCTTGCGGTATCGGAGAAAAACGGAGTAAAGGCGGCTCTGGTGGCTGCGGGATATGCCGACGGCGTGCCGTCGGGATTTACAGGCAGCGCGCGGGTCTTAATATCGGGGAAAAGATGTCCGATTATAGATTCCGTCAGTCTCGACGAGACGGTGGTCGATATAGGCGGAGTTGAAGATGCGAAGACGGGATCGGAGGTCACCTTTATAGGCGAGCAGTCGGGATCCATGATATCTCTTGCCGACTACAGCAGGTGGACGCGCCGCATACCCTGGGAAACGATGGTTGCAATCCCGAGGCGGGTCGGGCGCATTTTAAAGTAAAATCGGGTTGTGCGCACAAATAAAAATTGAAAGGAAGTTTGAATTCTGCTCTTTATTTAAAAAATGAAAAACAACAGAAACATAGCGGAAAAGTTCGCGGAGGGACAGACTGTTTTCTCGGTTGAGTTTTTCCCTCCGAAAACGGAGGAGGGCGCCCGGCAAATTCTGCGCACCGCCCATAAACTGGTGGAATTAAAGCCGGATTACGCCTCTATTACATACGGGGCGGGAGGCTCCACTCGAGAGCGCACGGTTGAGTACGGCGAAATGCTCATGGAGATTTTCGGTTTTGAGATAATGGCGCATTTGGCGTGTGTCGGGCATTCGGTGCCGGAGATTGATTCTGTTCTAAACCGCTTTTCTGAGGCGGGAATACGCAATATTATGGCACTTAGGGGCGATCCTCCAAGGAATGTTGAGGACTTCCGGCCCGCGGAGGGCGGATACAAGCACGCTGCCGATTTAGTCCGCCACATAAGGGAAAGGTTTCCTGATTTTGGGATAGGCTGCGCCGGCTATCCAGAAAAGCATCCAGAAGCGCCTGACTTTGATTTTGACGTGGAAATGTTAAAGCGGAAAGTAGATAGCGGCGCCGATTTTATAGTTACGCAGCTTTTCTTCGACAATTCGCATTATTTCAAATTTGTGGACAGGTGCCGCGCGGTCGGCATAGACAAGCCCATTGTTGCCGGATTGTTGCCGGCGCTGTCGCTAAAGCATCTTATGAATTTTAAATCCATGTGCTCGACCGACATTCCCGAGGAGCTTATAGGCAAAATATCGGAGGCCAATTCCGACGCCGAGTCGGCGCAGATAGGCCTTGATTGGGCTCGCAGGCAGATTGAGGAGCTGAAGGCCGCGAAAGTCCCGGGAATACATTTGTACATATTAAACAGGGCCGATTCCGCCATTAAACTTTCGCGTTTTATTAGGGCCTGAAGCTCTTTTGCGCGCAAAAAATCCTCCGCTTTTTAGGGAGGATTTTTTATTTGCGCACCATGCGGTTGCCGGCGATGCAGGCCTATTTTTTTAAATGTTTATAGCTCCTTGGAGCAACAACGCTGCCGCCTTTGTAGGAAAATGGTTCTTTAGAGTAGTTTACAACTATTTCCTCTCCGTTTTCGAAGCGGGTAAGGAATACGTCTTTTGAAATTTCGCCGTGGTATGTCATCAGCTGAAGTTGGAGATGTTTCAACTTCTGAAACTCGTCGTAGGCGCGCTTCATGGGCTTTAGGTCCCTGTAGTCGGTATAGTAGAAGGTCGGGCGCCCGCTGAATTCTATTAGTTTTAACCAGCGCGTTTCAGGATCGTCGAGATAATCGTATGCCTTGCGTTGATCGGAGGTCGCGTATGATTTCGGGTAGAGGGCGTCTATTGTCGTGTAATACGGATTGCTTAGGATTATCCCGTGGTAGACAAGCTGCCATAGGGGCACATATTTTGTGGCCAGCTTTTCAGGCTTCCCCTCCCAAGCAGGATAGGACCATAAATACAGCGCAAAATCGAGTGTGCGCGCAAGGTGGTCCATTCCTCCTTCCGACGCGAGCCCGCCAAAAATTTTGTCGGCATATTCGCCCACCTTGTTTTGGTATTCGGCGCATTGTTTTCTGTTTAGCGGGTGTTTTGGGTCGAGGCAAGGATAGGGAGGCACATAGGATATTACATCTATGTGAAATATCCCGTTTAGCCCAAGGCCCGCTATTTGCTTGAAATCATCTTTCACCCACAGGTTGTACAGGCGCTGAAAACACGGTCTGTATGCCATTCCCCCGGGCTGGAAGTAATCCTTAAAAAGAGAGCCGTCGGGATACCTTGCTATGCCGTTGTCGTTCCACCTGTTAGATACGAAAAATACGGAATATTGGTTGATGTGGCAATTTAAATGGTAGCCCAGGGATTTCCCATACTCTATTGTATCGCGGTATTTCTTCTCGCCCCCGATTTTTGGCTCCACGGGAAAATATTGCGGAAAGCGGCCGTCGTGTCCGCTTATATTCCAGCCAACTGAGCATATTTCCGCTTTATCTATGCCTTCGGCCTTCATGCGTTTCATAATGTCGGCCATGTCGTCAAATGTGAAAAATATTTCAAGTTCAGGCTCGGTTTCGGGCGTCTGCATGTGGTGGGCGGGATTTTTTCTGTCGGATTTCTTCCGGCAGTGCTTTATGCGCACGTATATGGAATCGGCCGAATATTCGAGCGCCGGATTGCCCTTTATTCTTTCCCTCAAAAGTTTAACCTCGCCCCTGCCGAGCTGGTAGTCCCTATATACCTGCGCCATGCCGCTGTAATTGGCTTTGTCGGGACTTAGAGGATAATAATCGACTACTATGTCTTCGTATGGGTCGAATCCTATTGTTTTGCTTATGGAGCTTCTGTTGTTTGTATTGGGGGCGTATATATAAAAGCGCGGAAAAACTCTATAGACGCCCTTGTTTGCTTCAACAACGGGGTATTGTTCCAGATTCAGCCCCTTGACTATTGCAACAAAAGCGCCGCGCGGAGTTTTCATTCCAAAGATGGGCATGTGCGAGCGCGGCGGTATAAAACTGCCATTTTCCTGCGTAAATTCCCCGTAAGAGCCGTCGCCAAGCACAAAAAATCCCTCTTCGGATTTCTTAGCGATGGCTTCGTCGGCAATTATGTCTATGTATTCAACGTCTCGCTTTATGTTGGCAACGGGTATTGTAATTCTATAGTATCCGCCATTTTGTTTCTCAAAAAGCGCGTTCTTTTCGGCAATCGATCCGTCTAATTTCTTTATCCGGATTTTTGCATGCTCAAATGCAAATGCGGAAGTACATAAAGCAATCAACAACAATACGGTAAAACTCTTCAACATATTCAACATATATAAGATATTATCTATTTATTATATGATCAAAGTCAAGTTCAAAAGTTTATTAATAAAGTAATTGGGCTTTATTCGTGTTCGTCACGCGGAGATATCCGGAGACAAGATAATAAAGGTTGAATTCCTTGACATAAATGCGATTTTTAATTTCCTTTCCATTTTTATTTTTACACTTTTACCATACTTATTTTTTAGATAATTCTCATGGACGCGGAAATCATAAAAGGGCATAAGCTCACATTCAAGGAGGCTCTTGACTTGGGCGAAAATGTCGGGCTCAAAGAGCTGTGCTCCATGGCCAATAGAGTCCGCGAGCATTTCTTGGGCAAGAGAGTGGAAACTTGCTCCATCATGAATGCGCGTTCCGGCAGGTGTTCCGAGGACTGCAAATGGTGCGCTCAGTCCGCCCGCCACAATACTGGGTGCGCAATATCCGATTGCGTTTCTCCCGGTGAGGCGCGCGCGCATGCGCAGCGCTCAAAAAATCTGGGAATAAGGAGATTTTCGCTCGTTACAAGCGGAAGGTCCCTCTCAGATTCGGATTTAAATAAAATTTTGGAGGCTTTGAGGGAAATTTCAAAGCTTGGCGGAATATTGTTATGCGGCTCCTTCGGATTATTGAAAGAGGGGCAGTTTAGGCTTTTAAAGGCTGCGGGAATGTCTCGCTTCCACTGCAATTTGGAGACGGCTCCTTCAAAATTTCCGGAATTGTGCACCACTCACAGCATCGACGATAAAATAGCCGCAATAAATGCGGCGCGGCGCGCCGGAATGTCCATATGCAGCGGCGGGATAATAGGAATGGGGGAGACACGCCGCCAAAGGGTGGAACTGGCGTGTGTCTTAAGCGATTTGCAGGTGGATTCAATTCCCATAAACATACTTCAGCCCATAAAGGGCACCCCCTTGGAAAATCAGGAGCCATTGCCTTCCGATGAGATTCTCAGGACATTTGCAATTTTTAGGCTTGCCAATCCCCGGGCGCACATACGCTTTGCCGGCGGAAGGGCGGCGATAGCTTCCAGGCAGGCCGAGGCTTTGGCGGCCGGAGTCAGCGCAATACTTATGGGCGACATGCTCACTACGGTCGGGGCCAGCGTCTCTGAAGACTTCAAAATGCTCGAAAGATTGGGCTATGAATATTGATGAAATTTTGGAATGCGACAGGGCGCATGTATGGCACCCTTACGCGTCTATTGAAAGCGGCATAAAGCTTTGGAACGTGGAATCCGCAAACGGGGCCACCATAAGGCTGTCGGGTGTCGGAGACGTAATAGACGGAATGTCGTCGTGGTGGGCGGTTGCGTACGGATACAACAATCCCAAGATAAATTCGGCGCTAATATCCCAGCTTGGGAAGATGAGCCACGTCATGTTTGGTGGGCTTACCCACGAGGGCGCGGTTAGGCTTGCAAAGCGCCTTGTATCTATGTTGCCCAAGCCCTTGGACAGGGTGTTTTTTTGCGATTCCGGCTCAGTGTCGGTTGAAGTCGCCATGAAGATGGCTCTTCAATACTGGCATGCAAAGGGCGCCCCGGAAAAGAAAAAATTTGCAACAATTAGGGGAGGATACCACGGCGATACGTGGAATGCGATGTCGGTGTGCGACCCGGTGGGCGGAATGCACTCTATGTTTGCGGGAAGGCTTCCTGTCAGTTTTTTTGCCCCGCGACCCAAGTCGGCTTTCGGGGCCCCGTGGAATGCCGACGACGCGTCTTCTCTGGAGTGCCTATTCGCACAACACTCGGCGGACATTGCCGCATTTATTTTAGAGCCCGTAGTGCAGGGCGCCGGCGGCATGTATTTTTACAATCCCAGATATTTGACTGAGCTTAAGGCTCTGTGCAAAAAGTACGGGGTTCTTCTCATATTCGACGAGATAGCCACCGGTTTCGGGCGGAGCGGAAGGCGTTTCGCATGCGAATGGGCGGGGGAGTCCCCCGATATTATGTGCTTAGGCAAGGCCATCACGGGGGGCTACATGAGTTTTGCGGCAACAATAGCCAGTTCGGAGCTTGCCCGGACAATATCTTCTGGCTCTCCGGGTTTGTTCATGCACGGGCCTACTTTTATGGCGAATCCGCTTGCATGCGCCGCGGCAAACGCCGCATTGGACATATTTGAGAACGGGAGGGTGCTGGAAGATGTTGCCCGCATAGAGAAAGCATTAAAACGCGGCTTGGAGCCGCTGCGCGGGTGCGCAAAAGTAGCCGATGTCCGCGTTTTGGGAGCCATAGGAGTGGTTGAAATGAAAGAGCTCATAGACATAGACAAGACTCAGCGCGCCCTTGTGGAGCGAGGGGTGTGGCTGCGCCCATTCGGGAAATTGCTTTACACAATGCCCCCATATGTTACAGACGACGGCCAGTTGGAAACACTGACCGCCGCAATGCGCGGGGTTGCTACGCTTTGATATGAACGCATACGAAGAATCTCTGTCGAAAATTGCAAAACTTGGGCTTTTGCGTTCACTCAGAAAGTCGGAGGCATGCGGTGCAAAAATAAAGATAGGCGGGAAAAGTTATTTCAACTTGGCTTGCAACGACTATCTCGGCTTGAGTTCGGATTTGGATTTGCAAAATGAGTTTTTGCGGAATTTGAGCGGGGAGGCGTTTATAATGGGGGCCACGTCCTCGCGTTTGCTCGGGGGGGATAATCCCGCCTTTGGCAATTTTGAAGCGGAGGTGTCGGAAGCTTTTTCCAAAGCCGGAAAGGCAGAGCGGCAATGCCTCATGTTTAACGGCGGCTATCACGCCAATACGGGAATTATTCCGGCGCTCGCATCGTCGTCGGACCTCGTCTTGTGCGACAAGCTTGTCCACGCAAGCCTAATTGACGCCATGAGACTGTCGGAAGCGAAATGCCTGCGGTTTCCGCATAACGACATCGACAGCCTTTCTCGGATTCTTTCCAAATACCGCTCTGCCTACGACAGGGTATATATAGTAACCGAATCGGTTTTTAGCATGGACGGCGACAGGGCCGACTTGATGGGGCTTGTAAACTTAAAAAAAGAGTACAACGCGGCATTGTACGTTGACGAGGCCCACTCTTTTGGGCTCTATGGCGACGGCGGGCTGGGGCTATGCTGCGAAAATTCGCTCATAGCCGATGTCGATTTTATTATGTGCACTCTCGGCAAGGCGGCGGCATCTCAGGGGGCATTCGTGGTATGCGATGCTCCGGCAAAAGAACTTTTGATAAACAGATGCCGGCCATTCATATTCACAACCGCAATACCGCCTATAAACGCCATGTGGTCCTCGTTCGTATTCGGGCGTTTTTCTTCCGCAGATTTTGCGGACAGGCGCGCACGCCTATTCAGGATTGTTCGGAGCTTTAGGAAAAGTTTGGAGGGCTTCCGCCTGCTGGGGGACACCCAGATTATTCCGCTTGTGATAGGTGAAAACTCCGCGGCAGTAGATGTGTCGAAGGCTTTGTTTGAAATGGGGATTTACGCTCCCGCCATTCGCCATCCGAGCGTTCCAAAGGGGGCAGCGCGCATAAGGATGTCGCTGAATGCGGACATGGGCGCGGACGAAATAGACCGCTGCGCAAATATTGTAGAGGAAATAGTATCGGGACTATGAAAGCCGAATGGATAAAGCGCAGCGGGGCGGAGAACTTAGTGGTGTTTTTTTGCGGATTCGCCAGCGACGCCTCTTTGTTGTCGGGGCTTCGCATTCCTGCGGATTGCGACTTGCTTGCTTTTTTCGATTATAGAAATTTCGACATTCCGGATTTCGATTTGTCGGGCTACGGGCGCGTTGGAGTTGTTGCGTGGTCGTTCGGTGTATGGGTTGCGGATTATTTCTTCGACATTCTTCCTAAACCAGTAGCCAGAATTGCGGTGGCGGGTTCGCCTTGGCCTGTTGACGACAAACTCGGTATACCCCGCGAGTATTTTAGGAGGACCTTAGAAAATTTCGGCCCGGAAAGCCCGGAGAAATTTATGCGCAGAATATGCGGGGGAACGCGCGGCTTGGCTGAAAATTCCGCTTTGCTTTCATCAAGGGGATTTGAGGAACTTCGCGATGAACTTAAATTTTTAGGAAAATCCTTCGATAGCATTTCGCTTGCTAAACGCCATTGGGATTGCTGTTTTGCTTCGCGTTCAGATAAAATTTTCCCGCTGCCGGCTCTCGAAGCCGCATGGGGAAATAAGCTTAGAGTATTAGACGGGGCACATCTTAATATTCCTTTATTCGATGCGGCAATAGACGCCTTGTCGGGAGCGTTTTCAAAAATAGGAGAAGTTTTTGGGAGAAAATCTGGAGACTATGAAAAAAACGCCTTTGTGCAAAAGTGCGTGTCTGAAAAATTGGCAATGCTTACATGCCATTTTGCATCGCAAAGCCTCGGATGCGCCCCACGTCGGATTCTCGAAATTGGCTGCGGAACGGGCTTTTTAACGGAACTGCTTTTTAAGAAATATCCGGAGGCGGAATGGACTATAAACGACGCAAATTTTCAAATGTGCGCCATTGCGAGCGCAAAGTGCGGTTTTAGGCCTTTTCAGGTGCACGCGGATGCGTCGCTTTGCAACTTTGACGGGCTTTACGACATTATTGTGTCGTCGTCGTGCTTCCAGTGGATAGATGATTTAAGGGCGCTGTTTCTTAAACTTTCAAAGCTTTCAAGGGTGGGAGCTTTGTTGGCTTTTTCCACATACGGGGAGTCAAATTTTCGCCAAATTCGGGAGTTGACGGGCAGGGGGCTTAGCTATCGAGGGATAGGCGAGCTCAAAGCGCTGCTGTCGGGCGCGGGCTTTTCCGTGCTGCACGCATCGGAAGACAACATAGACGCCGTGTTTTCGTCGCCGCGCGAGGTGCTTGCCCACATTAAGGCCACGGGGGTAAACGGCGCATTTGCATCGTTTTGGACCCCACGCAAGGCGAGAGATTTTTACAAAAAATATTCCGGGAAATATTCTTGCGAAAACGGAGTTGTGCTTTCATACAACCCTGTTTACATAATTGCCAAGCGAAAGGAGTTTTAATATGAAAGCGCTGTTTGTAAGCGGTATAGATACGGGAGTAGGAAAGAGCGTGGCGTGCGGCTGGCTGGCGCGCAGAATTGCGGCAAACGGAGGCGGGGTCATTACGCAGAAGCTCATACAAACCGGCTGCGCGGGGATTTCCGAAGACATAATTGCACACAGGCGCGTAATGGGATTGCCGCTCCTGCCCGACGATATGGACGGCACGACATGCAGGTATGTATTAAAATATCCCGCATCGCCCCACTTGGCTTGCGCCATGGAGAATTTAAAGCCTGATTTTAACCTGCTGCATTCCGATACTGAAAAATTGGCTAAAAAATACGGCACTGTCATAGTGGAGGGCGCGGGAGGATTGCTCGTCCCGCTTGGAGACGCTTTTCTGACTGCCGATTACATAGTGGAGCATTCGCTTCCCCTAATATTGGTGGCGTCGTCGAGGTTGGGTTCGTTAAACCACGCGCTGATGTCTCTCGAGTGTGCTGGGCGAAGGGGAATAACTTTGGCGGGAGTGGTATATAACACGTATCCGAGCGTTCCCCGCCCTATTGAAGATTCAACGCGCAGTTATTTAAAAAGCTATTTGGCAAAAAATTTTCCAGGGGCGGAGTTTATGGAGATGGGGAGGGTTGATTTTGAATAGAGCACCCGCAAAGAAATACCGCGGGGCGCTGTTTGACCTCGACGGTACGCTCGTAGACAACTATGCGGCGGTTCACTCTTGCCTGGCCGAAGTGTTTGCCGAATTCGGCATTGTTGCGCCGGGATACGACAAGGTTTACCGTTCGGTGGGAGGCTCCATATTGATAACGATAAAGCGCGTCATGGACGGTAAGCTTTCCGACGAGCTTGCCGAATCCATAGGCAACAGGTATATGGAGCTTTTCCCCCGGCATATATACAACGGGCTCAAGCCTATGCCTTTTGCCCGCGGAATATTGGAGTCTCTCGACTCGGCGGGCGTGAAGTTGGCATGCTTTACAAACAAGCAGCAGCCTGCGGCAGAAGACATACTGAAACGCTTGGGCATGTACGGTTTTTTCGATGTTGTTGCGGGAACCACTCTGCTTTCTGCGCGCAAGCCGGAGGCGCGTTTTACCATATCGGCTCTCGAAAGCCTGGGGCTTGGCGCAGGCGAGTGCGTGGGAATAGGGGATTCCCCGTACGACTATTCGGCGGCGCGTTCGGTGTCTATGGATTCGGCCATAGTCGCCACCGGCGCCGACTCGTTTGAATCGCTAAAAGAGCGCTGCCCTTCGGCTATAGGAATTTTTAAAGATTTAAAAGAGCTTGCGGGGGTTGTTTTTGGAATTACTTTATAGTGCCTATGGATTCCGGTGAGGTGCAGATTGAGGGTGTCATAGAGCGCATCGTTTTTTTTAACGACGAGAATTTTTATTGCATAGCCTCAATGCGTCCGACCTCCAAGGGGGCTCCGCGCGGCACCGTTACAATAACAGGCACTATGCCGTCGCTTCAATGCGGCGAAACCGTCCTTGTAAAAGGCGAGTGGACGAAGCATTCAAATTATGGGAGGCAGATAAAGGTCAGCTCTTTCGAATCGCGCCTGCCTTCCGGAGTTTACGGCTTGGAGAAGTTTCTCGGTTCGGGCTTGATAGAGGGAATAGGGCCTGGATACGCGAAGAGGATAGTTGAAAAATTCGGAGAGCGCACTCTGGAAATCATAGATACCGAGTCTGCCAGGCTTCTCGAAGTTAGGGGCATAGGCGCAGAGAGGGTTAAGAGGATACGCAAATCATGGATTGAGCAAAAACAGCTTCGCGATGTAATGATAGCCATGCGCTCTTACGGAATAGGCATGGGCATGTGCGTCCGCATAATACGCAGATTCGGTTCAGACGCCGCGAGAATTGCCAGGGAGGAGCCTTACACCCTCGCTCGCGAGATAGACGGCATAGGATTCAAGACAGCCGATATGATAGCGCTGAACATAGGCGTTTCAAACGAGTCTGCCGAGCGCCTTGAAGCTGGGATTATGCATGTCTTCCGCGAGATGGAGGCTGAGGGCCACACATGCGTTCCATTTGGCAGCCTGCGCGCGCGCGCTTCCGAATTGTTGAGCGTTGACGGCGAATCGTGCTCCAATTCCATAAACAGCTTAATATCGCGCGGCGACATAAAATTTGTGGGCGAGGGGCTCCTTCAG
>CALXOC010000194.1 GCA_944389915.1 uncultured Opitutales bacterium | reverse complement strand
TGAAGCTTTTGCAGAGCCTTGCCTTACCACTTGGCTACCACGCCGAAATAAAGCCAATGATTAGAATAAAAGGAACTTTGCAATGCAAGACTTTTTTTGAGGCAAAAACTACAAGCGCAATTTTGTTTTTGCGCGCGGTTATTTTGCTTGGCAAAATATATAGCGCTCCACATGCGACAGGTCTTTTGCAGTGTCAATTTTACCATAGAAATTTGAGAACTCCACGGAGAGTTTTTCTGCCTGCCCAAGCCCACATTCGCAGACTAAAAATCCCCCGCAATTTAAGTGTTTTGGGGCATTGCCGAGTATCTTCCGCAAGTCGCGCATTCCGTTATCCGGCGATAGCAGCGCCGATATCGGATCGAATTCGCGCACTTCGGGCTCGGCCTCAGAAATTTCAATTTCATTCAAATACGGAGGGTTGGCCACAATGAGGTCAAAGGATTCGTCTATGTTTTCAAACCAGTCCGATTTTCTTATCTCTATGTTGCGTATAGACGCGACAGCCGCATTTTCCCTTGCAAGCTCCAGCGCTTGGTCGCTTGCGTCCACCGCAAGCACGCTCGAATCGGGGAAATGCTTTGCCAAAGCCAAAGCCATTGCGCCCGAGCCCGTTCCCAAGTCGAGTATTTTTGCCGGGGAAGAAGAGTTGCAAAGGCGGAGCTTTATTATGTTGTCGAGCATTTCCTCGGTTTCGGGGCGCGGAATCAAAGCGCGGCGGTCGCATTTTAGGCGCAGGCCAAAAAACTCCACCTCCCCAAGAATATGCTGAAGCGGCTCGCGTTTTGCCCTGCGCCTTGCAAAGTCCCTAAAAAGGGAAAGCTCGCTATCAGACATTGGCCTTTCAAATTGGAGAAAAAGCTCTAAGCGCTTGCACTTAAGCGCGCGCGCCAAAAGCATTTGGGCGTCAAATTTCGGGTTTGGAACGCCCTTTGCGGAAAAGTATGCCGCGCATTTGTCGAGTACTTCCAGGACGCTTTGCATTTATTCTGTTAACGCCTTTATGCGCTGGGCGTAATCGGCGTCTTCAAGGGCTTTTATCATTTCCTGTATTTCTCCGTCCATAAATTGGGGAAGGGAATGCAGGGTAAGGCCTATGCGGTGGTCGGTTATGCGGCTTTGCGGAAAGTTGTATGTTCTAATTCTTTCGGAGCGGTCCCCGCTGCCTATTTGTTCGCGGCGGTTTTGGGCGTATTTTGCGTGCTCCTGCTGCTGTTTCATCTCCAAAAGCCGCGAGCGGAGAACTTTTAGGGCCTTGGTTTTGTTCTTTAATTGCGAGCGCTCGTCGGCGCATTTTACTATCATTCCTGTGGGCTTGTGGAGAATTTGCACGGCGCTGTCGGTCGTATTCACGCCCTGCCCGCCCGGGCCGCTCGCGCGCGCTATTGAAATTTCAATTTCGGAGGGGTCTATCTGAATGTCCACCTCCTCCGCTTCAGGAAGAACCGCTACTGTGGCCGCTGAAGTGTGTATTCTGCCCGAGGCCTCGGTTACGGGAACGCGCTGGACCCTGTGCGTTCCGCTTTCGTACTTCATTGAGCGGTACACATCGTCTCCGGAAAGCAAAAAGCATATTTCCTTAAATCCCCCGGCCGGGCTTTCGCTGGAGCTGAGATTTTCCACCTTCCAGCCGCGGCTGTCGGCATAGCGGCAATACATTCTATATAAGTCCGCGGCAAAAAGCGAAGCTTCGTCGCCTCCGGTTCCGGCGCGAATTTCCACTACGGTATTGCGGGAATCGGTTGGATCTGTGGGAATCATGGTCCTCAAAATCTCGTTTTTGAGCGGTTCCACTTTGGTTTCCAGCTCGGCGAGATCCTCTTTGGCGAGCTTGGAAAATTCGGGGTCGGAATTTTCCTCAACTATTTCCCTGTTTTCCGCTATCTGGCGAAAAACTTTTTCGAGTTCTTCATACAGCTCCTTTAGTTTTGACAACTGCTGGTGCTCGCGCGAGATTGCTCCGGCCGCGCGCTGGTCGTTGTAAAAGTCGGGCTGGCTCATCTTTTCGTCGAGCTGCTTCAGCCTTGTTAAAAACGGTTCTATGGGTGGTATGCCTTGCATAAGTCTGTTAGAGCCTTTAAAAAATTGGGCGCTCTTGCAACCTTAAAGAAATAGCGGCGGCATTTTTTTATTGTAAAGAAATTCTTTGGGCGGATTATTTTGGCCATGGAAAATTTCGACGCGAAAGCCATGCTTGAAATAGCCCGCGAAACAGCAAAAATCGCCGGCGACAGGCTAAAGTTAATATCGCAGCGCCGCGTAAATTCGGACGCGGGCAATGATGTTAAATTGCAGGAGGATGTGGAGAGCGAAATGTTTATAAGAGACATTTTGTCGTCAACCAACATACCCGTGATAGGAGAGGAGCGGGGCGGCGATGCAGCCATGGTTGACGGCGACGGGCTTTATTGGGTTGTGGATCCCATAGACGGAACCTACAACTATTTGCGCAATATGCCTGGAGTATGCGTTAGCATAGGCCTTATGAGGGGCAAAACCCCCGTTGTCGGCGCCATATACGATTTCACCCGCGACGAGCTGTTTTTAGGCGGCAAGGGATTTCCATTAACTTTAAATGGCGTGGAAGTGAAGCCCAAATGGGCAAGCGATATTCATCAAGCTGTTCTAATGACGGGATTTCCTTCCGCGAGCAATTTTGACGACGCCAACATTCGCAAATTTGTGATTGAGGTTCAAAATTTCAAAAAAATTCGCATGGTGGGCAGCGCGTGCGTTGCCATGGCATGGGTTGCGGTTGGCAGGGCCGACGCCTATATAGAAAGGCGCCTTTATCTTTGGGACGTCGCCGCGGGCTTGTCTCTAATGGAATCGGCGGGGGCGTTTTGGGAACTGAAATCTGCAAACATAAAAGACAAGCCGCTTTGCGTTGAAATAAAGGCGGCCGCCGACAAAAAATTCTTTTTGGATTAACCCGACTTGCTTTTGCCCGCATGAAAGACAACACATACATTTCGCATTTGGTAAGGCGCATTTCTTGGGACGATTTAGATGTGAAATACATCGAGCATCTTATAGCCATAGCCCGCGCCGAGGATATAGAGGGGGCGGGGCTCAAGTGCCCGCCGCGCGTGGCTGCCGATATAACCACAATGTCTCTGACACCCCGTACCCGCGCGTCTGCAAAATTGGTTGCGCGCCGCGATATGGTTGCCTGCGGAATAAAGCTCGCCGCGCTGGTTCTCAAAGTTTACGAATCCCATTCCGACGAGGGCCCGTGCAGTTTTGTTCCGCTCGCGCAAGACGGAGACCGCCTTTCAAAAGGTTCCGTCCTGGCCGAGATAGAGGGCCCGGCGCGCGTAATGCTGCAAGCCGAGCGCATATTGTTGAACTTTCTTCAGAGGCTTTCCGGCGTGGCGACATCGACAGCCGAATATGTGTCGGCCCTTTCGGGCTCCGAGACAAAGCTTTTGGATACGCGCAAAACCACGCCGTCGCTGCGCGTCTTGGAAAAATACGCCTTTGCATGCGGCGGAGGGTACAACCATAGAACGGGACTCTTCGACCGCATTATGTTGAAGGACAACCACCTCGCGGCCGCTCACGCCTCCGACGGCCGGGCTTTGGCTGATGCCGTGATGTCGGTCCGCAGCAAAAATCCGGGCGTTCCCGTTGAAGTCGAGGTTGACGAAATATCGCAGATACCGCCCGTTATAGAGGCGGGGGCCGATGTGATAATGTTCGACAACTTTTGCATGGAAGATTTATATAAGGCCGTAGAGATTGTCGGGGACAGGGCATGGACGGAGATATCGGGAGGGGTAACCTTAAAGAGCCTTTCCGATATAGGCAAGGTGGGCGCGGATTTTGTGTCTACGGCGGCTCCCGTCCATTCAAGTCCGTGGATTGACATAGGGTTGGACTCTTAATTCCTCCGCATTTTTGCCCGCCGATTTCTGCTGGGATAATTTTTGCCCGCGCGCGGATTTATTTGCCCAATGCGCCGCCGTTGCGGCTTTACTGTAAATGGGAGCATTGCGCGCTTTTTGCTGTTTATTGCCGCGCGGGAATATGCCGCTATTTTCTGATTCCTATCAGATATTCCATGTTGCCGTCGCCTCCGCGTATTGGCGAGGGCATAGTGCCTACTATCCGCGAATCAGGACAGCCTGCCTTTATATAGTTTTCTATTTTTTCAAGGGCCGCGTGTTGCAGCCTTTCGTCTTTGAGCACGCCTTTATTCTTGCGCATTATTTCCGGGGAAGTTTCAAATTGCGGCTTTACCAGGCATACGAGCATGCCATCGGGCTTTAAAAGCGACAAAAGTTTTTTTATGACTTTTTCGAGAGATATGAATGATAAATCGGCGCATATAAAGTCGAAAGGGATGTTTTTGAAATCTGAAAGCGATATTGAGCGGATATCGGTTTTTTCCATGTTTATGACGCGCGGGTCAGATAGCAGCTTTTGATGCAGCTGCCCGCTCCCAACGTCGACGCACACCGACATGGCCGCTCCGCGCGACAATGCGCAGTCTGTGAATCCGCCCGTTGAAGCTCCCGCGTCGAGAACGCGCGCCCCGCGCAAATCGACGTTGTAATTGTCGAGAAAAGCCTCAAGCTTTAATCCCGCGCGCGATACATAGCGCAAGGTCATGGCGGAGCTGTCAACCTCAATAGTGTCGGTTTCGCAAAGTTTGCGCGCGGGCTTATCCACCAATTTGCCGTTGCAGAATACCTTTTTTTCCTCTATGAGGGCGCGAGCCTTTGCGCGGCTCTCCGCCAGGCCGAGCGCTGTTATGAGTTCGTCGGCCCGCATCATTTTGCGGCGTCCCCGGATTTAGGCTTGAAAATGACTTCCATATATTGCTGTTTGGGAGAGTCGTCGCGCTTCTTAAGCGTTCGCCCGTATTCCATTCCGCCCTCCACGAGGGCATAAATCAACATTATAATAGCGGCGGCAAAACCTGCGGTGAGACAAAAGCCTATGGTTATGCGCGCAAATTCCATCCGCTTTTCGGCCGGCGTGCGCGCCTTTTTAAAGCGGGTGGCCAGCGGCATCATCTTCTTTGGCCCCGCATTTCCCTCGATGGATTTTTCCCGTATTTTCTTTTCGTCTATAAACATGACTTGCTTTGCTTTTATCGCCGGAACTTAGCTATTTTTCAAGCACAAATAAAAGACTGTTTGACAAATTGAAAAATTTAGAGAAAATTTCCGCTTCCAGAAGGGTTTTGCATATGAAACTTATAAAGGTTATATTTTTTGTATCTTCGTTTTTTGTAGCTGTTGGTGTTTTTGCAAAAGTGCAAATGCCTAAGATATTTGGCGACAACATGCTTCTTCAGCGCGATATACCCGCAAAGCTTTGGGGTACGGCATCTCCGAAATCGCGCGTTTCCGTGGCTCTTGGCAAATACAAAGCGGGGGCCTTGGTTGATGGAAAGGGAAATTGGTTTTGCTATTTGCCGATGATGCCCGCGAACAAGACGCCGCAAACTCTTGTAGTAAACGAAGACGGCAAAAAAGCTCTCGAGTTTAAGAATGTTTTGGTCGGAGATGTTTGGCTGGCTTCGGGCCAAAGCAACATGGGCATGCTCATGAAAGAGCTAAACAACATAAAAGATATTGCCCCGAATGCGAATAATCCCTTGTTGCGCTATTTTATACAGTCTTCCAATTCTATTTCCAGAAAGCCTATGAAGGATTTCGACAAGAGCGCCCAGTGGCTCGAATGCACTCCTGACACGGTCGGCAGAATGTCGGCAATAGGATATTTCTTCGGGGACAAGCTTTCCAAGAGCATAGACGTGCCGGTCGCCATTATTTTTGCGGCGAAAGGGGCTACGCAAATATCGTGTTGGATTCCGGAAAATTGCGCCTCAAAAGATGAGCACACAAAAAAGTATGTGGAAAATTTCAATTCGGAATTGGCAACTTATAACGAGGCGGCCTACAAGAAAAAATTGGCCGAACGCAACGATGAGATAGCCGCTTATGAAGCCGCGGCGCTGAAGGCAAAGCAAGAGGGCAAGCCCAAACCCGCCCGCGATTGGAGATGGCGCGAGCCTATCAGCAAAATTACGCCCTATCTCACTTTTGAAACTCCGTATTTCCACTATAACGGCAAGATTGCGCCTTTAGTCGGGATTACCATGAAAGGCATAATATGGTACCAGGGCGAATCCAACTCCTCCAAAGACAGAATTGAGAACTACGACGAGCAACTAAAAAATATGGTGTTGTCTTGGCGCGATTTGTTCCGAGCGCCGCTTCCGGTACTATGCGTCCAGCTCCCTTCTTATACCGGAGGCAAGGCATTGTGGCCGGAGTTGCGTTGGTACCAATATCAGGCGACAAAAAAGATACCGCATTTTTATATTGTAAATACAATAGATTGCGGAGAGGAGAAAGCTATACATCCCCAGGATAAAGAGGAAGTTGCTTCCCGCCTTGAAAAAATGGCCCTGTTTAGGGTTTACGGCGACAGAAGCGCTAAGGCGCTTTTTCCTGAACCCATTCGATTCCAATACAAGGGCGACACTGCGAATATTAAATTTAACTTAAATCGCCGCAAATTCGCCCCCAAGGGAGACCCGCGGGGCTTTGAAGTCCTTGTGGGCGACAATTGGGTCGAGGGAGTTCCGGAAATAAGGCGCGACACAATATCGGTCAAGGCAAAGGACGGCGGAGAAGTCAAGGGTGTCCGCTATCTTTGGAAAAACTGGGCCCAGCCTGACGTTTGGCTTTTTGACAGCGCCGGAATCCCCGCCGTTTCTTTTATAGACGAGGCAAAAAATTAATTCATATATAGATGAAAGCGGCCTGGCTTAAATCGCTTTTTGCTCTTGCGTTGTTGGGCTTGTCTTCGGCGCTATGGGCAAAGATACAGATGCCCAAAATATTTGGGGACAACATGGTGCTTCAGCGCGACTGCCAAATTGCAATTTGGGGAAGCGCTGCGGCCGGCGCCGAAATCAGAGTTGAATTTAAAGGGCAAAAGGCCTATGCCATTGCCGATTCAAACGGCAAATGGAAGCTGTTTCTCGGGCAACTGTGGGCCGATTCCGAACCTGCGGCAATGCAAATATTTGAAGACGGAAAACTCGGTGCGGAAATAAAAAATATTCTGGTCGGGGAAGTATGGATAGTGGGCGGACAGAGCAATATGGAGTGGACTATAAGGAGGTCGCACGGTTTTGAAAAGGTAAAAAAGCGCGCGGCGTATCCTTGCATACGCTACTTCTCTCAAAATTCTTCGGCAGTTGCATCTATGCCGCAGGAAGATTCCCCTTCGGGGGCGTCGTGGCTCGTATGTTCGCCTGAAAATGTCGGCAATTTTAGCGGCGTGGCGTTTTTCTTTGCAGAGGAAATGTTTAAAAATTTAGACCTTCCAATTGGTTTGGTGTATACGGCTTGCGGAGCCACGGAAATGGCGTCGTGGATTCCTTGGGGCTTTAGCTCTAAACTGCAGTGGCTGGATTCTTATGTTAAGTCTTTTGAGAGGGAAAAATCGCAGTATTCGCGCTCGGAGTATGAGAAGAGAGCAAAGGAATTCCGCGCGCGCATGGACAAATTTAATGCGGATAAAAAAGCGGCGAAAGCGGCGGGAAAGCCCGAGCCTAAAATGAAATGGATAGATACCGTACCGCCGCACAAGCTCACACCTTGGCCCTACTTTAAAAGTCCGGGAATGCACTATAACGCAAAAGTTGCGCCCATTGCCGGCTATGCCGCCCGCGGCGTATTGTGGTATCAGGGGGAGGCCGATTCGGATACCAGCGGGCATGTGGCCCATTTCGAGGAAAATTTCAAGCTTCTAATCGAATCGTGGAGAAGCGTCTTTAACAATCCGAAAATGCCTTTCATATTCGCGCAGCTGCCGTCTTTCTCCATTAATCAGGATTGGGTTGGCGTGCGCAAAGCACAGGCGTCGGCGGCAAAAAATTCCGACGAAGTTTATATGGTTTGCCTCATAGATTGCGGAGAGAAAAACAATATCCACCCGGCAGATAAGGCTACTGTTGGATTGCGCATGTACAGGCAGGCTGCCAATAAAATTTTGGCAAAAAAAATTGTTATAAGCGATTCTCCGGAATTAAAAGAGGTAAAATACAAGGCCTCGCACGCTGTTGTGAGCTTTGAAACCTTCTATTCAAAGCTTGAGGGCATAGGCGACGCGCGCGGATTTGAAATTCTCGCCGGCGGAAAATGGAAACCTTGCATAGCAAAGCTTTCCGGGCCGTGCAGCGTTGATATTTCGTCTCCCGACGGCGAGCGCATAGACGGAGTCAGATATTTATGGAAGAATTGGGCGCGCCCCGATGTATGGTTGTATAATACAGAAAAACTGCCAGCTGCGCCCTTTGAAGATCTTAAAAACAAGGAGGAGAATAATGAAATTAAATAAGATAAAAATAGCGTGCTTATGCGCATTTGTATTGTCATGCGGCGCTTTAAATGCCGATATACGCATGCCGGAAATATTCGGGGACAACATGGTGCTTCAGCGCCAAGAAAAGGTAAAAATCTGGGGGCAAGCCGAAGCTGGCGCTGTTGTTAAGGTGGAGTTCTTCGGGCAGAAGGTTTCGACGAAAGCCGGAGAAAACGGGAATTGGAGCGTAAGGCTCAGTCCCATGAAGGCGGATAAGACTTCCCGGGAAATGAAAGTGTATGAAAACGGCAAACTTCAAAAAACCTTTAAAAACATACTTGTAGGCGAAGTATGGATATTGGGCGGCCAGAGCAATATGGAGTGGACTTTAAGAAAAACCACACAATTTGAAAGGGTAAAGTCGGAAGGCGAAAAACCGTTAATACGCTTTTTTATCGAGCCAAATTCGGCGCTCGCCGAACAGCCCCAATTCTTTTTGCCAAAGGGTTCAAAATGGATAACTTTCGATTTGGGCAACAGCGCAATATCAAGGAGCGGGGTTGGATATTATTTCGCCGAAGCCCTATTGGCCGATCTCGGCGTTCCTGTAGGCCTTATAGACACCCCTCTCGGCGGATCTGCAATGCGCACTTGGATTCCCGAGGAGCGCTTTGGCGAAAATGCATTTTTATCGGATTGTTTGAAAGATTTCAAAAAGCAGAAGGCTTCCTACAATTACGAGAAAGCCATGAAAAAATATAAAGAGGGAATAGCAAAATGGCAGGCGGAGGTGGCTGAAGCAAAAAAGCACTCAAAAAAAGCGCCGGAGAAGCCTTGGGCATTGAGAAGCAAGCCGTCTCCAATATCCCCTCAGAGGGCGCAGGGAACTCCGTCTTACCTCTATAACGCAAAAATTGCGCCCATAGCATCATATACGGCGCGCGGATTTCTCTGGTATCAGGGGGAAAGCGACGCAAACAAAAATTCTCTGCCACATTTTGAAAGCCAGTTCGAGATACTTATAGACTCTTGGCGCAATGCGTGGGAAAAGAAAGATATGCCTTTCATATTTGTGCAGCTGGCTTCCTTTACAACTGCATCCGACTGGGCTAAGACTCGCAGCGCGCAGGCTGCGGTAAGCAAGAAAATGAAGAATGTCCACATGGCAAACATCATAGATTGCGGAGAGGAAAAAGACATTCACCCCAAAGACAAGACAACCGTTGGCGTGCGCCTCGAAAAATTGGCTATGAACAAGGTTTACGGGAAGTCAAGCGTGCTTGCAGACGCTCCCGACATATTGAAAGTATCCTATAAGGGCTCAAGCGCCATTGCGCGCTTCAATACTTATGGAAGCGCTCTTGAAGGGCGCGGAGATGCCAGGGGCTTCGAAATATTTGCCGGGGGAAAATGGAAGCAGTGCAAGGCGAAACTTATGGGGCCCGACAGCGTTGAATTGTCGTCTCCCGATGGAGAAAAGATAGAGGGAGTGCGCTATTTGTGGAAGAATTGGGCAAGGCCCGACGTATGGCTGTACAATGCCGGCGGACTTCCCGCCGTATCCTTCTCCTGCGGCGGAAAATAGCTTTATTCGCGCAATAGATTTCGTTATTTTATGCAAAAGCTCCACCCTATTTGCGGGCGGAGCTTTTCTTGCCGCATTTAATAAAAAATTTGCGGCGGAAATAATGCCCAAGTTGAGGCCAAAAGTTCGCCTCAAGCGAGCAGCCTTAGCGCGTCCTCGCCGCTCATTCCCACTTTTATTCCGATTGCCGCGGCGGATTTTGAAACGCCTACGACGGGCTTTTCAAGCATGTCGGCATAGGAATTGACTCCGCTTACAATGGCCAAAATGTCCCCGAGCCTGTCTGCCGTTTCCAATTTTACATATCCGCAGGCAAGCATTCCGCGGCCGCCCCTTATTATCAGCATTGAAGCGTTGGTTGTTTTAATTGTGTATGCGTCAAAATTTCTTCCGTCCACTTTTATAGTATCCATGTTTTAAAACTAAAACATAGCCGCGGAATGTGAAGTTTTTTTCATATAAACTTGAAACCTTTAACGCTAAAGGGCAGTCTCAAAAAAAATGAGAACATTATATTGCCTTATATGCGTGTGCGTTGCCGCATTATTTGCGGGGGCGTGCAAATCCAACTGCGAAAGTTCAAAGGGGCCGGATTTGAGAGCCGAACTTTCGGACACCCGTTGGGAGCCCGTATTTGTGAAAGATCTCGGCAAAGCCAAAGCCCCGGATCCATCAAAGGGAGACGACCCGGTTTTCTTGCGCTTTTCAAAAGATTTGAGCGTCAACGGCATGTCGGGGGACAACCTCTTTGGAGGAAACCCGGAGATATCGCCCGACGGGGCTTTTAGCGGCGGAAATTTCTTTTCAACGCGCCGCGCGGGACCCTTTGGTGAGTATGAGGCAAAATTTTTAAAAGCCCTTGGCGAGGCCGACAAAATTGAACTTTCGGGAGCTTCCCTGAAATTTTACAAAGGAACCGAATTGCTATTGGAATTTAAAAAATCGCAAAAAGAATAATTTTATGGCAGACGAAGAAAAAGTTGTAGTTCACGCGTCTCTGCGTATTAAGCAGGGCTTTGGAGAAGAGTTTTTAAGGGCCGCGTATTACGTTGCGGAAGAAAGCAAAAAGGAGCCCGGCTGCATTCGCTACGATATTCTTATAGATATCCGCGATCCTTTGGCCTTCCACTTTATAGAGGAGTATGCGAATGCCGACGCCTTTGAGTCGCACCGCAAGCAGCATTATATGGACGGGCTGCGCTCGGTTCGCGAAAGGGTTGTTGAAAAATATCTCGGGGTAACAACTCTAAAGGAAATTGCAAAGCGATAAAAACTTAGGTCCGCGCCGGCTATGGAGCCGTAGGCATGTTCGCATTGCCGCAAAAAAAGTCCCGCAATTTAGCGCGGGACTTTTTTAATTAACTTTTGCCTGCCTTATTGGGCTATTTTCAAGCGGAGGGCTATTGGCAATTCGCTATTGGCGAGCTCCGAAGGCAGCTCCACAACTATCCCCTTAGACGGATTATTTGCGTCTTTTAGGCTCCACGAAATGCTTTTTGCGCTTTCAATCTCGCGTATTTTGCTGCCGTCCAAAGGCGTTATGGCCAATTCCACCTTTTCTGCGGGATTTTTTATTATGGCATACGCCGTCTTGCCGTCCTTGCTGCGCGTGTAGGATACATGCTCCGTTGCAAAGGGCTCTATTATGCGCGTGCCATAGATAGCTTCGCCGTAGCGTTTAAGCCACTTGCCTATGTCGAGCAGGCGCTCTTTTTGAATCTCCGGTATGGCTCCTTGCCCGTCGAGGTTTATCAGCAAGAGCAAGTTTCCGCCGCGCGCTACCATGTCGGCAAACATTGAAATAAACTCTTTGGAAGTTATTACATTTTCGGCGTTGTCCTGCCAGTTGTTGCCGTAGGACTGGCTAATGCCGCGGCACGCCTCCCACGGGTGGTATTTGGCGGGGTCTATATTTTCGGAAGTGTCTCCGAATTCGTCGGTAAAAAAGTCGCCGCGCACCGTTCTTAGCCATGTGCGGGGGCGGTGTTTCTTGAATTTGCCGGCTATCTCAGCAGGCTCTCCGCGGCCATAGCGGTCGTTTACGGCAACCTCCTTGCGCCCTTCGTTCTTATTGTAAAAATAGGCCGACAATTCGTAGGTGCCGAGATTTTTGGCGAAGTCCATCCAGTCAAAATCGTACCAGAGTATGTCAGGATCATATTTGTCAATGAACTCGACCGCCTGCGGAATTGAGTATTCTTTTATAAAATCTTTGACGGCGATTTTCCCTGAAGCCTTGTATTCCATGTCGGGGGTGTAATCGGCGGGTTTTGCCATGAACCATCTTTTCAACTTGCCGCTGTCGTCGAGCATGGGATATTCCCATTCATGGGTGCTGAAATAAAATCCAAATTTTAAGCCGTTCTTGCGGCATTCATCAACAAGTTCTCCGGCTATGTCGCGCCTCGGCCCCATGTCTCCGACGTCCCTCAAGGTATAAGAGGACGGCCACAGGCAAAATCCGGAATGGTGCTTTGTAAAGGGAACAACATATTTGGCCCCGCAATCTTTAAATATTTCGACAAGATTTTTTGCGTCGAATTTTTCCGCCTTAAACAGCGGTATGAAATGGTCGCGCTGAAAATCTTCTCCCCAGTTTTTTATATGGTAGCTGCGGAAACCCCAAAATGGCGATTTGGAATCGTAATCGCTATACATTCTGTATTCGTACCAGTCCGGATACATTGCGCGCTTTTCGCGTTTCGGCGCCCATGAGGCCACCGACCACAAGCCCCAGTCTACAAAAATTCCAAACTTCGCGTCAATGAACCATTCCGGGCATTTATGTTTGTCAATGCTTTCGCCGTTAGCCTTCCATTTGCCCTCGTCTATCATTTTCATGACCCGCGCGTAAGTTTCTTGGCCGCGCTTCATGGTGTCGGCGGAATAGGCGTCGCTTATCTGTTGCAGATTCAGCTTGTAAAGCTTTGGGACGTAAGATTCCGGCTTGCGGTACTCTTTGGGCGCAATCGGATGTTCAGGCATCTTCTCGGCGGCCTTATCGAGTTTTGAAATGTCTCCGGGCGCGGATATTTCCTTTTGAGTTGTCGTCTGTGCGCCGCAAAATGCTCCGAGGGAGCATATGGCCGCTATCAGTATTGCATTGTTCTTAATTTTCATATTGCGCTTATATTGTTATTCCTCCTATAGCCCCCTCAACACGTATCAAACGGCGGCTGCTTGGATTGTCTCCCCGCCGTCATGCCGCAGGCAAGCTCTATTTTTATTGGTAACGTTAACAAAAAAGCTTGCCCTTTCAAGCTTTTTTTAAAAAATTATGCAAAGGTATCATCGAAACCTTTAAATATGCGCGTCTTGGAATTCCCCAATGCGCTTCCGGCACTTGCAAGAATTTTCCAGCTTTGCGGCAAACTTTTATTTTTACTGAGTTTTCTTCCAAGCGAGGGCGCGGCGCCATTTGGGGCTTGACAAATTGCCCGCGAGGTTGTTATCGTTAACTTATTCTTTGCTTCGCTTGCAAGTCGACAATAAAGCGCATTTGTTTTTTATTATAAAAATTACTTTTATTTTTAAAAATTTCTGTTAGCTTTATTGCAGAAAGGAAGCATTTGAACATATGCTTGGAAGGCTTGGACATTAAATTTAACTATGAAACACAAGGTCTGAAATCTTATGAAAATACACAAACTCATATTTACAGTTATATTGTTATTTGGGGCTTTGAGCGCATTTCCTTTTGGGGGGGCCACAATTCGCTATCTCGAAAAAGGGAAAACGGTAAAGACGGAGAATGTAACGCTTCCGGAAGTCGAGCCGGGCGTATGGCGTTTGCGCATTCCGGCAAAAGACATACCGCGCAATACAGTAGTACAGATTATATTTGACGAAGGCACGGCTCAAAAGGGGGAAGACGGATACATTGTAACTCCCGACAGCCAGATGGCGACTTTCGCATTGGAAAAAGGCGGTGTAAGCAGGGCATTTACCATACCGCTGACAGGAATGAAGACTCCGCGCGCATGTTACGCGGCAATTGTGAAGGGGCTTAGATTTGAGGGAAGCACCCAAATAAAAATAGAAAACGGCGTTTATGAACATTCCATAAATTTCAACATAGCCGACGACCAAATACCGGGAGGAAAAGCATACGAAGACATAATAGTAGATTATTATAAGCTTGAAGGGGATAATGCAAATTATTCGGGAATGGGGAGAGCTTACAGAAAATATCTGCTCGACAACAAGATAGTCAGGCCCCTGCGCGAGCGGGTAAAAAACAATCCCAATTTGAAATACACCGCCGAAAGCATATTTGTACGTTTAAAGAACGGCATAAAAAACAATAAAGACAAAATAGCGAAGCAGACGCCCGAGAACGAGCCCAAGTTGATTGTTATGAAGGATTTTGACAACTGCATGAAGATTATGCGCGAACTCAAATCTATGGGGCTTGACGACGTGGAAATGTGTCTTGTAGGCTGGAACGCCGGCGGGTTTGACGGCCGATATCCTCAGTTGTTGCCCATTCCCGAGGAATTTGGCGGCGAGAAGAAACTGCGCCAAACCATAGCCACCGCCCGGGAGTTAGGTTATCAGATTACCAACCATATTTGCAATACCGACGCCTACGAGGTATCCGACTGCTGGGACGAAAAATATATAGCCCGCCGGGCCGACGGCAAGATGCGGCATCAATTGATACTTGCCGGGGGAAGGGCGTATTATCCATGCCAAAAAATGCATGTTGAGATGTTTATGGACGAAAACAATAAGACCATATTGGATCTCGGCTTTAAAGGCACCCAACACAACGATGTCTATACATGCATACTGCCTTATCCGTGCTTTGATCCGCGCCATCCGTGCACAAAGGCCGATACCGGCAAATATATGGGCATAGTTGCCGCTGCGTCTCAGAAGGCGCACGGCGGTTTTGGAAGCGAGGGCCCTTCCGATACTTTTGCGGGGAACCTCGACTTTGCCCTCTATGTATGGGCTTATCCGAACCACTGCGGAAAAAAGAGCGAAGTGCTTAATTGCGGCCCCGTCCCGCTGTGGCAGATAGTTTACCACGGAATAATTTTAAGCAATCCTTATTGGGATACCATAGACCCCACGTTGCCGAAGTCAACTGCCGGAACGCGCTTTGGCGGAGTAGGAGAGAAATGGAAGAAGGTTTTAAAGATGGTCGAGCTCAACGGGCGCCCGGTATTTTACTTTTATATAACAGACAAAAACCTTTCTATGGTAAAGGAGATGTACGATATTTACGAGCCCATGAAATATCTGCAATACGAGTTTATGGAGGATCACCGCGAGTTATCGCCCGGGGTGTTTCTCACAACCTTTTCCGACGCTTCACGGGTGCTTGTGAATTATTCGGATTCGGATTTCAATTTTGAAGGAAATATTGTAAAATCCCGCGGGTACAAGCTATTGCCTGGAGGGATGAATTAGAATTATGTTTTTTTTCAAAATTTCTTAAATGCGGGCCTTGCGGCCGCCCTGATGCTTGCGCTAATTTCGGTGTGCGGATCGGCGCATTGCCAAGAATTCAGAATTGTAAAGAAGCCGCGGGGGAAGGCTGCGGAGGCGTCAATTGTTATTCCCGAACTTCGTCCCGACGGCGCTTTAAGAATAAGAATTCCTGCGGATTCAATAAGCTCCAATCTTGAATACATAAGCATACACAGGGCGGAATGGAATGCCGCAAAGGGAGACAAAGGGTGGTATTTGCTCCCCAGCGGAGCCCTTGTTGAATTCTTGCGCGATTCCGGCGAATTGAGATCTCCTCTGCCTATGACGATGTTTGGAGTCAAGACTGCTTCGCTTTGCGAAATGGCCATAATAAAAAGCCTTGCGTACGAGTCGCAGATATATGTGAGGGCAAAAAATGGCAAATATGAAATTTGGCTGCATATAGGGACAAAAAACCTCGGAGACAGGGCCTACGAGGACTTTGTCATTGATTTATACCAGTTTAAGGGCGAAGACGCCAATTATAGCGCAATGGGCCGCAAGTACAGGCAATGGCAGCTGTCGGGAAAAGGCGTAGTTCCATTGCGGGAGCGGGTAAAAAACAATGAAGTCTTAAAAAAGAGCGTCGGCAATATTCTTGTGAGGGTTTCGCACGGGATAAAGACTCCGGACAGGAATGTTGAAGACCAAAGCGTGGAAAACGAGCCTCGCATACATATAAAAAACACCTTTAAAGACATGGCAAATCTCATGCTTGAAATGAAGTCGCTGGGAGTTGACAGCTGCGATATCCACAGCGTTGGGTGGAACAAGAGCGGCCACGACGGCCGCTATCCGCAGCTGTTGCCGGTAGAGCCCCTATTCGGAGGAGAGGCAGGTCTGCGCGAAGCCATAAAAACGGCAAAGGATTTGGGATATCAAATATCCTGCCATACAAACTATACCGACGCATTTAAAATTGCCGAGAATTGGGACGACGCCCTCATATCGCGCAATGTGGACGGCTCTATGCAAAAATGCGGAATATGGTCTGGAGGCATGGGATATAGGCCGTGTCCGAAACAGGTTTGCGCGCTCCGCCTGAAGGAGGATATGGATATTATTCAAAATCTCGGTTTTAACGGCATGCACCATATCGACGTTATAACCTGCCTGACTCCGCAGCCGTGTTTTTCCCAAAAACATTTCTGCACGCGCGCCGACACCGTGAAATGTTGGAGAAAAGTCATGTTGGAATGCCGCAGGCGTTTCGGAAGATTTTCATCCGAGGCCTCCTACGATTTCGACGCCGATTGCACAGACTTTATTTTTTATGTATCGGGATATCCAAGCCACCTTCCCTCAAAAAATCCATTGATAAGTGGCATAGTCCCAATTTGGCAGATAGTTTACCACGGAATAATTCTGAGCAATCCCTTTTGGGATACGGTTGACGCCACCTACGAGTTCGAGAGGAGCGAAACCTTCAAGTACTTCGATTCAAAAAACGAAAGAATTCTCAAGCTTGTCGAGTTTGGCGGGCGTCCGTGTTTTTATTGGACGAACTACAAGAAGCTTGGTGCCGCTCCAATCAAAGAGGCTTATGATTTGTATCAGCCCTTAAAATATCTGCAATACGAGTTCCTTGAGGAGCACCGCAGCCTTGCCCCTGGAGTATTCTTAAGCCGCTACAGAGACGGCTCCGAAACCGTTGTCAACTATAGCGGCAAAGATTTCCCCTATAAGGGCGAGACTGTGAAGGCAAAAAATTACAAATTGTTCAAAGCGAAATAAGCGGACAGAAGAGATTGCCGTAAATAAAACGCCTCCGCAAAAAATTGCGGAGGCGTTTTTTATGCAAAAACATTTTGCGCCGCATTAGGCCTTGTTAAAATTCTCTTTTGTGGCGTCTCTAAAAAATAGCATGAAAAACACAAGCAGCAGGCCCGTAATGGCGCTTTCTATAAAAAATATGTTTTTCCAAGCGGAGGCGAGTTCGGATGGAGTGGCTGCCGCCGCGTTTTGAGGAATATTTGCGTCAATTAGCCAGCCGGTAAAATATCCGCCTATAATCTGCGATACTCCGAATGCCAGAAAGAAAAATAAGCCTTGGGCTTGGCTTTGCAGGGATTCCGGCGCAATTTTTGCCATGTACATCTGGGCGCTTACGAAGAAGAATCCGAAAATTATTCCGTGTACGGCTATGGCGCCTATGTGCAATCCGTAAAGGTCCGAGGAAAATGCGCACATAAGATAGCGCAAAAGCATGGCAAATATTCCCAGCGCCATTGTGTTTTTTAGGCCGAAGAGCTTTATTGCAAAAGGCAGCAGCGCTATAAAAAGCATTTCGGAGATTTGCCCTATGCTCATGGTTACGGTTATGTCGGAGATGTTTAGAGCCTCGGATAGGAACTTTGAAAAGAAGAGCCAATATATGACAAAAGCCAGCATCCATACGCATGCGCAGAGCATAAATACCGCTGTATTGAAATCTTTTAAAAGGGAGAACGCGCGCAATCCGAGCACGTCTATAAGCGATACGGGCTCGCCTTTTGCCGCAGGCGGAGTTGCGGGGATTGTCAGGGCAAGAAGCGCAGCCGCAACGGACACTCCCGCGCCGCAAAAAAGCGGTATGTGCGTCCCGTCTATCGATGTCCCAAATACGATTTTCCCGAACAATGCAAAACCCGCCGCGCAAACCCAGCCTATAGAGCCGAATACGCGTATCATTGGGAAGGCCTCCGGTGTGGAGTTGCTAATGGCTATGGAGCTTGTAAGGCTCCAAGTGGGCATGTACGCCAGCATGGCGCCGAGCAGGCACACAAACAGAAGCATATGGCTTTGAGTGCTGCCTGCCAGAAAGAGAAAAATCGCCGTTGCGCAGTTTAGCGCGAAGAGAAGTTTCTCTCCGTTTACAAAGCGGTCGGCAAGCATGCCGATGATAGGCGAGAGCAGCGCCCCCCATGCCATTGTTACCATGATGGTTGCCACCATCACGTTGTCGGCCTTTATATTGCCGAGATATGCCGCCAGCTGCGGAAAAAATACCGCCAAAATCATAAACTGGAAGAACATCATTGCGCTGAGTTTTATTCTCAATATTGTGCTCATAGATTTTGCATTATGGCGAAAAAAAATTCCGGGCCAAGTTTTTTTGGGCCCGGAATTTGCAATTTAATTTAAAAATCTTTTACTAAAATTGCCTGCCAGACTATTTGTTGAAATCCAAAACTTCGGATTTCATTCCCGCCAGCATGGCGCCCCAGTAAACAACCGCTCCCACAATGAAGGCCCATAGCGGCCCCATGGGAATATATCCGAGTATTCCTAAGACTCCCACGACAAATCCGACTGCCCATGAGGCCCAGCCCGCCAGATTAAATCCGGCGCGCGGTCCCGTCCAGTTGCCTCCCGACAAGAGGTAGTCAACAAGCATCGCGCCGCAAATCGGGCCGAAACTTGCGCCGATAAACCCAAATACGCCCGAAGCGTTGCCTGCTATGCCGGTTACCGCCAGTATTATGGCGAATAGCCCGCCTATGCCTACGGAGACATTTGCGTTGATTTTTGGAAGCATAGTCTTAAATGAGTTTGCCGATATTAGCGAGGCGAAACATGCCGAAGGGAATGCAGCCAAAGCCAGAAGCCCCATGCAAATTTTGCCGGTGTTGTCGCCGAGAATAACGCTCATTATTTTGGTAGGGTCCATTGGAGAGCCGGCAGCGAGCAGAGCGGGGGCGTAATTCGGATTCCCGTAAGCGCCCGCAAGTATCAAGACCGCCGCCACGCCCGTGAGAATCATCATTAACGAAACTCCCACCAGGCCTCCAAGCTGGACGTCTTTCGAATTTCTTGAATTTGCGCCAAAATCCACTCCCGCGGCTCCGGCTGTGGCAAAAAATCCAATCATGTAAGAAACAATAAAGGCCGCTATGCCGAATTGGCTCAATACGGGGATTCCCGCAGTTGCGCCTTGCGGAGTTTCAACTATGACCGCGGTTTTAGAGGCGGCAAGCAGAGCCGACGGATTAAAGTCTCCCACTGTTCCGATGGTTTTTATAAGCAGCCATACGAGAACCGCTACAGGAATAAGCGGCAGCCAAGTCGATATGGGAGCCACGTATTTTATGCCCTTCAATCCCACAAACAGGGCGGCAGCAATAAATATCACCATTATAATTTCCGGAGCGATGTCGAAGGGGAGAGCCTGGGCTATCAAGCCGGAGGCAAAATAACCGTTCACAGACAACCAGCCGAACTGCAGAAGCCCCATGAGCAATCCCGGCATAAATGTTCCCCCTTTTGCCCCGAATACCGACGACCCCACAACGGCCAATCCGTAGCCTGTCTTCATTCCGAAAAGTCCCGGCACAAGATGGTAGAAGAAGTGGGCAATTAGAGCGGTTACTATTATTGCGAGTATGGGCAAAGTAATGCCGTAGGCGAGGGCTCCCCCGGGAGTCCCGGTGGAGACTATGTTCTGCCAGAATACAAACCACAATATTATACCGGCGTACGCGGGCGCAGTATTCTTGTACCATGGCGCGCGGTTTTTATTCGGTTTCGCGTCCGCCAGATATGATGGGAGTTTCGTTTCGCTCATGACTTTTCCTTTGTTTATTCTAAATAGTTGGCTGACGCAATAAAACACCCGGCAATAATATTGCCATATGCAGGGAGGCGCCACAACTGGTAAAATTCAACACTAAGGTTTGGATTTCGCAAGTAATTTTTAAAGCCCTCCAAAGGCGTTCATCAATTCTTGTGGACAAAACGCTCAGCTCTACATAGGCGGCGGATTATTCTTGCGGGCATCGCTTTGGCGCGGCTACTGCCGGAATATGCTAAGATGCATAAAATGCTTGACTTGATAAAATTTAGCGGCATGCTTCCAACATAAGAATGAGACTCTCAAAATAGAGTGGGCTTTTGCCCGCTCTTTTTTGTCGGTAACTATAGAAACAACCGGAAGGAACTTAATATGAGCAACAGCAGCGAAATTTTAGCAATTCTTGAGTATATGGAAAAAGAAAAGCAGATCAGCCGCCAGGATATGATCGATTCCATAGCTTCCGCCATTAAGAACGCCGCGGCAAAAAGCCAACACGCCGGCTACAATCTAAAAATAGAAATTAATCCGCGTTCCGGCGCTCTAAAGTCTTGGGCTTTGCTCAATGTTACCGACAGTGTTGCCGACAACTTTACGCAAATCCATATAGACAAGGCAAAATTGTACAAGAAAGATGCCCAGATAGGCGATGTTGTAGAGCGCGAAATAGACCTGTCGAATCTTGGCCGCATAGCAGCAAAGAATGTGTACCAGAGCATTATACAAAAGGTGCGCCAGATAGAGAAGGAGCATATTTACGACGACTATAAAGACGATATAGGCAATATACTTACAGGCACTGTTAGGCGCCGCGAGAAGGGCGCTATAATCGTGGACTTGGGCAAAGCCGAAGCCATTTTGCCCAAGCGCGAATCCATAGCCGGCGAAGATTGCGCGCCGGGAGACAGAATACGCTGTCTGCTCTTAAACATAGACAATACTCCGCGCGGTCCGGAAATTATTTTGAGCAGAGCCAGTTACAAATTTGTGCGCAAGCTGTTTGAGCTTGAGGTTTCCGAAATAGGAGACGGCTCTGTAAAGATTGAGGCAATGGCGCGCGAGCCGGGTTATAGGACAAAAATCGCCGTCAGCAGTTCAGATCCCCGCATAGATCCGGTAGGGGCATGCGTGGGAGCCGGCGGAAGCCGCGTTAAAAGCATAGTGCGGGAGTTAAACGGCGAGAAAATTGATGTTATAAAGTATTCTCCGGATCCGCGCACATTATTGGAGGAATGCATAAAGCCGGCTGTTGCCAAGAATATTAGAATAGACCAAGCGGAGAAAAAAATTACTTTTGAAGTTTCGGAGCAGGATTTGTCCGTTGTTATTGGCAAGAGGGGGTCGAACGCCAAGTTGACGTCGAGGCTGCTCGGCTGGAAGCTGGACATCGCCAAAGAGGAGAGCTCGCAAATGGGGCTCGAGGAGAAGCTGGCGCAGGCGGCCGGAAGCCTTGGCCAAGTATTGTCGCATTTAAGCGAAGAGCAGGTATCGATACTTGCCCAGAACGGGATAAACAGCACGGAGGCCTTTGAGGGCGTAGAGGAGCACGATCTTATAGAAATGGGCTTTTCTGCGGAGGAGGCTGCGTCTATACTTGCAAAAGTTAGGGAATACCACAGTTAAGGCCATTTTTGCCGTAAATTTTTAAAGGGAGCCTACATGAGTATAAGAATACACGCATTGGCGAAGGAACTGAATGTTCCAAGCAAAGAGCTTATTGATTTTATCAATGAGCGCCGCGACAAGTACGGCTTGGAGATAAAGACCTCCTCCAACGCGATAGCGTCGCTATACGCCGACGATATATCGGCGGACTTTAAAAAAGCGGCCCAAGAGCGTGAGGCTGCCGCTTCTGTTGCAGAGAGCGAGGTTCCTGTAAAAAAGGCTTCCAAAGTGGTCAAGAGCGCCGAAGATGTGGAGCGCCAAAAGCGCGCCGCGCAAGAGGAGGAAAAGAAAGGGGCAGAAAACTCAAAAACTTCGGCTTCCCAACCGGCGCAAGCCGTAGAGCAAACTCAGGCGCCGCAGGTAAAATCGGCCCCGTCTTTGCCCCCGATGCCGAAACTCTCGCATAAAACAGTTGCGCAGCCTAAGCCGACGGAGCCTCCGCTTCACGAACAGGCGCGAATTTTCTCTAACCAGCCTTCGGATTCGGTTGTGCGCAAGGCTCCAATTCTTACGCCTCCGCCCATACGGCCAAAAATCTCCATGCCGGAGGTTGGCAATTTAAAAAAGGCCGAAGCGTCGGAGCCTAAGCAGCCGGAAGTAATAGTTCGGGCCGACACGGCAAAGCCGGCTTCGTTTTCGCGTTCCGGCGGCGTTTCATCTCCGCGTTCGCCGTCGCCCGTTGTTCCGCCTCCTATAAAAATTGCCCCGAAAATTCCGGGTGCGGCGGTGCCTCCGCCCGTGGCGAAGGGAAATTCTCAGCTTCCCGCGGAGGCTTCTTCGCAGAAAAAGACCGTTCAAATAAAGCCGCCTATTATAGTCAGGGACTTTGCAAAGCTAATAGGACTGAAGCCTTTCCGCCTGATATCTGAACTCATGGACATGGGCATATTCGCCTCAATGAACCAGGCAATAGAGGAGCCTTTGGCAATAAAAATAGCGGAAAGGCACGGTTTTGAGTTAGATATAAGGCACAGGGGCGAACAGCAGCAGCGCCAGCTTGAGGCCGAGCGGCGCAAAGAGATGGCGCGCAAGATTGTTGACGACATAAAAAATTATGTGCCAAGGCCTCCCATAGTTTGCATACTCGGCCATGTCGACCATGGAAAGACGACTCTTTTGGACACTATTCGCAATACGAACGTCGTTGCCGGGGAGGCCGGGGGAATTACCCAGCATACGGCGGCGTACCAGGTTGAATGCTCCGGCAAGAAGATAACTTTTCTCGACACTCCCGGCCATGCCGCATTTTCAAAAATGCGCGAGCGCGGCGCCAACGTTACCGACATTGCCATTCTTGTTGTGGCTGCCGACGACGGTTTTATGCCTCAGACGGACGAGGCTCTAAACTTTGCCCAAAAAGCCGGAGTTCCGGTTGTAGTTGCCATAAATAAGATGGACGCAAAGGGAGCAAACATAGACCGCGTAAAGCAGCAGATGCAAAAGCGCGGAATAACCTCGGAGGACTGGGGGGGCGAGACTCTTTGCACTCCCATATCCGCGCTTAAGGGCGAGAATATAGACAAACTTTTGGAGCTTGTCTTATTGCAGGCCGAGATGATGGAGCTTAAGGCGAATCCCAAGTCCCAAGTGGAGGGTGTTGTAATAGAGAGCCAGATAGAGCCCGGACGCGGCGCAACAAGCACTGTGATAGTGCGCAGCGGAACTCTGAAGACCGGAGACGTTCTCGTATCGGGCGAATGCTGGTGCAAGGTTAGGGCTCTTTTAAACGACAAGGGAGCAAAATTCAACAACGCCACGCCTTCCACTCCGGCGGTCGTAATGGGGTGGACTGCCGCGCCGGAGGCGGGAGAAAGCTTTGTAAAAGTTGAAAACGACAGGGTTGCCCGCAGAATGGTGGAGGAGGCGGTGCTTGAGAGAAAGAAGCAGGCCGCCCACGATGTCGCGCCGAAACCGGCGAGCTTTGAGGAGCTGATGGCCGCCATTGAGAACAAGGGGCACAAGGTATTCAGGTGCGTGGTAAAGAGCGACGTAACCGGAACGGTTGAGGCTCTTTGCGCGTGTCTCGAGGATATAAAAAGCGACAAAGTAAAGCTTGAAATAATAGGTAGCAGCGTAGGGCAGATAACAAAGAACGATGTCGATTTTGCGGCTACCGCCGAGGCGTCGATAGTGGCTTTCAATGTAAAGCAGGAGAACGGGGTTGCGGGCGAAGCCAAGCACAAAGGCGTGCGCTTCATAACGCACAATATCATTTACGAGCTGATTAACCAGGTGCGCGACGCCATGAAAGATTTGCTCGATCCGGAATTGCGCGAAAATAAGCTCGGGGCGGCGGAGGTTAGAGCCTTGTTCAACATATCAAAGGGCGGACGCGTCGCCGGTTGCATGGTTACGGAGGGAATGGTAAAGAGAGACAAGCTTGCGCGCGTTTGGAGAAACGGCGGCGAATTGTCAAAAGGCAGGATTGTTGCTCTCAAGCGTTTTAAAGACGACGCTTCGGAAGTTCGAGCCGGCTACGAGTGCGGTATATCTCTCAATAATTTCGACGAATTTGAGCCGGGCGACGTTATTGAATGTTACGAAATCCTTGAAATACGTCCGGACCTCTAAAACATGGGGCAGCGTAAAATCAGAGTAGGTGAGCTTGTACTTCGCGAACTTAGCCAGCTTTTGCATTCGCGCTGGCGGGGGGAGTCGGTGGCTATAACGCTGTCGGAGGTCGATATGTCTCCGGATTTGCGTTCGGCGCGCGTGTATTATTCCGTGATAGGGGGCAGAGAGGCCGTTGCCGCCGCCGGAAGGTTTTTGATGAAAATAAGGGGCGAACTGAGGCGCCTATTGGCAAAGAATGTCATATTGAAATATACTCCCGAGCTGCATTTCATATTCGATCCATCGGGGGAGCGCGGAATGAGAATCATTGCCGCGCTCGACGAGCTTGAGGCAGCTGAATCCGCTTCCAATGCGGAGGGAGGGGTTCCCGAAGTCGGCAAATAATCCGGAGGCGCGCTTTTTTATATGAGTAAATATTATCCCGAACTTTCCGCCGAATTTAAAAAATTGCTCGATGCGGCGAAAGGAGCAAAGATTGCGGTTGTGGGGCACATGCGTCCCGACGGGGACTGCATAGCGTCTGAATACGCTATGGCTGAAATTTTAAGAGGTGCGGGGGCTCGGGAGATTGCCATACTCAACCAGAATCCCATGCCGCGTTTGTATGAGAACTTTGCGGATTCGTCCGTATTGAAGTCCGCGGCGGATTTTGACGATGCTTCTTTTGAAATTGTGGCGGTTGACTGCGCCGATTACGCGCGCACAAATTTGGCGTTGTGCGGACGCTTCCCCAGGCCCTTGGCATGCATAGACCACCATGCCACAAATCCGCGCTATGCCCGGATAAACATAATTGATTCCGATGCCAGCGCGACGGCGGAGCTAATAGCTGCAATTTGTTTCGACTTGGAGATAGAGCTTTCAAAGCGTAGCGCCATGTTGCTGTATATGGGCCTTGTGATGGATACCCGCCAATTTACAACAAGTTCCACGCGCCTGGCGTCTTTTGAGATTGCCGCAAAGCTCGTGCATAAAGGAGCTGATCCGGCTTGGGTTGCCGTGCAGCTTTATCAGAGGGAGAAATTCGGAAAATTGAAGCTGTTGGGCTATTACTTGGATTCGCTAAAGACTTATTTCGGCGGGAAAGTCTGCATAGGAATACTGCCCGCCGGCATATTTGAAAAGACGGATTCCGAAAAGTCCGACAGCGACGGCCTTGTGGATTACGCCAGAAGTGTCGACGGGGTTGAAATAGCGGCTCTCATTGAGGAATTGCCAAACGGTTCAAAGGGGAGTTTGCGCGCTAAAAATCCCGATTACAGGGTGGATGAGATAGCCTCTGTTTTTGGAGGCGGCG
>CALXOC010000193.1 GCA_944389915.1 uncultured Opitutales bacterium | reverse complement strand
ATCCGTTAAGCAGGCTGCAATTACTACGGATAAAATTGAAGTTTTTCAAATCCCAAGAACAATCTTGTCTGAGAACAAAAACTTTTTGGATTTCAACGGAATTTATATTTTGGCAGACTCTTTGAAATCGGAAAAGCCGGAAATATGCATAGGAAAGGGTAATGTAAAATCCAGAGTATCACAACACGATAAAAACAAAAATTTCTGGAATGTTATTTTTGCAATAAAACTAAACGATAGCGACGGATTTAACGATGCACACAATAGTTATCTGGAATACTATTTTATAAAGAAAGCGGCCGAACTTGAAATGGCCGTAATGAAGGAAAACAAACAATCACCCAAATGTCCAAAATTGACTCCTCCGGTGCTTTCAGATTTAAACTATTACATAAACACCATTGAAATATTGTTATCAACTCTTGGGCTAAAATGTTTCCATGAGATGGAGACTATGAAAAAATCCATCTTCACATGCAAAGATAAATACGGAAATATCGGCAAAGGCGAATATCTTGAAGACGGATTCATGCTATATAAAGGCGCTATATGCAAATTGGAGCTGCATAGGGGCACTAAACATTTGCCACAAAGAGAAGACTTAATTAAAGACGCTTCTTTAAAGGAATCCAACGGACACTATGTATTGCAAACAAATAAGGTGTTCCCATCTGTCTCTGCAGCGTCTTCCATTGTATTGGGGCGGCGCTCAAACGGTTGGGCGGAATGGAAGGACGACAACCAAAATGCTCTCGGCAAATTAAAGCGATGATTCAAACGCCTATTTAGAATCAGCAGCAATGCTGCAAAATAAAAATCGCTGCAACGCAACTTGTTTATAGATAATTTTTAGCTGTAATCCCAAGCCAAAAAAGAGATTGACTCTCCCTTGAGCTAAATATTAGAATAAGTTCTTATACTACATATATTACTATATACAAATATTTTGCGGATATGAGAATTAATTATATACTTTTTTTGTTTTTAATGTTATCGGAAGCCTTATATGCCGATGGAGGAAATATTGAAATTTATTCAAACTATCCCGGCGGCAACATAATTGTTGAAAGCATAGATCAAGATTCATGCACGGTCAAATTGAGGCAAGACTTGCGCGATACAAAACCGTGGTGGTTTTATTGGAATTTCAAGGCAAGAAACATAGAAAACAAAAAAGTTACTTTTCAGTTTCCCAACGGCCCTAAAGATCAAAATATAATTGAAGTTTTCGGGCCGGCACTGAGCACAGACGGAGGCAAGACCTGGAAATGGCTAAATCCTCCGGAGCCCAGAAAAAAGAATGAATTTGTTTACGAAGCTCCAAAGGGAGTAAACGAGGTTCAATTTGCATTTTGCATACCATATACATTGAAAGATTTTGAAGCTTTTGCAAAGGAAATGGAAGGCAAAAACGGCTTCACGATAAAGCCTCTATGCAAAACAAAACGCGGCAGGCAAAACATATATGTGGAAATAAACAACAATCCTTCAAAGAAAAAGGCTCGCGTTTTTCTAACATCGCGCCATCACGCATGCGAGGCAACGGGTTCTTATGTTCTTGAGGGTGTTATGAGAGAGTTGCTTTCAGATTCCCCAACCGGAAAAGCTCTGCGCGAAAAGGCCGAATTTTTTATAATTCCAATAATTGATTTGGACGGCGTTGAGGACGGTGACCAGGGAAAATTGCGCTCCCCACACGACCACAATAGAGATTATTCCGACAATCCAATATATCCGAGCGTAGCAGCATCGCGCGCAAAACTTTTGGAATGGAGCAACAGCGGCGGCATAGACTTTTTGATGGATTTTCACTCTCCGTATATTGGTTCGAAATCCAAAGACGGAAAAAACTTTTCAATAAACAGCGTAATTTATCTCGTAGGACAAACAGTTTCATCGATTGCGAAAGAGCAGAAACGCTTCTGCAAAATACTCGAGGAAGCCAACAGCTCCCCCCTTCCCTTTCTCGCCTCCGATTTCCTGCCATACGGAAAGCTATGGAACACCCGCAAAACAAATACGCATATAACCGCTTGCAGCGCGAATCTAAAGGGAACAAAGTTTTCATCGTCTCTCGAAACTCCGTATTCGAATTGCAGGGGCGTTCAGACCTCTCCCGAAAATCTAAAAGCCTTCGGAGCGTGTGTAGCAAAAGCAATGCTGCAATATTTAAACACAGTGGACGCAAAATAATATTAACCTAAAGCAAACGCATATAAAGCGGGAAAACTTGCGCTTGATTGCTATTTTGCCAGATCGCAAAGGCGGAACTCCACCACCTTCATTAGGTCGGAAAGCCTTACCCTAAGCTGCGTGCCTATTCGTCCGGCGCTAAGAGTTATGCGCTCGTATTTCGCGGCGCTTTCATCAATATAAGTATCAAAAATTTTTTTCATGCCTACGGGAGAACAGCCGCCATGCACATAGCCTGTAACTCCCAATAGTTCCTTGGATTTTAACATCGAAACAGACTTTTCCCCGGAGACAAGCGCCGCCTTTTTTAAATCGAGTTCCTTCGCCACAGGCACCATGAATACGCAGATCTTACCGCTCCTGCATCTTGCAACCAAGGTCTTAAACACCGAATCCGCATCAAGCCCGATTTCACAGGCAACGTCAACTCCGCTCATCGACGGATCTGCTGTATAGGTGAAACACTCATAATCAAACTTATGAGCGTCAAATACGCGCATTACGTTTGTTTTGGCGGCTTGCAATCTATTTGCCTATTTTGTTAATTCCTGATTTAAGCCCGATCTGCGCTCCTTTATTGACAAATCTACCGCTCAAACCTTCCGGCAAGATAACTCTCCCTGTTATATCGCCGTTTTCGCTCCTTTGTAAATCCACCTCTATAAAACCGAGCTTGTGCGGAACCTTGCCCCTCACATATTTCAGGCTTCCCAAATGAGGCTCAACTTTGACGCTTTTAAAGGCGTCGCTGTCAGGTTCCACGCCGCATACAGTGGCAAGAAAATCGTAATTTGGGCTTGAACTCCACGCATGGCATTCGGAACGGCACGGATCAGGATTCTCTGGAAATGTCGTCAAGCCTTTGTCTATCATTTCGCTCCACGGCGAGAGCATATCCACATATCTGTCTCCCAATCCCACTTTCTTCATAGCGCGAACCAGATAGAATTTATAATAGAATGTGGCTTCGTTAATTCTTCCGGTCTTTACGGCCTTATCGCCCACGCGCAATCTTCCCACATTCGGGAGCGGATTTTCCGTTATCTTTTCAAAAACGCCAAGCTGGTCCGATAGCGGTATGGTGTCTGTCAATATGCCCAAAGCGTTAGTGTGCTGGCTAAAATAATCATCGTCGGCGCAGTCGCGCAATATGCCGCGCGCCGGATCCCAACATTTTTCATAAACGCTTTTCTTAACCCTTGAGGCGAAGTCCGAATATTTCTTGGCGTCCGCGTCAAATCCGTATGTCTTCATCAAATTTGAAGCCGCCTCCAGCGCATAGACCAAATGCAGAGAATGCAGCGCCGACCCCGAATCTTCGGTTTCCGGAGGAACGCCCCGAGGCCAGGTTCTCACCCAATCTACGAAATTCCAAAACGGCAGATTCGGCTTTAGAAAACCCGTGCGGGCGTCTATCTGTTTTTCGTACCACGATATCACCGCCCTGACTCCGTCGAGGCGATCTTTCACGAATTCTGCATCGTCAACATGGCGCTGGTAGTCAGAAAGCATATTTATCCATATTAGCGAAAACGGAGGTATAAACTGGCTTCTGCGCGAGGGATAGCGGCTTCTTGTAAGCCCCATGGGATCTCGCGACAAATCGAAAGTTAAAATCGCCTTTCTCATCAGGCGCGAATCTCCCGATACATATAGCGATATTAAGGCCTGAATTCTGGTATCGCCGACGTATTGGAGCTGTTCGTAAAATGGGCAATCGAAATATGTCTCGTGCGCACAGAGCCTTGCCGTCCGCCAGCCCACCTCCCAAATCTTTGCAAGAGAATCGTCGTTTGATTCAAAACTCCCCTTCTCTTTAAAGGGATAGCCCGTATAAACGGCGCCGTATTTTTCAAGCACAAGCGGATCGTCGGCTGTGGAAATTTCAAGCTGCACATAGCGGTATGTGCGCATCCACAGGGGCCGGTACAACCTATTGGAAGCGCCGTCGGGCAAAAAAATGTCGGCATATGGATCCTGAGAGAAATCTTTCCCGTCTATTTCGTTTCTATTGCCCTTTTCCCCCTTCTTGTCGTAGAGATTTTCAGCATAATTTACTTTAACCTCGGCTCCCTTGCCCCCGCTGAGCAGCATCTCGGGATATGCCGTTGTAAGATATCCCTGGTCGAGCAATATTTTGCACTTTGTATTTGAAGGGATTTTAAGCGGCTTCTTTTTTATTATGTTTTCGGCCTCAATTCCACCGGTTGCCCTTCGAACTTCCCTAAACTCCGTGGGGCTTTCCTCCATCATTGGAATGTCGCGCGCAACCAAACCCCAGACACGCTGTCCGTAAGAATTTCCTATTGCCCCGTACCCCATGTTCACAACTTCGGCTTTTGGCCAAGCTGAATCGTCGAATTCAGGTTTCTCCCAACCCCACAAATGTTTCGAGCCGTCGATTTTTTCAGGATTCCCTACCAATAGTATCGTGCGGCGATTTGCCCAAGACCACCCTTTGTCCTCCATCACTTTCCATGACGAGTTCGTTGCCGCCGCCTTTTCGGGCCCGGAAGAAGTAAATATTATAAACGCCGTATGAATAGACATCTGTGCGTCGGGAGCGGCATTTGCAAAATTCCACACAACAGCCGATATCACATTTTTGCCTTTTTTCAAGAGAGGAGCTATGTCGAGCGTTTCAAAATACCAGTTCTGAGTGTCGCCGCGAGCCGGCCCAAAACATACGGGATTCCCGTTTACAAACAGCCTATAACGGTTGTCGGCTGAAACGTTTATTTTAAAACTCCCAGGCTTATTCGGCAAATTAAAAGTCTTTCGGAACAAAAATACGCCCGGCTTGCTCACAATCCTGTCGGGACCGATCCAACTGCCGTTAAAACTTCTTAGATTCGCAACTCCTGAAAACTCCGCGCTGTAATCTGTTGCGCCGGCAGCCAACCGGGTAATATAAAGTTGCGTAAAACATGCGGTTATTAAAATGCGCAAAACATAGGATTTTACTTTTTCCAACATATATGCCTGATAATTAAAGTTATTCGTATCTTGTTTTTTGTCTATTTGTGTAGTATTTTGTTGTCAAGTAAAAAGGTCTTTTAGCAATCCAACTTTATCCCAAAATAACTTAATGTGCCGCAAAAACGTCTTTTTTTATAAAGATGTCTATTTTTACATTTGCCATGCCCTGCAATCTTTTTTATAATGAAAAAAGTTTCAAAATGAAAATGCAAAACAACAAAGGTATAATAAATATGAAAAAGCTAATTATATATACAACGTTATTGTTTGCTTGTTCGGTGGGCTTGTCTGAGGATATTGTTTTATTTGACGCAAAAGATCCCAACCCAGCAACTCTAAAGTCGAAAAATCCAAGAGACGGAAGCGGAGCAATAATTGCGACTTTAAATCCGATAATATTTGACGGAGACTTCAATCTCGACGCGAATCGCAAAATAGCCATAGATTTGGAGAATCCGGAAGATACTCTTATGCGGATTTATATTGATTTTCTCAATAATCCAAAGAAGAAAAATCGCGAAATGAACAGGCGCATCAGCGCCATCGTCATGCCTAAAGAAAAAGGCCGAGTAATTGTAGACGCATTAAAGCCATTAAAGCATCCTGAAATACTTTCAAAAATGAAGATAATGCGAAACGATCCCTTTGCCAGATGCGACCGCAACGAGAGTTGCGATATGTCTAAGGTAAAACGCATAAACATTAACACCTCCTTGTGCTCCGCCAATGGCGGGCGCGTGTCTCCCGTTCGCATAACAAAAATCACCGCACTTGACACAAGTTTGGAAAAACTCCCCAAGTGGTACTATATGAGCGAAGACGAGTTCTTTCCGTTCATAGACAAATACGGCCAATTTAAGTTTAAAGAATGGAAGAATAAAATCCATTCCGATGCCGACTTGCAAAAGCAAAAGGAATTGGAGCTAAAAGATCTCGAAGCGCATCCCGGCTCCGGAGAATGGAACAAATATGGCGGCTGGGAGAAGGGTCCACAGCTTGAGGCTACGGGAAGATTTCGCGTTCAAAAATACAACGGAAAATGGTGGATGGTAGATCCGGAGGGAAAATTGTTCTGGTCCCATGGAGTTGTGCGCGTAACACCGTCGTCGGCCGTAACCCCGCTTGACGGACGCGAATTCTACTTTGAAAATCTGCCCGGAAAAGACGATGAGTTTGCGCTGTTCTATACCACGAAAGACGAATTATTGGCTCCATATTACACCAAGCGCGGGCTGAAGAAAACATACGACTTCTCCGCCGCAAATATCTATCGCAAATACGGGAAAAACTGGAGGTCCGAATATGCCGATATGGCGCATAAGCGCCTTAAAAGCTGGGGCTTAAACACAATAGCAAACAGTTCCGACAGATTCATATATTCACAAAATAAGACTCCTTTTATTGAGCGCTTGGAAACGCGCGGACCGTCGTTTACAGGCTCGAAGGGCTGGTGGCCGATATGCGACCCATTTGATCCCGAATTTCGCTCCTATTTAAGATACGAACTTGAAAGCAGAAAGAGCGAATTTACCAATCCATGGTGCATAGGCTTGTTTGTCGACAATGAACACCATTGGGGAAATCCGGAATTTATAGGCAAATGCACACTAATGTCACCGTCTACACTCAAGGCAAAAGGCGTATTTGTAAGCGACCTCCGCAATAAATATAAGACTATTGACGCCTTAAACAAGGCATGGAAAAGCAAATATGCCGATTGGAACGACATATTGAATTCAACCGACGTACCCGCCGGTGCCGACAAATCGGATTTGGCATCTTTTTCCGCAAAAGTAATAGACACCTACTTTAAAACAATACGCGATGAAATTAAAAGCTTCGACCCGAAACTGCTCTATATGGGTTGCCGTTTTGCCGGAGCCAATCCAATGGAAATGATATTGGGTATAGCCGAAAAATACTGCGACGTCATCAGCTACAATATTTACAGGTTCAGGCTGGATAATTTCAAGCTTCCCAAGGGCATAGACAAACCTGTAATAATTGGAGAATTCCATTTTGGAGCCGTAAGCGACACCGGCAAATTCAACCCAAGTTTGATACTCGCAAAGGACCAAGATACAAGGGCCAAATGCTACAAACAATATGTTCGCGACTCATTGGAGCACCCCAATATCATAGGAACCCACTGGCACCAGTTTTCAGACCAGGCTACAACGGGGCGTTTCGACGGCGAAAATTTCCAAGTAGGCTTCACGGATGTTTGCGACACCCCGTATAGCGAGACCATAGACGCCTTGCGCGAAATGGGAAAAAATCTCTATAAAATTAGAAGCGGCCTTTCAAATTGACGGAAATTCTGCTAATCCAAACAAGCGGAATAAGAAGTCTATTTTTACAAAAAAGTCTAAAATAATATTTGGATTTTCCGCCGTAAAATGTAAAATAAATACAAGCGGGCGGAAATACAATGGTAGAGAAAATGTAAAATTGCTCCGTTGAATAAGGCCTTCAAAGTTCCACAAAGGAAAACACACAAGAGAAATTTGAAAAAAGCGAAGCGGACTCTCACAAATGGGGGTCCGCTTTTTCGGGCTTCAATGGAGCTCTTGAGAAAATTTCGCAAAAATGATGCGCACACAAAGCTGGGCGAATTTCGCTTGCATGCATAAAAATCTCCCCATACAGAGCCCTCCCCAGCTTTAAACCAGGCCTTGCCCGCCATGCGCAAAGGGATAAAATGCGCAATTTCCTGCAGGGAAATGCGGAAACTTTTACTGTTGCGATTTTTACGCCAAGAGTCATATTAAAAGTTTTCAAAAACTAAAATGAGCGAAAATACTCCAAACATTCAGGATATAAGCCACGACCTATTCGCCGTCAGAAAGGCGAAACTCGATTCCATGCGCGCAAAAGGTTTCGATCCATTCCGCGCGAATTGGAGGCAAACCCACACCAGCAAAACGGCTATAGAATCGTACGACGATTCGATTCCCGAAGGGGAAAACTCCGCCGAAGAAGTCAGCGTAGCTGGGCGCGTGCTGGTATACAGGCTAATGGGGAAAGCCTCTTTTCTAAAGATTCTCGACCGCGACGGCATAATACAGCTCTATGTCTCGCGCGACGCCCTTCCGGAAGGGGTATATAACGACGACTTCAAGAAGAACCTCGACATAGGCGACATTATAGGCGCCCGCGGCAAGCTGTTTAAAACAAAGACAGGGGAAATAACCGTGCGCGTTGTGGAATACAAAATGTTGGCCAAAGCCCTCCGGCCTCTTCCGGAAAAATGGCACGGTTTGTCCGATAGCGAACAAATCTACCGGCAGAGATATCTCGACCTAATCATCAATCCCGAATCGCGCGAGCGCTTTAAGCTGCGCAGCGCGATAATAAGGGAAATACGCGAATTTCTGTGGGAGCGTCAGTTTACAGAGGTTGAAACTCCCGTTTTGCACAACATAGCCGGCGGAGCGGCAGCCCGCCCGTTTATAACCCATATGAACGCTCTCGATTGCGACTTCTATCTGAGAATAGCTCTCGAATTGTATTTAAAACGCATGCTCGTTGGCGGCTTTGACAGGGTGTTTGAACTAAGCCGGGTATTTCGCAACGAAGGGCTTGACAGAAGGCACAACCCAGAATTCACAATGCTTGAGCTATATCAGGCATATTCCGACCACGAGGGCATGATGGAGCTCATAAGGACTATGATATTGCGCATATGCGACAAGGTCCTGTGCAAGAGAAAAATCGCAAGAGCCGACGGCGGCGAGATAGATCTCGACGGCGAATGGCGCAAGGTGGATTACAACCAGCTTGTGATAGAGGCAACACAAGACCCGCAGTGGTTTTCAAAATCGCGCGAAGAGAAATTGAAAGCGTGCGAAAAACTCGGGCTGGAACTTGAGCCCGACGCCCAGGATTTTGAAATAACAAACGAAGTTTACAGCAAATTGGTTGAGTGCAATCTTGTTCAGCCGACTTTTGTTCTGCACATTCCGCGGGAACTCTGCCCGCTTGCAAAGCTCAACCGCCAAGACCCAAAAGTTCTCGACGTATTCGAACTGTGCATAAACGGTCAGGAAATAGCCCCCGCCTACTCAGAACAAAACGACCCTCTAATACAGCGCGAAATGTTCGAGGCGCAAGTTGGAGAGGACATACAGAATCTCGACGAAGACTTTTTAACCGCCCTCGAATACGGAATGCCTCCCGCCGGAGGCATGGGAGTCGGCATAGACAGGCTCATAATATTGCTTACGGGAGCGGCAAATATAAGGGACACGATTCTATTTCCTTCGCTCAGGCCGCAGTCATAGCGCAGCGTTCCGCTAATATCCGCCCAATTATAAAAAATTCCCGCAATGAAGTGGTACATATACATAGCATTGAAACAACTCTTCCCGAGCGGGAAAGGTGTTTCGCTTTTTGCGGCAATATCGATACTTGGAGTTGCATTGGGAGTTTTGGGGCTTTTCGGAACACAAAGCGTGATGAACGGATTTCACGCGCAAATAGGCGAAAAATTGCGCGATACCACCGGGGATATAATTATACGAAACCGCGGGCGGCCAATCTATGATACGGACGCATTGCTTGAAAGGCTTGAAAAAATGGACGGCGTCGGGAGCGCCGAGCTTGTCGCTCAAGGTCCGGTAATGATGCTCTTCGGAAACGTGCCAATATTTCCCGTGCTTCGCAGTTACGACACAATCAGGGAAAAATGCGCCATACCCATAGCCGAAAAGGACTTTATCAAAATGGGGAATATAGCCGACCTTGACGACGACAGCATAATAATAGGGCAGCGAATGGCGTACATGTCGGGAATATCGGTCGGAGACGACGTGGAAATTTTCTCTCCGACGATGCTCGACAGAATAAAAAAAGACGAGGTTCCCATGCCCGTCCGTCTCCGTGTTGTGGGACTTCTCGCCACTGACTATTCGGAGATTGATTCCAACATGGCGCTGGTGTCGCTTCGCCGAATGAGGGAGTTGTACAATTTGGGCTCAGGAGCCCACTCGATAGTCCTGCGGCTCAACGACGGATTGGACTGCACGAAAAAAGCGATAGATATTTCCTCGGAAATGAAACCGCCCTTTAAAGTATCGACGTGGCTGACGAGCAACGAGGCTTTTTTGCGCATAATCAACATGGAAAAGGTGATGATGTCTCTGATAATTGTGCTAATAATAATAGTGGCATCTTTTTCCATATGCATATCGCTCTATACTTCCGTATTGCGAAAAACCCGGGAAATCGGCCTTATGGGGGCGATGGGCGCAAGGCCTATGCAGATAGCGGCAACGTATTGTTTTCAGGGGTTTTTAATAGGCGTATTCGGAGCGCTTGCGGGTTTGGGATTGACCGTCTTGGTCCTGCATTTTAGAGAGCCTATAGTCGAACTTGTCGTAGGGAGGGAAGCCCTCATTCAATTCTATCATTTTGCAAGGTTGCCCGTAAAATACGAGTTTCATGACGCCCTTTGGGCCTGCGTATTCTCTATTGTTCTGTGCACGCTTGCGGGGCTTTTGCCGGCCATAAGGGCCGCGCGGCTAAAAATTTCGGAGGCTATGCGCAATGAATAGCCCGGAAACAGTTTTGGAGGCCAAAAGCATAACAAAGTCGTTTCCATCTCCGTCAAACGGCTCCATTGAAATTTTAAAGTCGGCGTCGCTTGAAATATCCGAAGGCGAAAGCATAAGCCTCCGCGGTGAGAGCGGCGCGGGCAAAACCACATTCCTAAATATAATGGCGTGTTTGGAGTCGCCCACTTCAGGCTCCATTTTTTGGGACAACAAACGCGTGGACAATCTATCAAATACCCGCCAGGCCGCCTTGCGCTCGTCGTTCATGGGATTTGTCTTCCAAAACTACTGCCTTATCCCCGAGCTCAACGCCCTCGAAAATGTCGAGTTGGCGGCACGGATAGCCGGAATTTTCAATAAAAAAACTCCACATCTTGCGCGGGCTTTGCTCGAGCGCGTCGGGTTAAAAGACAGGATAAAGCATCTGCCATCGCAACTGTCGGGCGGCGAAAAGCAAAGGGTGGCAATAGCGCGCGCGGTCCTCAACTCCCCAAGAATAATATTGGCCGACGAGCCGACGGGCAATTTAGACGAACATACCGCCTCTTCCGTTATGGCGATGTTTCTTAAATTATGCGCAGAGCGCAAAACGGCCCTCATGCTAATAACGCACAATCCCGATTTTGCAGCTATGACTTCAAGGGAAGTCTTATTGTCCAACGGAGAAATAAAAGAATTAAGGCCCTCAAAAGCCTAAATTTCGAACAGCCAAACGCCAAGCTTAAAGCTCGGAGATTTGTAGGCTATACGCGGATTGTTGTATTTTTTAAATCAGCAAGAACATGCGGCCGATTATTGCGCATTTGGGGCGCAATAGAATGCTGGATGAGACAAAAAAACTTATGGGGCAAATCAGGATGTAAAACGCCCCTTACACTCATTGTCTGAGGAAGAAATTTTCCAAACTTTCAAAAAAGAACGGCGGATGCAACAATGCATCCGCCGCCTGCAAACGTCAAACTACAAACCGTTTTTGTCGCAAAAAATTAAGCATCGGAAGAAGATTCTTCGCCTTCTCCTATGGCCGTTCCCCCCACAACTTTGACTTTTGAAGTTATTGCGTCGCGTATGGCTTCGGCCACATCTTTATGCTGCATCAAATAGGCTTTTGCAGCCTCGCGCCCCTGCCCTATAAGCTCTCCGTTATACGAAATCCATGCGCCTTTCTTCTCAAGTATCTTTTGCTCTATGCCCAAATCTATGAGGCTCCCCGTAAGAGATATGCCTTCGTCGTACATTATGTCGAACTCGCATTCGGTGAATGGAGGAGCAACCTTGTTCTTAACAACTTTTATCTTTGTGCGGTTCCCAATCACCTTGCCCGATGGATCCTTTATCTGGCCTATCCTGCGGATGTCTATTCTTACCGAGGCAAAGAACTTTAACGCCCTTCCTCCGGGAGTGGTTTCCGGATTGCCGAACATAACCCCTATTTTTTCGCGGATTTGGTTTGTAAAGACGCATATGCACGAAGTCTTGCTTATGGCGGCCGTAAGCCTGCGCATTGCCTGGCTCATCATGCGCGCCTGAAGCCCGACCGTAGTGTCTCCCATTTGCCCGTCGAGCTCTTGGCGGGAAACAAGCGCGGCTACGGAATCCACAACAACAACGTCTATTGCGCCGCTGCGGATGAGAGTCTCGGCTATATTTAGCGCATCCTCGCCACATTCGGGCTGGGAAACCATTAAGTTCGACAAATCCACCCCTACTACCTTTGCATACCGGGGATCGAGGGCGTGTTCAACATCAATGAACACGGCATTTCCGCCCCTGCGCTGGGCCTCCGCTATTAGCGACAAACACAGCGTTGTTTTGCCCGACGATTCCGGGCCGTAAATCTCTACAATTCTCCCCCTCGGAAGCCCCCCAACTCCCAATGCAAGGTCTATGGCAACGGAACCGGTACTTATGGTCTCCACATTCATCTTTGTAGCGTCTCCCAAGCGTATGAGAGAGCCTTCGCCAAACTGCTTGTTTACCATCGACAGAGCCGTCTCAAGCGCCCTGTCGTCCTTATTTATCACGGTTGATGGAATTTTCTGCTTTGCCATGGAATTCTAATAATCTGCGTGTGCCGCCGAGAAATTTTATCGATGATGTTTATAGGCGCTTTGTATGGCGTGTCCAATAAAATTTATCGGCCCCCCAAAATATTTTGCTGCAAGCAAAATTTTCTTGCAAAAATCGGGGCCAAATGCCATACCAGTCGCCTTTCGATAATTGCACGTAGCGGCCGATAGCCGCACACGCCGTATCGAACCGCATGTAGCGGGGGCGTAGCTCAGTGGATAGAGCAGCGGTTTTCTAAACCGTTGGTCGAGGGTTCGAGTCCCCCCGCCCCTGCCATGACTGGGGCCGTAGCTCAGTTGGAAGAGCGCTAGAATCGCACTCTAGAGGTCGTGAGTTCGAACCTCATCGGCTCCACCAATTTAAGCCCGAATGCGCCTTAAGCGCGCGCTTCGGGCTTTTATATTGCAGACAAGCATATAAGCAGGGGCTTAGGATCAACGGGGGCAACGCCAAAAGTTGTGGAATTGCGTAAATTTGGGTCAACACCAAAGGTTGTGGAATAGGTTGATTTTTTAGATTTGCCTTTCATAGATTCACCCCGCATTCTACAAGTACTCTCAAGCGGTAATTTTTAAAGTTTCTGTATCCGTAGGCTCGTCT
>CALXOC010000192.1 GCA_944389915.1 uncultured Opitutales bacterium | reverse complement strand
CTTGAAAACCTCCACTGTGAGCGCGAAAGTTTGGAGCGCGAACTTAATCCGCTTTCTGAGAAAATATTTTCCGCGCGCGCAAAGGCTGCAAAGTCCCTGTCTGCGTCCATAGAGAAGATTCTGCCACGCTTGGGATTTAAGAATGCAAAATTCTCGATAACGGTGAAAAAAGACGGTGGCATTAATGCTGATTGCGGAAGTTCGTGCGAATTTCTATTCTGCCCGAATCCGGGCCAGCCCCTCATGGGGCTGTCTAAAATAGCTTCAAGCGGAGAGCTCGCGCGCGTTATGCTGGCTCTGAAGACGGTTTTGGCGCAGGCCGATAACACTCCCGTATTGGTCTTCGACGAAGTCGACGCAAATGTAGGCGGAGAGATAGGCGCGGAGGTCGGCAGACAACTATCGGCTCTCGCGTCGGGGCATCATGTGTTGTGCGTTACGCATTTGCCGCAGGTGGCAGCGTGCGCCGACGAACATTTCCTGGTTGAAAAAAAACAGACAAAAAATTCTACGAGTGTTGAGATTTCGCAAATAGGAGGCGATGGGGAAGCCCGGGTTTCCGAGCTTGCCCGCATGCTTGGCGACAGAAAATCGGAGTCGGCGCTGGCGCATGCCGCAAAGCTATTGAACTCCATGCACTCTAAAACCTAATTTATTTAAAATGGCGAAAAGAAACAAAAAGCGCGGAGAAAAGCTCGGCGAAATAGTAGGGCGAAGGCGTCCCGTTTTGGGGACTGCGTTTATATTTGTCGGATTGATATTGCTGCTTTCAATGCTCGGATACAGGGCGGGGCAAGACGTATTTTTTAAAGAGTACTTTGAAACGCTTCTATATTCAACGGAATCGTCTGGCGCAAATGTGTGCGGAAGATTCGGGGCTACATTTTGCCTGTTGAGCTTTACCACAATCGGCTTTGCGGCATGGATGGTCCCGGTGTACCTTATATGGATGGGGCTGCTTTGCTACCAGCGCAGAGCGGCGGCATTTTCAAAGTCTTTAATAGCGGGTGTGCTCGGCGGCGTATTTTTGCTTTCGGTGCTATCCGCAATATTCCAGGCATCTCTGTACGGAAATTCGGAACACACGCCCCTATACCTTTCAGGCTGGGGGGGAAATGTGGGATCGGCGGTGTTCGATTCATTATTAAATCCGGTTTTAGACATTTTCGGCTCCGCAATGCTGGTGGGAATTTTATATGCTTTTTGCCTGGTTGTGGTTTTTGTGGACAGCCCGCTTGAAGCGGCCCACGAACTCAAAAACATAGCGAAAAAATCCCCGCCGCTATTGTGGAGAGTAGCGAAAATCGCGTGGATTATGCTGTCGTTCATTCCCAAAATGCTTCTTGCCCGACGCCGCTCAGGGGGAAAGTCCGAGGCGCCGGATTTGCTTGTTCCCCCGAGGCGTCCGGCTGCAAAAACTTCAAAGGCGGCGGATATTTCCGTGGACGCCGAAATTATAGATATTCCTGAAACAAAAAACGGAATTCAAAAACCCGAATCCGGCGGCTTTGCCGATACCACACAGAATTCTGGCTTGGACGAGGTTTTCGAGTCCATTTTAAAGGGTGACTCCTCCGTTGCGCCTATAAGCGATTTTTCAGACAGATTTGGCGACGACGACGATCTGGAGCCGCAGGCTGAGACCCCATCGGATTCCGAAAGCGCGGAGCCGGCCGGTGAAGCCGCTTTTGAAGGAGGCCTAAAGGCTGCGGATAATGCCGGCAGGGGAGCATCGCGCGACAGGGAGGGCTTTAGGGTTGAGACTTTCAAATCGGAAAAGTATGTTCCCGCTGTTCAGAAAAAGCGCGGCGATTATGTATTTCCCACAATAGACATATTGTCCAAACCTCCGGATTCTGAATCGGTGGAGCACGAGGATTATGAGCAACGCATACGCGAGATTGTGGAGCGCATAGGAGATTTTGGCATAAAAGTGGTGCCTGTGAAGGCGTCGCCGGGGCCTGTGATAACCCGTTACGAGGTGCGTCCCGCCCCCGGAGTGAGGGTAAATAAAATAGCGGTGCTTGAGGACGATATAGCAATAGGTATAAAGGCCCCGAAAGTCAGGGTAATAGCGCCTATTCCCGGAGCCGGAACGGTGGGCATTGAAGTGCCGAACAAGCACAGGCAGTCAGTGTGTCTGCGCGATATTATAGAGTCCAAGGAGTGGAACGAAAGTTCGGCAAAAATTCCCATAGCTTTGGGCAAAGACGTAACCGGAGTGCCCATAGTTCTCGATCTGACAAAGATGCCGCACGCATTGATAGCAGGGTCCACTGGTTCGGGAAAGAGCGTGTGCATGAATTCCATAATAGCGTCGCTCGTATACAAGATGACGCCTGAGGATCTCCGTTTCATAATGGTGGATCCGAAAGTCGTGGAAATGCAAGTTTACAATTCGCTTCCGCACATGCTTGTTCCAGTTGTTACGAATCCCAAAAAAGTTCCGGGAGCTCTAAAATGGCTGATTGACGAAATGATGCGCCGCTATAAAATTTTCAGCGCGGTGAATGTGAAAAACATAGCGGGCTTTAATGCGAAAATAATAAAAGACAAGGAGGAGGCAAAGGAAGCTGCGGAATTGGATGTGCAGATGAATGCTTCGCTTACGCCCGAAGAGCGCAACGCTGCCCTTGAAGCCGGAGAGGAGGCTTCTGGCGAAGGAGATGGCGAGATTGAAATACCCGACAAAAAACTTCCATATATTGTATGCATAATAGACGAGCTTGCCGACCTCATGATGGTTGCGGGCAAGGAAGTCGAAGCTTATATTGCAAGGCTTACCCAGTGGGCGCGGGCGGCTGGCATACATTTGCGGGTTGCCACCCAGAGACCCTCAACCGATGTCATTACGGGTTTAATAAAATCCAATTTGCCCACACGCATAGCTTTTAAATCCGCTTCCAACGTAGACAGCCGCACGATTTTAGATTGCAAGGGAGCCGAAACTTTAATAGGCATGGGCGATATGCTGTTTATTTCGGCGGGAAGCGCTGAGTTGGTTAGGGCACAAGGAGCCTATACTTCCGACGACGAGGTCGTGGCGATAGTAGACGCCCTAAAAGTTAACGGAGAGCCCGAATTCGCCTCCGATGTCCAGGCGCAGATAGACAGCTCTGTTGAGGACGAACTTGACGACGGCGAAGATTCGGGAGGCGATTACGACGACTCAATGACAGCCAAGGCTATATCCATAATACGCGCGAATAAAAAGGCAAGCACGTCATTGCTGCAGCGGAAGCTGCGCATAGGATACGGCCGTGCCGCGCGCATAATAGACGAGCTTGAGGAGAAAGGCATAATAGGCCCCGATGACGGTTCAGGAAAGCGCGAGATATTTTTAGACTGAACCCGGCCTGCTATTATTGCTTGACAAAAGAGGCATAGGCGGAATTATGTGAAGTTTTGATTTTATAATTCTTTGGGTTTCGGACTTACTTCTGGAAATTCTATCAATCAGATGAGGCAGCGTACAATTCTAAGAGAGGCGAGCATTAACGGAACGGCCCTGCATTCTGCGGCGGACGTTACTCTCACACTGAAACCTGCGCCGGAGAACACGGGCATAGTGTTCAAGCGCAAGGACATATTCGGTAAACCCGAAATAAAACCTCACATAAGCATGGTGTCCTCGGATTTGGTGCGGAATACAGGGGTAACTTCCGGGCACACGAAATTGCATACAATAGAGCATGTTTTGAGCGCCCTAAACGGAATGGGGATAGACAACTGCATAGTTGAGATGGACGCGGCGGAGCCCCCCATACTCGACGGATCTTCGAAATTTTTTGTAAATTTGATCCAGCAGTGCGAGCCGGTTGAGCAAAATGCGGAGCGCTCATTTTACGAGCTTAGAGAGCCCTTGTCCGTCTCCGAGGGGAACCGCTCAATAATAGCGCTGCCTTACGACGGGCTAAAGATAACATGCACGTCTGCCGACGACCGCGGCATACACACGCAGCATTTGTCTATAGACATAAATCCCGAAACCTATCAGGCCGACATAGCGCCCGCGCGCACATTTACCATTTACGAAGACATAGAGCCGCTTTTAAAGATGGGCAAAATTCAGGGCGGCAGCCTTGATTCCGCGATAGTCATCAAGGGGGATAAGATACTTTCAAAGGAACCCCTCCGCTTTCACGATGAATTTGTCAGGCACAAGATTTTAGACATAATTGGCGATATAGCCCTGCTCGGGACAAAGTTGAAAGCCCACATAGTAGCCGTGCGTCCGGGGCATGCTTTAAACGCAAAATTAACCGAAAAGATATACAGGCAGATGCAGTCGGCGGCGGAGCAGCCTTCCAAGAAAGCTTCGCTTCCCGGATCGTCCGCGCACAAGGTTAAAATTTTTACGGAGGCAAAGCTCGATACGCGCAGGATACTCGAACTTCTTCCCCACAGGTATCCTTTCGTTCTTGTTGACAGAATTACCGAAACCCGCGGCAACGAGGAATTGACGGCCATAAAAAACGTTACAATAAACGAGCAATTTTTTCAGGGGCATTTCCCCGGGAATCCCGTTATGCCCGGGGTATTGCAACTTGAAGCCATGGCGCAGGCAGCGGGCATACTCATGCTTCGGCGCATAGACGGCGAAGATAAGTTGGCATTCTTTATGAGCGCCGACAAGGTGAAATTCCGCAGGGCCGTAAAACCAGGTGACCAGCTTCAGATAGACGTGCGCATAACAAAGTCGCGCGGAGACAAAATAGCGTGCGCGTCTGCCGAATGCAAGGTCGATGGCAAAGTGGTTTCGTCGGCTGATTTGATGTTTACGGTAATGGACGCGAGCGAATCGCCGTAGAAATTTATGACGAAAATACATCCAACTGCCATCGTTGAAGACGGCGCCCAGTTGGGGGAGGGCGTTGAAATAGGCGCGTACGCATATATCGGGGCGGAAGTTTCCTTAGGCGATGCGTGTGTTGTTGCACACCATGCGACTATTGAGGGCTATACATTCATGGGGAGGGAAAACCAGATATTTCCCTACGCGTATATTGGCGGAAAGACGCACGATCTTAAATATAAGGGAGGCAAGCCCGGCCTTAAGATAGGCGATAGAAATGTATTCAGGGAATACACAACCGCTCATCTTGCCACGGCGGACGGAAATTTCACCCTGATAGGAAACGACAACAATATTTTGGCTTACAGCCATATAGCCCACGATTGCGTAGTGGGCGATAAAATTGTAATGAGTTCGCATGCCGCCCTCGGCGGGCATGTGGTTGTGCAGGACCATGCCGTAATAGGTTGGGGCAGCGGAGCGCACCAGTTTTGCCGCATAGGGGCGTATGCCATGCTGAGCGCAAGTTCAAAGTTGGTGAAGGACTTGCCCCCGTTTTTTATGGCCGACGGATCGCCTGCGGAGGTTTGCGCCATTAACAAGATCAACATGCAGCGCAACGGATTTGGCATAGACGAGATAGATATAGCCTACAGCGCCTTTAAGCTAATATATAAGCGCAGGCTCACCCGCACGCACGCAATAGAGGAGCTTGCCGCGCGCGACAATGCCGGTTCGCGCGTTGTAAAAATGATATTGGACTTCGCCCACTCTCCGAGCGAGCGCGGTCTGGCCTAATTTGAACTTTTTTATTTCGCGCACGCAAATGCGCGGAATGCAATTTGGGGCTGCTTTTGAACCAGTTTGTGCCATTCCTTGCTTCGGAATTTTATATTGCAAATTGAAAGCGGGCAAAGTTCGATAAACTATGCAGGCTTATTGTAAAGCGCGGGCGCATGTTTTGTTCAATAGCATGATTTGATAAAAAAATGTCTGAAAACCTTGTGAGAAAATCCCATGTTATGGCTTCAGAATTTTTCCGCGGAAAAACTATCAGATGGGCCGTGGACGCCACTCTCGGGCTTGGCCGGGACGCGCTGTTTTTGGCGTCCTTATTGGAAAAGGACGGCGAGGTTTTCGGATTCGACATTCAGGAAAAGTCCATTTTTGCAAGCAGGGAACTTTTTAAACGCATGGCGCCGTCAAAACGTCTGAGGGCCTACCTATGTTGCCATTCCAAGATGCTTGAAAAAATCCCATTGGAGTTGCGGGGAAAAATATCGTGCGTATTTTTTAATTTGGGCTGGATGCCCTGTTCCGATAAGAGCGTTGTTACATCTCCCGAAAGCACGGTGTCGGCGCTCGATGCGTCTTTGAAACTTTTAGACGCCTCTATGGGGGCCTTGAGCGTGTTGTCGTACAGGGGTCATGACGGCGGAGAAGCCGAATTTTATGCGGTATCAAAGTTTTTTAATGATAATTTTTCCGCCGAAAATTTCGATGTTGTCAGGTGTTCCGATGCTCCGACTTCACCCGTTTTATTTTTTGCGAGAATGCAAAGTTGCCGGCAATATGAAATTTCTTAAAAAAAAGTGTTTTAAAAATGCGGAATAAGGGCATTGTAAAGGCCATGGATAAAATATTGAAATTGATGCTTGACGGCGAGGCTCTTTCGACCGAGCAGATGGGGAAGATTCTCGGAATATCTCCCGAAGAGGTAAACGAGCGTTTGAAGCAGCTGAGCGACGAAGGTGTGCTCTTGGGATGGAGGCCCGTGATAAATCCCGACATAGAGGACGGCATGGTCCATGCCGCCATAGAGCTGCGCATAAACCCCGAGAGGGACGGCGGCTTCGACAGGCTCGCGCAAAGGGTCAGCCAATTCGAGCAGGTTGACTCATGCTATCTGATGAGCGGGGCCTACGACCTTCTGCTTTTTGTGAAGGCAAAATCTCTAAGAGGGGTTGCGAGCTTTGTATATGAGAAATTGGCTACAATAGGCGGCGTTGCGTCAACTGCCACGCATTTCTTTTTGCGAACCTACAAACAGCAAGGCTTCATAATTAAGAAAGATGCGGATTCCGGCGACAGGCTGATATATTCCCCGTAGAATATTCGCGTGGCGCGGTTTTGAATCCAAATTTTTTTTGCATTATGAAAGATATAAAAAGTTTTATAGCTAAACATGTGGTTGATTTGCCCCGTTCGGGCATACGCGAGTTCTTTGCGGTAGCCGCAAACATGCAAGACGCCATATCTCTTGGTATAGGCGAGCCGGATTTTGTTACGCCGTGGCATATACGCGAGGCTGCGATATTCGCCTTGGAAAAGGGGCGGACGTGCTATACCGACAATCTCGGTTTGCGCAGATTGCGCAACGAGATAGCTAAATATGTGGGAAAAAATTACGGCATAGAGTACGATCCATCTTGCGAGATTCTTGTGGGAGTCGGCGTTAGCGAGGTATTGGATTGCGCGCTTAGGGCCATAATAAATCCGGGCGATAAAATAATGTACCACGAACCGTGTTTTGTTTCGTATTCTCCGAGCATCAAGTTATGCCACGGGATACCAGTTCCGGTGAAAACCCGCCCTGAAGATGGTTTTTCGTTTAATATGGACGAAGTCCGCAAGTCGTGGGAACCGGGCTGCAAGGCGATTGTTATAAATTTCCCCACAAATCCGACCGGAGGCGTGGCGGAGATTTCGCAGCTTAGGGAATTGGCGGAGTTTGTGGTTGAAAAAGACATGCTTGTCATATCGGATGAAATTTATTCCGAATTGAGATACGAAGGCGGGCACGTGTCAATAGCCTCGCTGCCGGGCATGAAGGATCGCTGCATATTCATGCACGGCTTTTCCAAGGCTTTTGCCATGACTGGATTCAGAATAGGATACGCATGCGCGCCCAAAGCTTTGATAGAAGGCATGATGAAAACCCACCAATACGCCATAATGTGCGCGCCTATAGTTTCGCAAGAGGCGGCCATAGAGGCGCTTTTGCGCGGGGGGCCCTCAATGGAAAAGATGCGCGAACAATACATGCGCCGCAGAGATTTCATAGTGCGCAGATTTAACGAAATGGGGCTCGACTGCCATTTGCCCAAGGGAACTTTTTACGCCTTCCCGTGCGTGAAGCGCTACGGCATGAGCTCTATGGATTTTGCAAAAACCCTTTTGGAGAAGGCGAAGGTCGCGGTTGTTCCGGGATCGGCTTTTGGCCCCTCGGGCGACGGTTACGTGCGGGCGAGTTTTTCGACAAGTTATGAGAACTTGATGGAAGCCGCCGACAGAATGGAGTCTGTCTTGAAGAATTTATAAGTGGGGCATGCATTCCGGAGAAAAAAGCATAGCACTTGTGGGAAGGCCGAATGTAGGCAAGAGCAGGTTGTTTAACAGGCTTATGGGGCGGCGCGTGTCCATAGTGCACGACAAGCCCGGAGTTACGCGCGATATAGTTGCGGAGCGTTTGGCTGACAACATATTGCTGATGGATACGGGCGGAATGGGCGCAAAGTCGTCATCCGATACAGATGCCGCCATTGCAAAGGCCACTGAAATGCAGGCAAAATTTGCCGTGGACATGGCGGACGCCATTATTTTCGTAGTCGATTCGCAAGATGGGCTGACGCCCCTTGACGAAGACATAGCCCAGTTGTTGCGGGCGTCGGGTAAACCTGTAATATTGGCCATAAACAAGATCGACGTTCCGAGCCACCAGTTGAGGGCTGCGGATTTTTACAGATTGGGCTTTAAATACAATGTGGAAATTTCGGCCGAGCACGGAGCGGGTTTGGAAAATCTTTTGAAAGACCTGGAGTGCATTGTCGGCAGGATTGAGCCTCCGACTTCCGACGAAGGCGGAGATCGCATAAAGATAGGCGTTGTGGGAAGGCCGAATGTGGGCAAGAGCTCTATTGTGAATTGCCTGTTGGGAGAGGAGAGGCTAATAGTCAGTCCCATTGCCGGAACCACGCGGGATAGCGTCAAGTTCGACATTGATGTTCCGCTTAAAGACGGCACGGAGATGAAATTTAGGCTTTATGACACGGCGGGCCTGAGGGCGAAGCGGAAAACAAATTCCTCTTTGGATTATTTGTCGTCGCTCCGCACCCGCCGCGCGCTTTCTTGTGCCGATGTGGTTTTTTTGGTGGTAGACGCAAAGGACGGCGTGGGTGAACTTGACAAAAATCTGGCAGAAGAGATTTTTGAGGAAGGCGCGTCGGTGCTGGTTGTTGTCAATAAATGGGATTATGTATTCGAGGCTTTTTCCGGAAAAGGAATAGGGAAATACAAGGATTCAAAGGAATTCGGCAGGGACTTTGAAAAAGCGGTGCGCGCAAGTCTCCCTTTTTTGGGGAAGGTTCCTGTGCTGTTTGTGTCGGCGCTCAAAAATTTCGGTGTGGAGAAATTGATGAACGCTGCCTGGAAAATGTATAGAAAAGCAAACATGCAAGTTTCTACCGGCAGGCTAAATTCTACACTAAAAACGCTGGTAGAGGAGAATCCTCCGAAATATGTTTCCGGAAAGCAGTTTAAAATATATTATTGCGTCAAAGTGTCGGACAGGCCTTTTACTTTGCGTTTATACTGCAACACTCCTGGGGCTTTGTCGCGCTCGTACGAGCGCTATATTGTAAACGCTTTGAGGGACAAGCTTGGTTTTGGGGGCGTAGCCATGCGCCTCGAACTTGTTGGAAAGCCTAAGCGCTCCGAGCGCGAGCGGACAAAGGGGAGGGAATAGTGAAAACGGCGTTCATGGCATCAGATCCTATCGCGCTCGAATCGATAAAATATTTGCGTTCGTGCCATGACTTTCCCTTGGCCTGCGTAGTCAGCAACCCCGACAAACCAAAGGGCAGGGGAAAATGCGTTCAGCCAAACCCGGTAAGCGCATGGGCGATATCGGAGGGTGTTGAACTGATGCGTCCGGAAGGCAGTCCGGGCGTGGAAGTGTCCAACGCACTCCGCGCAATGGGGGTTGATTTGATTGTTGTGATGGCTTATGGCATCATGCTTGGAGACAACATTTTAAATTATGGAAAATATCCGTGCCTGAATTTGCATGCGTCCATACTCCCCGAATTGAGGGGCGCCTCTCCAATAGAGTCAGCCATTGCATTGGGAATGCGCCGAACGGGAGTTTCGTTGATGAAGATCGTGAAAAAAATGGACGCGGGCCCGGTGTGCGCGGTAAAAGAGGTCGACATAGGCGAACGTGAAACTTCTGCAACTCTCCGCGAAAAAATTTCGCGGCTCTCCGCGGAATTGTTGCGGGAAAAACTTTGCGACCTCCTTTCTTCGGGACTCGAGTTTACATCTCAAGACGAGTCTCGCGCAACTTATGTAAGAAAGTTGTCGAAGCTCGATATGCGTTTGGATTTCAATTTGTCGGCGCGGGAAATAGACGCCAGAATTCGCGCGTTTGGAGCGGGGATTTTTGAATATAACGGCGAGACTGTAAAAGTTGGGGAATCGTTTTTCTCGGATAATTCTCCGCGCGATGCCGTTCCCGGAACGGTTTTGGAGGCGTCCGGTAAAAATGGACTCGTTGTTGCATGCGCTTCGGGAACGGCGTTTTTCACAAAACTTCAAAGGCCGTGCGCAAAGATGTTGCCGGCGTCTGAATTTTTTTCTGCGCGAAAGTTTGACATCGGCTATGTAATACAGAGCGCCGAATTGGAACCCTTGTTAAAGCGGAAATAATGTGTTTGCGCGTTGCGGAAATTTTTTCGTATTGAATATTTCTTCTCAAAAAAATTTTTAAACAATGATAATTTTATATTGCAATGACTTAAAAAAAAATCAATAAAGTGTATTAGCTTTAAAGATTATTGCCCTACAATATCTATATTGCACTGCAAAAAGAGAGATGGTTCGAAACATATATTACACCCCGCATACAGTATTTAGAAAAAATACTTTGGCTCACTTTCTCTCTCACTATAAAATTGCGGCTAAAACGGACTTTGCTTTTTCTACGGATTTTGAATGTATAATTTCATTGCGAGTTCTTCGTGCATATTCGGATTTTTCGCATATGTGCGGGGGCAATGTAAACTAACAAAACCAAACACATAAAGATCATGGCAACAAAAAAAGTAGTAAAAAAAGTAGCAAAGAAAGCTCCAGCCAAGAAGGTGGGAGCCAAG
>CALXOC010000191.1 GCA_944389915.1 uncultured Opitutales bacterium | reverse complement strand
GGCTCACCTCATAGACTGGCACGGCAAAGACTGGACTCCCGCAAGCGAAACAACCGCTGCGCATCCGAACAGCCGCTTTACCGCTCCCATAGCCAACTGCCCGTGCCTCGACGAAGCAGTCGAGGATCTTGGCGGAGTTCCGATTTCCGCTATAGTAATAGGAGGTCGCCGCCCCAAGGGAATACCGCTCGTATTCGAGTCCTTCAATTGGACCCACGGCGTATACCTGGGCGCTATGATGGGCTCGGAGCGCACCGCGGCGGCGGAGGGCAAGCAGGGAGAGCTTCGCAGCGATCCTATGGCAATGTTGCCATTTGCCGGCTACAATATGGCAGAATACCTTGGGCACCTTGTCAAGATGGGCAAGAACCTGTCGCAGACGCCTCGCTTCTACCACGTCAACTGGTTCCGCAAGGACGCCGACGGAAAATTCATGTGGCCCGGATTCGGAGAGAACGCCCGCGTGCTCGCATGGATTGTAAACCGCCAGCACGGGGAGGCGTGCGCCAAGGAAACGGCAATAGGATTTGTTCCGAATTACGAGGACATAGATTGGGACGGCTTCAACTACGACAAGCAGAAGTTTGCCGACCTCATGCAGTACGATCCCGAGACCGTTGCCGCGCAGCCGCTCAAGGAGGAGCTCTACGAGATGCTTCCGCGCAGCTTGAAAGTGGAGCGCGAGGCTCTGCTTGAGAGGCTCAGCTAAGAGGGCAGTTTTTATTTTCAAAGCCTTCCGCGTTGCGGGGGGCTTTTTTTTGCGCCGCTTCCGTTTATTCGGAGGCGGTGTGGAAATTTTCATTTCTAAATAAAATAGTGTTGATTTGCGCGGGTACAAAAATGTAAATTGGTCGAATGTTGGAATGGCAGATAAAGCCTTTGGCAAAGAAATCGGCGCTCACCGGAAGGGATATAAAACCCGGCGATGTGGTTGTGTGCGCGGTTTTTGTGGACGAGGCGGGCAACCTTGACAGAATGGACTCGCACAAGGACGATTTTGACGATTCCAAAATAAGAGGTCGGATAATAGGGCGCTGGGAGAGAGTTGTGAGCGAGCATCCGGAGGCCGACGAGCGAGCGGCAAGGCGTTTGGCCCTCGCCGGTTCCGAAGATTTTTTTGTTTCGCTTTTCGACGAAAATCCTGCGGTTGTTGCCGAGGAGGCCGACGTAGTAAAACAGATGCTTGCGCTGCTTCTTGAGAGAAAAAGAATTTTGCGCCCCGTTGGCCGCGCCTCAAACGGCGCGCAAAAATATATTCAGACCTCTACCAAGCGTGAGTTTGTCGTTCCCCAAAGGGAATTGGACGAAGACCTTATAATAAAAATACAAACCCAATTAGGAAGCATTATAATATGAAAAGATTCACAGCTATTGTCTCAATGGCGGTGTCGGCGTTTTTTATTGCCGCTTGTAGCAGCAGCGACGACGATGCCGACAAGAAACTTTTAACATTTCACGTAGGCTCGCAAAACAGCATAGATTCCGGAATTTCCCGCGAGACGGTAGTAATGCCGCTGTCGAATTTTGCGATAATAACAAGCAAAGACCAGTTTATGTATAACGGGGATCTGGTCAAAGTCGAATTGGCGCAAGTCAACGACCACGGAGGTCCCATTACCGGCTTTTACTTTACTTGCCAGGAGCGCGGCAGAAAGCGTCTGATACAGGCGACTGGCGCCAATATGGGAGGCTTCATAGTTGTGAAATTCAACGGAGAGCCCATAGGCTTGCGCAAAATAGATACTGTCATTACCGACGGAAAAATATTTGTGTGCAGCGAGGTCGAGCCCGGTACGGATCTCGAAAAGTTCGTTGAGGAAATGAATGCGGCCATAAAGAAAATCAACGAGATAAAATCGAGCTCCAGCAAGTGGTGATGAAAAGATGCGCGGCAGTTGTTGCATTTGCGATTGCATTGAGCGCAACATACGCTTCGGAGCTTCTTTGGCCTACTGAGTCGAAGGCCTTTGCCGAAGGCGAGCCTCCTGTAAAATTTCTGCAGCCGACGGCTTCCGGCAATCCAATGAGCGGGGCATTCGGAGATGTCAGAAACAACGGATACAAATTTCACGAGGGCATAGACATAAGGCCTGTGCGCAGAAACCGCAAGGGCGAGGCTCTCGACGAGGTTTATTTCGCAATGGACGGCACTGTGCGCATGATAAATAAAATTGCCGGCAACAGCGGCTATGGGCGCTATGTTGTGGTTTCGCACGAGGACGCCGACGTGGAGGTTTACACTCTGTATGCGCATTTGTCGGAAATAGACGCGGGCATTTCGATAGGTTCGCGCGTAAAGGCCGGCCAGAAAGTCGGGATAATGGGCAGAAGCGCGTCGTATCCAATAGCCAAGGCGCAATCGCATTTGCATTTTGAAATAGGCCTGCGTTTGGGCGATTCTTTCGACAGATGGTATATTTCCAAAAAATACCGGCAGAAAAACCATTTTGGAAATTTTAACGGCATGAACCTATATGGATTCGATCCTTTGGCTTTCTTTTACGCCGCGAAGGAGGGTCGGATAAATTCGGGATTTGCCGGATACATACAGTCTTTGCCCACCGCCTTTGTAGTTAGGGTATATACGCGCAGCGTGCCGGACTTTGTAAAGATATATCCGGCTCTGACCGACAGCAACGGCCATGACTGCGGTTGGGACATCCACTTCACTTGGTACGGCCTGCCGCAAAAGTTTGAACGCATTAAAAATCCTCGCGCAGACGCCAAAGAGGGCGAGTTTGAGATAGTGAAATACAATGCGGAGGAATTAAAACGCAAGTGCCGAAAAATGGTCCATGTGGACAAAGACGGGAGGGCTGGCGCCCTTGAAGGTTTAAAAGAAATTTTAAGAAAAATTTTCTAAAATTTTCACCGCGCTGCGCGCGCATGGCGGAGCTTTTGGATATGCGCGGCAAAGCGCTATTGGGCCGCATATTTCTAAGGCGGCTTGCATGCGCAATTACTTTTTATGACTTGACAATTTTCCATTCTGAGTCTAACCCGCTAAAGGGAAAATCCACTACCTATGAGCAATAGCATAGACGATAAATTCTTTTTGGACGCAGACGCGTTCTTCACGGCGAATTCTGGTTGCGGACTAACCTACGACGACGTGTCGCTGGCGACCCAGTATTCCGACGTTCTTCCTCGGCAGACGCGCCTGGACACGTCTCTTTCAGATTCGATTAAGCTCTCCATACCGATGATATCTTCGGACATGGACACCGTTACGGAATCGCAGATGGCGATAGGAATGGCGCGGAACGGCGGCTTGGGCCTTATTCATTGCAATATGACGCAAAATGAGCAGCGCTCTGAGGTTGCGCGCGTAAAGAATTACATACACGGCTTGATACAGGACCCCATAAAGGTTTCGCCGCAGATGTGCATAGGCGACGTCCTAAAAATTGTGGCCGAAAAGAATTTCCGCTTTCGCACTTTCCCTGTGGTGGACAGCGAGGGCAAGCTTGTCGGCCTGCTGCCCGGCAGCATAGTGAAGGAGAGGTACGCGTCTCTGCCGGTGTCCAAGGCCATGACAAAGCGCGCCGATGTCTTTACGGTATCCCAAAGCGAATTGGGTTCGGATCCCATAGCCGTTGCCGACGCATTTTTCGACAAGAATTTCGGCGTGCATAAACTCTTGGTTGTCGACGCCGACGACAAGCTGAAGGGCCTGTTTACATTGAGCGACATTGAGAGAATTTCCGAGGAGAGGCAGTCTCAGCTTACAAACGCCAGAGACTCCAAATTCCGCCTGCTGTGCGGAGCTTCCATAGCCATGATGCGCAAGCCCGACGGCTCTATAGATTTCGACAGCATAATATCCCATGTGGGGTCGCTTGTGGACATAGGCCTTGACGTTGCCGCTGTTTCTACGGCGCACGGCTTTACCGAGGGGGTGGGCTCAGTGGTAAAGGCTTTGCGCGGGGAATTTCCGGAGCTCACTCTGATTGGCGGAAACGTAACAAGTGCGGCGGGCGTGGAATTTTTGGCAGAAGCTGGCGCCGACGCGATAAAAGTCGGGCAGGGGCCGGGGTCCATATGCATAACTCGCGTTGTTGCGGGGGTCGGCATACCTCAGCTGACGGCGTTATACGTATGTTCCAAGGCCGCGCGAAAACGGGGCGTCCGCATAATTGCCGACGGCGGAATAACCAAGAGCGGAGATATGGTGAAAGCCCTCACTCTTGCCGACGCAATGATTTGCGGAGGGCTTCTTGCCGGATGCCCCGAAGCCCCGGGACAGGTAATGGAAATAAACGGAAAAACCTACAAGCAATACAGGGGAATGGGAAGCTTGTCCGCCATGAAAGCGGGAAGCGCCGCTCGCTACGGGCACGATGTAAAAAATAAAAGCGACAAGGTTACCGCCGAGGGCGTCGAGGCGCTGAAAGAGGTGTCGGGTTCTCTCGACGAATCCCTGCGCCAGTTTATGGGGGGCATACAGAGCGGCATGGGTTATCTCGGCGCGCACAACCTTGAGGAACTGCGGGCGAACGCCCGCTTCACACGTTTGACGGGCGCCGGGCAGCGCGAGAGCAATTCCCACGATGTCATAGAAATAAAACAGCCTTCAAAGTAGTTTTTAGCGGGTGCATTTTCGCTCTTTGCATGTTATGCTGCTTGAGGGCCTGTATGTGTTTTAAATTTTTTCGGCTGCGCATTAGAGTGCGCGGCCGTTTTTTTAGGCGGATGCGCATTCGTTTTGGGGCAGGCTTTAATGCGGCGCGAAAAGTCTCGGAAAATATGCGCATATTTTGCGCCGAAGCTTTGGAATGGGCTAAAAAAGCTCCTGTTTTTGCTTGAAAGGATAGTGGGTTTTTGCGATTTTTTCGCGGTATGGATATTGATATCGACTATGTGGCGCGCTTGGCGCGCATCGAGCTTTCCGAGGGCGAGCGGCAAACTTTCGCCAAACAGCTCGGGCAGATTTTGGAACATTTTCGCAAATTGTCGGAGGTGGACGTCTCTGGAGTGGAGCCTTCGGCGCACGCGCACGCCATTTACAATGTTTGGCGCGAGGATTCTCCTACTCCGGCAATGTCGGTTGAGGACGCGCTAATGAACGCTCCGGCGAAAAGGGACAATCAGATAGTGGTGCCGAAAGTCGTTGACGAGGCGTAGTTGAAAGTTGTTTTGAAATGAGTTCTGAAATTTATTACAGGTGCGTAAGCGAATTGGAAGCCATGCTGGACAGGCGCGAGATAGCTGCGGTGGAGCTTTTGCGCGTCTTCATGGAAAGGAAAAGCGCCGTTGACGATAAAGTGGGGGCGTTCTTGTCGGAATACCCTGACGAGGCGATGTCGGCCGCGGAGGCTTCGGACAAGCGAAGGGCTTCAGGCGCAAAACTCGGGCCGCTCGACGGCATACCCGTGGGCTTGAAGGATCTTCTTGCCGTTAAGGGCCAAAAGCTCACATGCGCGAGCAGAATACTTGAAAATTATGTCAGTCCCTATACGGGCACGGCAATGGCAAAGCTTGAGTCGGCGGGCGCTGTGTTTTGGGGGCGCTTAAATATGGACGAATTTGCTATGGGCTCTTCGTGCGAAAACAGCGCGTTTAAAAAGACCCGGAATCCGTGGGATCTCTCGCGCATACCGGGCGGGAGCAGCGGCGGTTCTGCGGCTGCCGTTTCCGCAGGAGAATGCGCGTGTTCGCTCGGAAGCGATACGGGAGGTTCCATTCGCCAACCGGCGTCGCTGTGCGGAGTGGTCGGCTTAAAGCCGACCTACGGCTTGGTTAGCAGGTACGGGTTGGCCGCTTTCGCATCGTCGCTTGACCAGATAGGACCTTTTACGCGTTCCGTAAAAGACGCGGCAATACTGTTAAATGCCATAGCCGGTTACGATAAGCTCGATTCCACAAGCGTGAATATCGGGATACCCGACTACCTTTCTGCGCTTTCTCCCGATTCGCTCAGAGGCGCAAAAATAGGCGTCCCTTCCGAGTATTTTATAGATGGGATGGACCCCGAGGTGCGCGCTTGCGTTGAAAAATCGATAAAAAAATGCGCCGGGCTCGGTGCAGAGATAGTGGAAATATCTCTTCCCCACACGGATTTGGCAATACCTGTGTACTATATAATAGCCACAGCCGAGGCCTCTTCCAACTTGGCGCGTTACGACGGCGTAAGATACACGCGCAGAAGCGCGGAGGCGCGCGATGTTGTTGACATGTATTTTAAAAGCCGAGCCGAAGGCTTTGGCGAGGAGGTAAAGCGCCGCGTGATTTTGGGAAGCTATGTTTTGAGTTCCGGATATTACGACGCCTACTATCTGCGCGCCCAAAAAGTCAGGACTTTAATCCGCCGCGATTTTGAAAGCGCTTTTGAGAAGGTGGACGTGATTCTGACACCGACTTCTCCCACTACGGCATTTAAGCTTGGAGAAAAGGTATCCGACCCGCTTTCCATGTATTTGAACGACATTTTTACCATAAATGTAAACTTGGCGGGCCTTCCCGGAATTTCTGTTCCTTGCGGAATCTCTGCGGGCGGTCTTCCAATAGGATTGCAGATGATAGGAAAGGCTTTCGACGAAGCGAGGCTGCTATCTTATGCGTACGCGTTTGAACAAGCGTCCGAATGCAATGGACAAAATCCAAAACTCTAATTTTAAGATGGAATACGAAGCTGTAATAGGGTTGGAAACCCACGTGCAATTAAAGACCGAGAGCAAAATGTTTTCTTCGGTTGCGCACAAATTTGCCGAACCGCCGAACACGCTTACCGATCCGGTGGTATGGGCTTTGCCGGGGACGCTTCCCGTGATAAATTTTGAGGCGGTGCGCAAAACTATAGAGCTGGGATTGATGCTCGGGT
>CALXOC010000190.1 GCA_944389915.1 uncultured Opitutales bacterium | reverse complement strand
TATTAGAACTCCGCCGCTTATGAACACGTCCCTTTCTATCACCGAGAATCCGGCAATGGCGCTAAAGCAGCCCTGTATGCAGTTTTCCGCAATTTGCACATCGTGGCCTATATGGGTGGTTGCCATTATGAAGCAGTTTCGCCCCACCACTGTAGAGCCTCCCGGCCGAGTGGCCCTGTGTATAGTGGCTCCCTCGCGCACTATTGTGCCGTCTCCTATTTCTGTGAATGACTCTATGCTTGCATCAAAATGCAAATCCTGCGGGATTCCCGCTATTATGGTGAAAGAGCCGATGGAGCAGTTCTTTCCTATTACGGCTCCGCGGCACAAGCGAGCGTGCGCCTCTATTTTTGAGCCTTCGGCTATTCGAACGCCGCCTTCTATGACGGCATATGCGCCTATTTCAACATCGCCGGCTATTTGCGCGCCGTCTCCTATTATTGCGGTTGGGTGTATTTTCATATTCCGATTCAAAAGCCCCGGCCATGCTGACATTATGGGCGGGGCGGTAAATTTATTTAGGGATGGAGATTTTCTTTCAGACAGGATTCTCCCTCGGCTTCGACAAGCAGCTTGCGCTTATATTTTCTCAAGTGGACAACCTTCACCAATGCGGTAAAAAGTATGCCGAACAAGGTGGACGTGTATCCCGCCATTAGACTCGCCGTTATGATTCCGAATGTAAGCAGTATTAGAGATGCCACGGTTCCCGCCAAACCAATATACAGCCCCAAATCGAAAAGATTGTCCTCGTTGTCGAGGAGTCGAAGCTTCAGCGATGCCGGCGCTTTCATGCGCTTAATCGACGATAGCCTTATCAGGCAGAAGACATATACAGTGAACTGCACGACAAGGAAAAATCCTATAGCCGCCAGGGTTGCCGTATCGGTGTCAAGTTTCATAGTTTCTTCTCCAATTGTGTTTATGAATTTGTCTATGGTAAATTTCAATTCCGGGGCGGGGGCGTTTTCGATTTTTATTTTAAACGCGTCTGGCTCCACAAGTATAAAAAAGAATAGCGCCACCATGGTTCCCTCGAGAAGGCCCCTTACCAATGCGAGCGGAGAGCGCCAGCTCGGGGTGTCGCGTCTAATGCGGAACATTCTAAGCAGCCCGCGTATAAAGAAATAGCCCCCTATTATTGCGAGGAAAATCTTTGAAACCAGCATTCCTATGGGGAATTCCACCGCAAAAGGCGCTATGTTCGCAATTAGCGGATCTATGATTGGCGATATTAGCCTTATCGGTTCGGAGTTTCTGTAAACGGGCTTGTCTTGTTCAAGCAGAAGTTTCAAAGCGCCTTCGCCGCAGGTGAAAGCAAAAGCAAAGTCGCTCCATCGCCTCTTGTCGCCATTGCGCAAATAGTTGAATATTGGGCTTTCGTCTCCCGACATGAGAAGCGCCGCTGCAAGAGTATTAGCAAAGTGGGGGGTTGGAGCCGACTTGAATAAGAGTCCAAATTCGTAAACTTGGGTGAGCCCTTCAAAACTTGCACATATGCAGCGCATTTGCGTCCAGTCAAAATTCTGGGATATAGTGAGCAGTCCTATGCAGAATTTTTCAAATTTTTCGCGTTCGGCCAATTCAAAGGGCATCTTTTCCAGGCAAGCGTTTAAATTTCTCAAGAAGCGCGGGGAAAAATCCCCGGTTTGAACAAGGAGCGCTCCGGAGAGCAAAGCGGCGTCGAGCGGAGCCCCCGCTGAAGAATATACGGGCGGAAGCAGATGCGACTCCATTGAGCGCAGTTCTATAAATTTTTTTACCAGAGGCGTTCCGCTTTCTTTTAGAAATTCCAGAAGTTTTTTTCTGCGCTCCTCAAGCGACATTATCCAGTAGACTTTTGGCGTCTTGTCCGACGGAAGCCCTATGGAAAAATAAAAGGCCTCGAAGAAAGGTTCGTCACCGCCCGCCGGTATCCATTTGGGATGGCTTTTGTATAGTGCGTCCGCCTGCTTAATGATTTCTTGCGCATCTCCGTCGGCATTGGCTATTAGGGTTGCAGCCGATATTTTTGCGCCGTCGATGTAGACGTTTGCCAAAGAGCTTGGTGTTTGGGTGCCCTTAGATGCCGACAATAATACTTCCTTGTCGATACTCACGAAGTATACCGGAATTGAAGCTGCCAAAAGCAATACCGCGCAACCCACTACAAAGCGGATTAGCGATGTTGTAAAGTTGGCTATAAAATACATTTCCTCTCCTTCCGGCGCTGATGTTTTTCCAGCATCAGAAGTCTGAATGTGTAAGCGCGCAAGTCAAGGCAAATGCCCCTTTTGCGTGCATACTTGCTCAAAATATTTAACCTATGCCTTTGCGGTTGGTGTATTGCAGACCCTTTGCTATTTCCGGAATAATGATTCCGTTTTTTGCGTAAATAGCCCGTGCATACGGTCTTATTGCGGGACGAAAATATTCGAAGGTCAGTGCCGAAGCTACGCACAGTATTCCGCATAAGAGAGTTATTAGCTCAAAAGACATGAATTTAGCGGCCCAACCTTGAACTATGCTTCCTATAGGGGGTATCCCAAAAAAGCACATTGAGAACATGCTCATAATTCTTCCGCGCTTGGAATCGTCCACCAGGCTTTGAAGCATGGTGTTGCACGATGCAGCGACGGCTATCATGCCAAAACCTATAGGCACGCAGAGCATATATGCTATGTTTGCGCTTCTTGTAAAGGATATCAGAGATAGGCCAATGCCGAAAGTCGCGCACGATAGCACGATTACCCGCCCAAGGCCCAATACGCTCTTTCGCGCAGCCAAATACAGTGCGGCAGATACCGCCCCTATTCCTATAAAGCTCATGAGATTGCCGAGAACTTCGCTGTTGCCGTTTAAAACTTCCTTTGTGAAAGCCGGCATGAGCATGGTAAAAGGCAGCCCGAAGAAGCTGAACATTAATAGCAGGAGGATAATTGCGCGAATGGGCAAAACGTCTATGGCGTATTTAAAGC
>CALXOC010000189.1 GCA_944389915.1 uncultured Opitutales bacterium | reverse complement strand
AAAAAAGAAAAAAAAAAAAAAAATAAGTCCGGAATGGCGCTTAAAGGGAAAACCCAGCCCCAAAAGGGAGCGCCCAAAAAACCTGTCAAAGCACCAGTAAAAAAGACACCCGCAAAGAAGGCGTCGGCAAAAGTCCCGGCTAGGAAATTGCCCGCAAAGGCATCTGCAAAGAAGCCGTCTGCAAAAACGGCGCAGTCAAAGCCGGGTTTGAAGAAGAATTTTGTGAAAATTTCAAAGAAAACAGAAAAAAAATCGGGGACAAAAGTTTTGTCCAAAACCGCAAAAAAAGTTCAAGCAAAGACTTTGAAAACGGCGAAAAAGGAGCCGAAATCCGCCAAGCCTAAAGCCCAATCAAAGCCGGCTTCCAAGGCTTCAAAGGCTGGATCCGCTCCAAAGCCGCTAAAATCGAGGCCTTCAAAAACGGAAAATCCGAAGCCTCAGGCTAAAAGCTCGGATATTTCCGCAGCGCGCGGCAAGGAAACTTTGCAATCGGGCGCGGCGAATTCTCCGGCGGAGATAAAGTCGTCAAAAAAATTCCGCGCCCAGCGTTCGAGGCCGTCGCAAAATATTTCTTTCACGCTTGAGGACTTGGATTTGTATTTGTCGCGCAGGCAATCGGGTGCCATGGCTGCAAATAAGGAGGTGTCGGTCCTGGGAACCTCCGGAAAGAGCGGAAAAGTTTCCGCGGTTCAGCCCAAGGCGTCCGTTCCGGCGCCTAAAAAGAAGGCGGAGGTAGCATCGATATTTGACATACTCGGCTTCAATCCGGTTGAGGCTCCCACGCGCGAAAAGGTCGAGAGCAAGGACATTCCGCGGAAATGGAAGAAGTATTACAGCAAGCTGATGGAGCTTCGCAAACACCACTCGCAGGGGATAGAGAGCAGGGTTGAGGAGGTCCACAAACGCTCCGCAAAAGAGGACAGCGGAGATTTGTCCTCCTATGGTCAGCATCTTGCCGACGCGGGCAGCGAGAGCTTTGAGCGCGACATGGCATACAATTTGCTGTCGGCCGGCAAAGAGGTTCTCTTGGAGATAGACGAGGCCATAAAGCGCATGAAGAACGGAACATACGGCATTTGTGAAGTGACCGGCAAGCCCATACCGGAAGATCGCTTGTGGTCTATACCCTTTACTCGATACAGCAAAGAGGGCCAGGAAGCCAAGGAGCTCGAACAGCGCCGCGCCAAAAGTAGCCAGCGCTCAATATACGAAATGCCTTCAGAGGGGGCTTCGTCTGGCGATGAAGTGGAAGAAAATTCTTAAGGGCTTTCGGATTAACAGAATCGGATACTCAATTGGCTGGAGATAGACAAATTTACAAGGGGCGCGGAGATAAGAAGTACGCTCTTTCTCCCGCGTATTTTTTTCTTGCCGCCATATTGACCTTTTGCTTCGACCGCCTCACTAAATACGCCATAATTTGCAATATTCCTTGGAGCAGGGAGAGCCCAACCTATTCTTTTTACGGAGACAGCAAACCCTTGGAGGTGATTCCCGACTTCTTTTATATTGTGCATATAACCAACGAGGGCGCCGCATGGGGGATTCTGTCGGGGCAGACATATTTGCTGATGTCGATAGCAATACTTGCGCTTTCGGCGATGTGGTTCTTTAGGAACTATCTGGGCTTCGGGAGTTTATTGGGGCAAATTGCCTTGGGAATGTTTGCGGGCGGAGTAGTCGGCAATCTGGCGGACAGAATTCTATACGGGCATGTAATAGACTTTCTCGACGTGCATTTGCCCTTTGTAAATTACAGATGGCCAGCTTTTAACATAGCAGACTGCGGCATTGTGGCGGGAGTGTGCATTTACATAATTATGGTTTTTCTCGAGGATTCAAAGAGCGGGCAAAAGTAATTTGTAAAAATGGCTGTTGGACATTCAATGCAAGTTACGGCAAGGTTGTTGAGTTAAATTATAATTGTTTTTCGCCGCTTAGATTAGCGCATATCTCCGACAAATCGACTTCGCTTTTTGATAGCAGGGCGCAAATCAGGCATAGATATTTGCATGGCGACTTTGGGGTAGCCCAATCCAATTTAATGTTTAGCATTATGTCGGCCATCGATGCCACGTTAAAGCCGAGGGATTCGAGACTGTAACGCATGTTCTGCGGATTTTTACATTGCTTACCCTTTGCGCGCGCGCACGAATTTTCACCGCACAAAATGCAACTTCCGGCAAAGAGCGCAAGGGAAGCGGGAGTTCGGCTTTCGATGTCAAGCAACAGCGGATCCAGCAAAACTCGGAAAATTCTGAGGGTATGCTCTATATTTTTTGCGGAAAATGCGTCTGTGGCGTCCGTATCTGATGCGGGGCTAATCTTGAGAGCGAGAAGGTTTGCCGTTTTATATTGAGATATAAATAATTTAGCATCAAAAACATAAGGCGGGCAACTCCACAATTTTCCAAAGCGCGGGCAATTTCCGCACATCGCATGGGGATCGCCCGAAGTATAGAACATGTCCAATAGCAGCTCCATTGGCACGGCGAGCGAACGCGTTGAACAGGAAAATTTCACCGCCGCAGTGTTGCAGAAAAGAATTTTTGTGTAAACGCTATAATCCCGAAAATTTATAAAAAATTATAAAAAAATTGTTGACGGCTCGCCAGGAAAAATGCAGATTTTGTCCCTTTCAATTAAAAAACGCCAGACAACTGGCGGCTTTTAATCGTACGCCCCGGTAGCTCAGCAGGTAGAGCACGTCCTTGGTAAGGACGGGGTCGGCGGTTCAAATCCGCTCTGGGGCTCGCGCTTGAAAGTCATCAACAAAACCTAACAATAAAACCGAAAGAACCATGTCGAAAGAATCATTCGTCAGAACGAAACCACACGTAAACGTAGGCACCATCGGCCACATTGACCATGGTAAAACTACACTCACGACCGCAATCTTGAAGGTTCAGTCGGACAAGGGCCTGGCTCAATTTAAGTCCTACCAGGACATCGCCAAGGGCGGCACTGTTCGCGACGCTACCAAGACTGTAACAATCGCCGTTGCCCACGTGGAATACGAAACTCCCACGCGCCACTATGCGCACGTGGACTGCCCCGGACACGCCGACTTCGTAAAGAACATGATAACCGGAGCCGCCCAGATGGACGGCGCAATACTTGTTGTAAGCGCAGCCGACGGCCCGATGCCCCAGACTCGCGAACACATCCTTTTGGCTCGCCAGGTGGGTGTTCCGCAGATTGTGGTATTCCTTAACAAATGCGACCTCCTCGACGATCCCGAGCTTCTCGAACTCGTCGAGATGGAAATCCGCGATCTGCTGAGCAAATACCAGTATGACGGCGACAATATTAAGATAATACGCGGTTCGGCTTCCCAGGCTCTCGAAGGCGTAGAATTCGGAGTAAAGAGCATAGACGCCCTCATGGACGCCATAGACTCCGAAATACCCGAGCCTCAGCGCGACATAGACAAGCCCTTCATGATGAGCATAGAAGACGTGTTCTCCATCACCGGGCGCGGTACCGTTGCAACAGGCCGTATTGAGCGCGGCGTTGTAAAGGTCGGCGACGAAGTTGAGATCGTCGGAATGGGCGAAACCCGCAAGACCACTGTAACGGGCGTTGAAATGTTCCGCAAGATGCTCGAACAGGGCCAGGCCGGAGACAATGTAGGCTTGTTGTTGCGCGGTATTGAAAAGAACCAAGTTCAGCGCGGTCAGGTGTTGGCCAAGCCCGGTTCAATCACTCCCCACACAGTCGCCAAGGCCGAGATATACGTTCTTACCAAGGATGAAGGCGGACGCCACACTCCATTCTTCTCGAACTATCGTCCCCAGTTCTTCTTCGGCACTGCCGACGTTACCGGCGTCTGCAAGCTTCCCGAGGGAGTCGAGATGGTTATGCCGGGAGACAATGTTTCCATTGAGGTGGAGCTCCAGAAGCCCGTGGCCATGGAAAAGGGACAGCGTTTCGCCATTCGCGAAGGCGGCCGCACTGTCGGCGCCGGACGCGTAACCGAAATCATCAAGTAAATTGTTTTTTCGACACTGTGCCAGAAGCGCCGTGCGCGCTTCTGGCCTTGGCATCTCAAAAGGCTTAGGCCTTTTTTAAATTTCTTTGATAGGGGAGTAGTTCAATTGGTAGAGCAGCGGTCTCCAAAACCGCGTGTTGGGGGTTCGAGTCCCTCCTCCCCTGTTTGTTCTTTATAAAAAAAGCGGCATAGCCGCGCAAAACGATAGGATCCGCTTTGGCGCCCTGCGCGAATTTATCCGGAAATTCGGCACGGTATCAGGCAGCGGGTCGGACAATAAAAAATGACAAATCCATTCCGCAAAATAAGACAATTCTATAAAGAAACCATGGTGGAATTAAAGAAAGCCACTTGGCCGACGCGCCAGGAGCTTTATAGTTCGATAGTGGTTGTATTTATTGCCATAGGTCTGTTGGGCATATTTATAAGTCTGGCAGATTTCGCCATATATAATGTGGTGGATTTGCTCACGTGGCTCGTCAAAGGCGGAAAGTAGTTTAAATGGAATCCGATAACAAATCCGCGCAAGAGCCGACGACGCAGCAGAATGTGTCGTCGTCGCTTCCCGCCCGCGATTGCGGCGATCCGCTGCGCAAATGGTACGCCGTGCAGACCCGTTCCAACATGGAAAAGAAGGCAGTGGAAACTCTCAAGCGAATGATAGAGTTGGAAGACATGGGGCAGTATATTAGCAGCGACGACATTCTCATGCCCGAAGAGAGGGTTTCAGAGGTAAAGAACGGCAAGACTATATCGCGGCCGCGCAAACTCTATCCCGGATACATATTTGTACGCGTGAAGCTCTATGATGCCGACGAGAATTTTTTGGAAAAACCGTGGTATTTTATCCGAGGAATAAACGGAATTATAAACTTTATGGGCGGAGACAGGCCCGTTCCGCTGCGCAAGGCCGAAATAGACAGAATTTTTGAGCAGATGCAGCAGGCCGAAGGAACCGTGCGCCCGAAGGTTTCCTATGCGGTGGGCGAGGAAGTTAAGATAATAGACGGCCCATTCCTCGGCTTGGCGGGGCGCATAGAGGAAGTCGACGCAGAAAAGTGCAAGTTGAAGGTGAGCGTTTCGATTTTCGGGCGTTTCACACCTGTCGAGCTCGAGTACAGCCAAGTTACCCGCACGGAGGACTCTCAGCAGTAGCGCTTTGATTGAATTTTTACCGAAAATAGAAAAACAAAGAAATAGATTTTTTCCGCATAGCCTCGTGCGCTAAAAATCCCATACAAAAAGAAAACTCAAATGGCAAAGAAAGTAGTAAAAGAAATTAAGTTGCAGCTTCCCGCAGGCGCGGCGAATCCCGCTCCGCCTGTAGGCCCCGCACTCGGCGCGGCGGGCGTTAACATCATGGGTTTTTGCAAAGAGTTCAACGCCAAAACAAAGGATCAGGCGGGCATGATTCTCCCCGTGGTCATATCGGTATATCAGGACAAGTCCTTCACATTCGTATTGAAATCGCCTCCTGCCGCCGTTCTTCTCAAGAAGGCTGCCAAGGTGGAGAAGGCGAGTTCCAAGCCCAATGTAGACAAGGTTGGAAAAGTCACCAAAGCCCAGGTTAAGGAAATAGCCAAACTTAAGGAGAAGGATTTGAACGCCGTTTCACTGGAGGCAGCCTGCCGCATAATAGAGGGCACGGCGCGCTCGATGGGCATAGAGATAGTCGGATAATTTTCAGGTATGGAGGCCCCGGGCAAGCTCCGGGCGCATTCGCGTACATAAAATAAAACAAACCGCACTGCAAAAGCAGGAGACACAAAAGTCATGGTAAAAAGAAGCAAAAGATACAGGAAGGCGCTCGAGAGCGTTGCGCAAAAGCCCGTCGGCATAGCTGATGCCGTCAAGGCGCTTGCCGCGATGCCAAAGGCAGCCTTTGATGAAACGGTCGAGATTTCTATGAAGCTCGGCGTAGATCCAAAACAGAGCAACCAGATGGTGCGCGGAACCGTGCGTCTGCCCCACGGAAGCGGAAAGAATGTCAGGGTTGTGGTGTTCACCGAGAACGCCCAGGCGGCTCTCGATGCGGGAGCCGACAAGGCCGGCTTGGAGGACCTCATAAAGGAGGTGGAAGGCGGCTGGATGGATTTCGATGTCGCCGTGGCAACCCCGTCCGCAATGAAGGAAGTTCGCAAAGTTGCGCGCGTGCTCGGACCGAGAGGTTTGATGCCGAATCCCAAGAGCGGAACCGTTACGGAAGACATAGCCGCGGCTATATCCGAAGTGAAAGCCGGGCGCGTGGAGTTCAAAATGGATAAGACCTCCAATTTGGTGGTAGTGGTAGGCAAGCGCAGTTTCGACGCGGAGAAGCTTGCAGAAAACGCCAAAGCCGCCATATCGGCAGTTGTAGCGGCCCGCCCCGAAGCGGTGAAGGGAAAGTTCATCAATTCAATCACAATCAGCTCAACGATGAGTCCAGGCGTAAAAATCGCCCTCACGGAAGCCGAATAATGAGAGGAATTTTATAAAATGAGACCCGAAAAGAAATATCTCGTTGAGGAAGCGCGCGCAAGGCTTGCGGCTTCAGGACATCTTTTCCTCGTGAGCTTTACAGGCGTTACAGTGGCCGATGCCGCTTCGTTCCGCAGGGCTCTTGCGGCCGTAGGAGCGGAATATCACGTTGCAAAGAATTCGATTATAGCAATAGCCGCCAAGGAGCTCGGCCTTCCCGACATGGGAGCCGTATTGAACGGGCAAACCGGAATAATCAGCGGGGGCGAAGATCCCGCCGCGGTCGCCAAAGCGGTTGTGGAATTCTTCAAGAGCCGCGAGAAGTCGGAAATAAAGCTCGGAATATACGACGAAAAAGTGATGACAAAAGAAGAGGTTGAATACCTTGGAAGTTTGCCTTCGCTTCCGGAGCTTCGTGCGAAGTTGCTGTCGCTGCTCAAGACTCCGGCCACCCAGATGGTTCGCGTGCTCTTCCGCACGGTCGAAAAAATGCAGGAAGAGGGCGGCGCCGCCGCTCCCGCAAGCGCGGAGTAGTGCGCACGCTCCGCTGTTTGCTTTATTGACAGCGGGGCTTTTAAAGAATCTTAACACTCCGCGCGTCCTCTTGCCGGGAGGCGCGGAATAAAAAAATAAAAACTAAAGAACAAACTTGGGAGGCGTTTGTCTCTTAAACATTCCGACGGAATGCCAAGCGTTCAAGGAGAACAAAACAATGGCAGATATCACAAAAGAACAGGTTATAGAATGGCTCAGCGCGCTTACGGTTGTTGACGCGGCCAATCTCGTTAAGGAACTCGAAGAAAAGTGGGGCGTAAGCGCCGCGGCTACTGTTGCAGTAGCAGCCGCTGGAGCCGCCGCTCCGGCAGCCGAAGAAAAAGACAGCTTCGATGTAATACTCAAAGCTGTTGACGCTTCGAAGAAGATTGCCGTCATTAAGGAAGTTCGCGCAATCACTTCTCTCGGATTGGCCGAGGCTAAAGCTCTCGTTGAGGGCGCGCCCAAGGCTGTTAAAGAGGGCGTCAACAAGGCCGAGGCCGAAGAGATTGCCAAGAAGCTCAAGGATGCCGGCGCTACGGTTGAGCTCAAGTAGTATTAAATCTCGCATTTTTCGCGGAGAGTCGCGGCGGCGTGGAGCCGCTCCGCGACTGTCCGCTTTTTCCGCTTAAAACACCCCGAAGCGAAAATCCGGGGTACACATTCAAAAAAACTCAAATAACATGTCTGAGCGAAAGAATTTTGGAAAACTCAAAGAGGTTATACCTCTTCCCAATCTCATAGAAAACCAGTTGAAATCATTCGACGATTTTCTCCAGAAAGACGTTCCGCCCTCGAAAAGGAGAATGGTGGGGCTTCACGCGGTATTCAATGAAGTTTTCCCCATAGAGAGCTACGACGGCAAGCATAGGCTTGAGTATGTTTCATACGACCTCGTAGGTCCAAAGCAGAGCGAAGTTGAGTGCATAAAGGAAGGTACCACATATTCCGTTGCCCTCCATGTTACCTTCCGCCTCCGCGAGGAGGATAGGACCCAGGAAGAGAGAATCTTCATGGGCGACATAAACATGATGACAAAGAGCGGCAGCTTTATAGTAAACGGAGCCGAGCGCGTTGTTGTAAGCCAGTTGCACCGCAGCCCCGGAATATGCTTTGAAGAGACGGTCCACAGCTCCGACAAAATACTTTATTCTTTCCGCCTAATTCCGGACAGAGGCACATGGGTTGAGGTCCAATTCGACCAAAACGACCTTTTGTATGTATATATAGACCGCCGCCGCCGCCGCAGAAAGTTCCTTATAACTACTCTGTTGAGGGCTCTCGGGCACAGCTCCGACCAGGAGATTGTTGATTTATTTTACAAGGTTGAGGACTTGTCTGTAAATAGGGCGCTCAATATGGAGAACATATCGCACTATGTTCTTGCCGAGCCTGTAACAGACCCCGAACATGGAGTTGTGCTTTTGAAACAGTACGAGACTCTTACAACCATAGCGGTTAAAAAGTTCAAGGAAGCCAACATAAAAGAATTTAAGGTCATAGACACGACCGTTGACGACGGCGCAATAGTCCGCGCCATAAAAAAGGACAAAACTGAAAACGAGGAGAGCGCCCTCAAATACATCTATACGCAGTTGCGTCCGGGCGAGCCGGTCAATATAGAAAACGCTCGCGCGCTGATGCGCCGCACATTAAAAGATCCCAAGCGCTACGACCTCGGAAGGGTGGGCAGATTTAAGATAAATCAAAAGTTGGGGCTCGATACTCCCTTGGAGACGCGCATTTTAACCTCCGAGGACATTGTCGCAGGCACAAAGTACCTCTGCAAGCTCAAGAAGGGCGAAGGCGTAATAGACGATATAGACAACTTGGGCAGCCGCCGCGTAAGAACAGCCGGAGAGCTTCTTGCAAACCAGTGCAGAATAGGATTGGCGCGCACCGAAAAGCTTATAAGGGAGAGAATGAACGCGTCGGACCAGAGCGCCGAGTCTCTCTCGCCAACGCGCCTCGTAAACACGAAGGCAATG
>CALXOC010000188.1 GCA_944389915.1 uncultured Opitutales bacterium | reverse complement strand
AATGGAGGCATTTGCACCGGATGTGGCGGCGGAAAAGGCGGCCTTCCCGGATAAGAAGCGTTCGGAATCCCGTACGGCGGATTTCCCGGCGCGTTTAAATATTCCTCTTCCACTATTTCAACAAACTCGCCGCCGCCCCGTTTATTAAAACCGGTATCTCCAACAGCTTTTCCATTTCCCAAATCTCCGCCAGGATTCTTTTTGAAAGAATCTTTATCCTCGGATTGCCTTGGGATATGTCCGTCCATTTTTATTTTAATTCAAGCTGCAAAACACCTATATGCTGCGGCAGTCGTCTTCGTCTTTCTTTGTATAGCCCGAATCCTGCCTATCGTGGTTTATGTGGTTTTTCTTTGCGTAGGCTTGATAAAAATCTTCGGCAGTCATGCCCAAAACTTGGGCCAGAGACACCAAAAAGTGCAGCATATCCACAACCTCTACACGCGCGTTTTGCACGTCGAATTTCTGATATTTTGCCCACCATTTCCACGGAACTGAATCCACAAGTTCGCAATTTTCCTGCCCGAGTGCCCGGCTGTAATTGAGAACCCATTTTATCTTCTCGTCGTCGTCCATTTTCGAGGTGTCTATTCCAATCCTCTTATTGAGGTCGAATTGCATTTTAAAAATCTCTTCAAGTTTATCCATGTCAAAAAAGTAAAAGCCCGACACATTTCAAAGTCAAGAGCAATACTGCGCATTTGCAATTGCCGAACTATCAGCCAACATAGGCAAAACAAAAATCCGCCGATATTTTCGGCGGACAAATCGTGAATAAAACATGAAAGTATCGTTAAAGGCTTTTTATAGCCTCGTCGCGCGTGGTGTATATTGGGAATATGCTTGTGAACCCGGATATTTCAAACACCTGCTTCACGTTTTGGCTCAATCCCGCGAGCGCTATCTCGCCGGAAATTTTCTTAAATTGCTTTGCCGCAGTCAAAAGCACGCGGAGCCCCGCACTGCTTATATATTCGAGATCGCGGCATTCAACGAGTACCTTGGTGCATTTCTCCTCAAGGAGTTTGTTAAAGACGGCCTCCAAATCTGCGGTGGTGGTTACATTCAACCTGCCACTGAGGGATATCACGGCTACATCGTTTACTTTTTCCTGTGTTATTTCCATACAAGTCTTTTATTTATTTCGCAAATATTGCCGAATCGAAGGAAAAAATCAACTATTTTCTTCCAAGCTCAAGATTATCCACATCAATCACATCTGCCGAAGTTCCGCCGTCCGCAAGCTTCGGAAGTTCGCGGACAAATACCGCGAGAGTCAGAAAGAATGCAAAAAAATCGCTTATAGGATAGGAAAACCATAGCCCGTCTATGCCCCAGAAAATCGGCAAGACATAAGCGAGCGGTATAAAAAACATCACCTGCCTGAAAATCACCACAAGAATGGAAAAGGCCGGACGCTTAGTTGATTGGAAAAACGACGCCACCACTATGTTAAAGCCTATTAGCGGATACAAGACCACTATGATTCTGAGAGCGCGCACCCCCATGTCCACAAGTCCGGAATTATTTCCCAAAAACACTTCAAATATGGGGCGCGGAAGAAATTCCCCAACCGCAAAGGATAGGGCGCATATAAATGTTGCTGCGTATATGGCCTTTAACACCGCGCTTCTGACGCGGCTTAAATTGCGCGCGCCCCAGTTGTATCCTATTATGGGCTGCATGCCCATTCCCAGCCCCACCACTGGCAAGAACATCACCGTAATTACAGACTGCACTATGCCGACCACCGCTATCGCGGACTCCGAACCGTACGAACGCGCCTGAACTATGAGAAATCCGACGGCGGCCGCAGCCACGGATTGCGTTACAAAAGCAGGAGACCCGGCAGTCAATATGTTTTTCAGTATGTCAAAGTGCAAGCGCACATAAGCCGGCCTGATTTTCAGGTAGCTTATAGAGCAAAAATAAAATCTGCAAACCCAGAGCGACGCGCACGCCTGAGCGATAACTGTCGCATAGGCGGCCCCCTTTACCCCCATATCCATTTTATACACAAAAAGCCAGTCGAGAAACACGTTTACAGCCGCCCCTATGATTATGGTTGTCATTGCATAGACCGGCCTGCCCTCGGCCCTTATTATATTGTTTATGCCGAAAGATATTTTTTCAAATATCAGCCCGCTTATAATTATGTAATAATACGAGGCGGCAAGCCCCACTATCTTGTCGGTGGCTCCGAAAAACGACAACATCGGCTCCATCCACGTCAGCACTGCCAAAGCAAGAAGGGCGCAAAAGGCAAAAAACAGAAATATCGCCTGCCCGAGAGCTTTCTCGGCTCCCTCCTTGTCTTTTCGCCCCAGCCTTATAGAGACGATGGTCGCGCTTCCCATTCCTATTGTCATTCCCACGGATAAAAATAACAGCGTAGGGGTGAAGCACACCGTTACCGCCGCAAGCGCATCTTCTCCGCAGCACCTCCCCAAAAATATCCTGTCAACAATATTGTAGGCCGCATTTATGACAGTGGCAAAAATTGCGGGGACGGAGTATCGGAACATGAGTCCGAGTACGTTTCCCCTCCCAAGAGCCCTTACCTGCGCCGACTCCATTGATAAAACCGCAAGAGCGCCCAAATCAGGACTTCACCCTAAAGAACACCCTCTTGCCCGCCTGAAGCACCGTTGAGCTTCCGTCACGCTTTAACGTGATAAAGGGGTTTGAAACCCTTTCAGAGTTCATCTTTACCGCGCCCTGCTCTATTAGGCGGCGGATCTCATTCTTGCTCGGGAAAAGCCCGGTTGCCCCCATCACGTTTAAGAGGGTTGCCTCGTCGGTTCCCACAAGCGCATTCCAGTCAAACTCGGGCATGTCGTCCGGCATTTCGTTATTGGAGAACACCTTCTCGAAGTTTTCCAGCTCGGCCTTGCCGGCATCTATACCGTAGAAGCGCGACACCATCAAGCAGGCGAGATTTTTTTTGCTACGCATCGGATGCTCCTGTTTTGCGCGCTCGATTTGCGCGGGAGTGTAGAGCATGAGATAGCGGTAGTACTTCCACATGGTTTCGTCGCTTATGGACATTATCTTCCCGAACATATCGCGCGGAGTGTCGTTGAAGGCTATGTAGTTGTTATAGCTCTTTGACATTTTTCGCTCGCCGTCGAGGCCGACAAGCAGCGGCATGGTTATCACAGCCTGCCCCGCCTCCATGCCGGCCTCGCGCTGAAGGTCCCTCCCGACAAGGTTGTTGAAAAGCTGGTCGCTCCCTCCAAGCTCAACGTCGGATTCCACCATTATGGAATCGTAGCCCTGCACCAGCGGATAGAGAAATTCGACTATCGAAACGGGCGTTTTTTCCGCATAGCGCTTTGCAAAATCATCGCGCTCGAGCATTCTGGCGACGGTCATTTTTCTCGCCAAGTCGAGCGCGTCGGCAAAGGACATTTTTGAAAACCACTCGCTGTTGTAGTGCACCTCCGTGCGCTCTTTATCGAGCACCTTAAAGGCCTGCTCCAGATAGGTCTCGCTGTTTGAAAGCGCCTCTTCGCGCGACAGCACCGGGCGCAGCGCGCTTCTTCCGCTCGGATCCCCTATGCACGCGGTATAGTCCCCTATTATTAAAACCGCCTGATGCCCCAGATCCTGGAATTGGCGCAACTTGTTAAACACGACCATGTGCCCGAAGGTCAAATCGGGGCGAGTCGGGTCCACGCCGAGCTTCACGCGGAGCTTCTTACCCTTCTCGAGTTTCTTCTTGAGGTCTTCTGCGCCGATAAAAACTTCGGCATTCTGAGCAAATGTTTCGAGCTGGTCCATATAAAAAAAGTTTTTAAATCATTACTTGTACCTTTTTCAAAAGCAACCATTTTTTGGGATTGAACGTTTCTGGTGCCGTCTTTCCGCCTCCCGTCTGCGTTTAAAGTCTTTCGGCTCGGCGAGAGATATCGCGCCAATATTGTTGGCAAAAGTAAAAAAAGCTGGATTTTTCATGATATTGTGCGATAATTCAAGATAAGCGGAGGGGGTTCTTAACTGTTTTCTAACCGAAAATTTGTTGATAATGCCGCTCTATTGTCTTTACATTTAAAAAAATCGGAAAATGAAGAACGTCATCAGCATAATAATGGGCGGCGGACGCGGTACGCGTTTGTATCCGCTAACGAAATACCGCTGCAAGCCTGCCGTCCCGCTCGCCGGCAAATACAGACTTGTGGACATTCCTATAAGCAACTGCATCAACTCCGGTTGCGACTGCATATACCTGCTGTCCCAGTTTAACACCGCAAGCCTGCACAGGCATATACAGCAAACCTACAAATTCGATTCCTTCAGCCGCGGATATGTGGATATTCTGGCGGCCGAACAAACCGAAACGGGAGGAGACTGGTACCAGGGAACCGCCGACGCCGTCCGCAAAAACATGCACCATTTCGAGCGGCCCAATAACGGGAACTATTACTATTTAATCCTGTCGGGCGACCAGCTCTACCAGATGAACTTCAAGCATCTCATAGACGCCCATATAAAAAGCGGCTCCGATATAACTATAGCGGCCAAGCCCATGCCCAAAAGCGAGGCCTCAAGCCTCGGGGTGATGCGCGTCAGCAAAGATCTCGAAATTATAGAGTTTGCCGAGAAGCCTAAAGATGAGAACGTAATAAACTCGTTTTTGATAGGCGACGAACACAAGAAAAACCTAAAAAATCCGAAGGGCGAATATTGCCTCGCCTCCATGGGGATATATGTATTTTCGCAAAAAGTCTTGGAGGAGGCAATGTCCGGAGACGAAATGGATTTCGGCAAGGAGATTATTCCCGGGCTGCTTGGGAAGAAAAAGCTGTCGGCATACATATTTGACGGCTATTGGGAAGACATAGGGACTGTCGGCGCCTTTTTTGAGGCAAACCTCGCCTTGACTGACGAAGTTCCGGATTTCGACTTCTATAAACCGAGCCAAGTGGTTTACACACATTCGCGCTTTCTGCCGGGCTCAAAAATATTCGATTCCAAAATAGTGCGTTCAAACATTTCCGACGGCTGCATAATAAACAATTCCACCATTCAGCGCTCGGTTATAGGCATACGCTCCATTATTCGCAACGGCTGCAACCTCAAAAACGTTGTAATGATGGGTTCGGACTATTACGAAACCATAGACGACGAACGCAAGAACATTGAAAAATCGCACCCGTCTTTGGGCATAGGCCAAAATTGCTCCATAGAAAATGCAATAATAGACAAGAACGCGCGCATAGGAGACAACTGCCGCATAACCCCCTTTGGCAAGCCCGACAAGTGGGAAAGCGAAGGCCTATATGTTCGCGACGGCGTGATAATCGTCACAAAGAACGCGGTAATTCCGCCAAATACGCAGGTATAAACCACACACATCCTAAATAGCGGAAAGGGGCTTGCCAATTTCGGCAAGCCCCTTTCCGCTATTAATGAAAGCCGCTCAGGCACCCGCCTTGAAGAATTCGGAAATGCAGGCTACAACATATTCCAACTGTTGGCGCGTCAGTTCGGGATAAATCGGCAGCGCAAGCGTGTGCGAGGCCGCATATTCCGGATTCGGGAAAGCTCCCTTTCCATATCCGAGCTGCGCGAAGCACTCCTGTTGATGCAGCGCCAAG
>CALXOC010000187.1 GCA_944389915.1 uncultured Opitutales bacterium | reverse complement strand
GCCCTTTTTTTTACGTTTCATGCCCTTGAAAATCTATTGCATAGACATAGGCAATACCAGAACGCACTGTGCAACGCTTAGTTGCAGGGGCGGTTGCGATTTTGAAATTCTTGAGAGCGCGAATTTTCCAAGTTCCGCTTTTGCGGACATATTCCGAGAAGAGGCGCTGTTTGAAAAAAGCGGATCGGACGCCCTGAGTTGGTGTTCGGTGGTGCCGCAATATTCCGATGCTTTGCGGGGCAATTTGCGCGGCATAGATGCCATGCAGCTGACATTCGACCTTTCTCCGATTGCCATAGGCTTAAGGAATCCCGAAAGGCTTGGCCAGGATAGAATAGCTGATGCGGTCGGGGCGTCGCTGTTTTTTAAGCCTCCGTACATAGTGGTTGATATGGGCACGGCTGTTACAATAGATCTCGTAGATGCGGCAGGGGTGTACGCCGGCGGAGCGATAGCTCCGGGAATGCACGCATTTGTGTCGTATTTGAGCGAGAGGGCAGCGCAGCTGCCCGCAATAGATCCGCTCTCCGCCGACTTTTCCATTAATGTAGGCAGGGATACCGAAGAAGCCATGCAGGTTGGTTGCGTGAAAGGTTTTTGCCGGCTTATAGACGGCGTAATATCAGATATAGAAGGCGAATTTTTCTTCGGAAAGCCTGCGGCGCAAAAGACGGTTTTCACCGGTGGAAGCGTGGGGCTTCTTCCTAAAAAATGGCTTGCAGGACGTAGAATAGAATGCAATCTTGCACAATTAGGTTTAGCACGTTCCTTTATAATAAACAAAAAAATAAAAATATGAGAAGATTATCGGCATTATTCATGGCATCGCTTATGGCGTTCGGGGCTTTCGCCCAGGACGCGGGTCCCGAATTGCTCTCAAAGAAGGAGCTGTTCGAAAAAACAGATCTCTTTGAACCTCAGAGCGTATTTGCCAACAGGGAGGCCAATATAAAACTCTTGAAAGACTACGAGGCAAACAAGGCGGCATACAAGCCGTCGCAGCTTTTGCCCGTGGCGGTATGCTATTTGACTGTAAATGCTTTGCCTCAATCAAAAGAGGCCTTTGAAGCTTTTCTAAAAACTGCGCCGAGCAACAAAAGGGCCCTTCGCACTTTAGGAACAATAAGCCTGCTTACCAAAGACACTGAAGGGGCAATATCCTATTACAAGAGAAGCGTGGCAGCTGGCGATGAACGCTCAAACATATTTTTGGGAAGCGCGTATTTGATGTCGGGGAAAGGCGATGAGATAAAGGCGATTTTGCCCGTTCTCAAGAAGTTGGCAAAGGATAATCTTGAGGCATTTAATGTGGTAATGCTGTATTCAATGCGCGATCCGGAAAATAGGGACAAAGCTCTGATGCAGGAGACTATTGCCGCAGCCGACCCCAAAAAGCTCATGGAATCCGCCACTCCCGACGGCCTGTCTACCGCGTTGAGGATATATCTTGCCGACAAGTCAGTGTGGACTCCTCCCATGCTTGTCGTACCCGCGAGGGCTGCGGCTCTCATGGAGGTATGGCTGCTTTCTCGGCAGTGCTACAGGGATGTTTTAAAGGCCGAGCCTAAAAATGTGTTGGCTCTGCGCGGAATGGGTCTGGTGGAGTACCGCACGGGAGACGTGTCGAGCGCGTCGAATTATGTCAAGCAGGCTTTTGACAATGGCGACAAAGACGCCGCCATGGACGGGCTTGAACTGTTCTTATTGTCGGGGCGCAAGGATTTATGGGACACATACGCTCCATTGGTCGACAAGGACAAGCTAAATCCCCAGCTGCGCGCCGGCTTGGTTCAGTATGCTGTCTCCCACGAAGGTAATCCTGAAATATTCTACACGGCGGCTCTCGGCAAGGGTTCGGATTTGCTTTATAAAGATGAGGGAGTGTTGAAGCTCCTAAAAGAGGGGATTGAAAAGTATTCTTCTGATTCAAGGGCGAAGGCTGTTGGCGATCTTGTAAAGAAAGGCATGGACGGTCTTAAGGCGGGCGGCAAAGACAAGCCTTCCGCCAAATGAGCGATGTCGGAGCTTGTTTCAAAGAAAAAAAAAGTAGATTACGCGGCTTTGGCTAGCCCGTTTATGCGCATTCCAAAGATGAAGGTCGGGGCGGCACGCGCCCTGCTTGATCTGGGATTGCGCGAAATCTACGAGCTCAGGGGAAGAGATCCGCATTCGCTCGCGGAGGATATCGAAAATGCCGGGAAAACTGTGGATGCTGACTTGGCCCGCTTATTGAAAATAGCCGTTGACTTTTCGGAAAGGGAGCAATAGCTTGAAAAATGAGCTTTTTCGCTTGAGCTTTTAGACTTGAAGCCAAGGCGCCAAATTTGGCTTGGGGGAAGCCTGCATAGGTGCGGAAATGTCGGAAGGCGCGCAGTGTGCGCGCTTTTTTGCGGCTTAAAGAGGGGAGCTTTTTACATGTCGGATTGCGGAGTTGCTTTTATTGGCAAATTTCATTCCGATACAATACATTCTATTTTTTATGCATTCAGACAAAAAATTGGTAATAGGCGGGAGGGAGTTCCCGTCGAGGCTTTTTCTCGGCACGGGAAAATTTTCCTCTCCCGAATTGATGCGTGAAACGCTTTCGGCGAGCGGGGCCTCCATAGCAACGGTCGCGCTCAAGCGCATAAATCTCGGGGGGGAAGGAGAGCAGCCCGACTTGTCGTCATGGCTTGAACCCGACAAGTATTTGATTCTTCCAAATACTTCCGGCGCGGCCGACGCCGACGAAGCGGTGCGCATAGCGCGCCTTGGCGAGGCGGCGGGTTTTGGGAAATTTGTCAAGCTTGAGGTTCATCCCGATCCAAACTATTTATTGCCCGATCCCGTAGAAACCTTGAAGGCCACCGGCATTCTTGCCGCAGAGGGTTTTGTTGTCATGCCCTATATGAATGCGGATCCTATTTTGGCCCTCCGCCTTCAGGACGCGGGCGCGGCCGCTCTCATGCCGCTCGGATCTCCCATTGGA
>CALXOC010000186.1 GCA_944389915.1 uncultured Opitutales bacterium | reverse complement strand
CCATCTTTCCATATAAACATGGTCATAGATGTTGCGCCATTCTGCGACTGCCACGCTGAAAACGACGTGGCAATAGTTCCCGACGTCGGCATGTTCGCGTCTTTCGATCCGGTGGCCATAGACAGAGCATGCGCAGACGCCGTCAACGCCCAACCCGCAAACCCCGGAAGCATGCTCGCTGCGTGCAAACACTCTCACGGAGACCACTTTAAAGACGTATCTCCCGACACCAACTGGATATCCGCCTTGGAGCACGCGGAAAAAATAGGCATAGGATCCATGAAATACGATCTCGTAAAAATGTGATGTTGCGCGCGTGTTCGGATTCATTTCAAGGCTGTTCCGAAAAGAAACTCCCGAAGCGAGAATAGGCAGATTGGGAGAGGCCGCCGCCGCAAAACTTTTGTCAAAAAGCATGAAGATTGTGGCGCGAAACTTTAGATCAGGCAGAAACGAAATAGACATCATTGCTCTCGATGCCTCGTGCCTTGTTTTTGTGGAGGTCAAGACGCGCGCCGAAGGCGCACTTGTAAACGGATATTACAGCGCCATGTCAAAGTCAAAACGCGCCGCCGTAAAGAAATGCGCGCGCGATTTCATGCGCAATAGCAGGCAAAAGCATTTGTCGTGGCGCTTCGACGTGGTCGAGGCCCAACACGACGCCTCCGGGAAAATAACAAGTTTGCGGCACTTTGAGAACGTGCATTTTTAACGCCCTCCGCCCATATCGTTTCACCTACTTTCCGGACTTGGCGGATTTCTTCGCTTTTTTTTGCGCCGGCTTGTTTTCGACCGCTTTTTTCTCCTTATTTGCCGCAACTACCCTGTATTTAAATGGTCCTGCCTTGTCAAAGGGAATTAGGGCCTTCCCCTGCTTCAAAAGCAAATCCATGGAGAGTTCTCCGGAATCCCCGGCTTTCAACTTTCCCGCTATGGGCTTAAGCTGGGCGTAAAGAATGCCCTTCCACACAAAAAATTTTGCAGATTCAAATTTGTCGCTGCCGAGAATGTTTGCGGACAATCTCCAAAGGGGGGTTTTAGGTCGCGCCTTGCCAAGCCTCAACACCAGCTTGTCGGATCCCTCCTGCATTTGCGCACTGCTTGGTTCGGTATCCAATACAAAATTTGAAAAGCCCTTGTATGCGCGGGAGCCGGCGTTTAGCGACACCATAAAATCCGCAACCGGGACAAGGTGCCTGTAATAAAATGCCTGCATCATATCGCGGCACGGCACAACTTGCTTCGAGAGTTTTTTCCCGTTTAGAACGGCTTCCGCCTTGAGCTTTAAAGTGACAATCTTTTGCTCTTTTGACGGAGTTGTCCGCAAATACACCTTCCATTCCGAAGCGTCGGCGGGTATCTCCGAATGCGAGAGGCTCCAACCCTCCGGAAGGCTATCGGCCTTTATTGTAATAGGATATTTCATCGAGTCCCGCCTAAAGACCTTCACCCCAAATTCCGCCGTAGAACCGGGGCGCATGTTTAAGACCGGAATCTCTGTCCTCGCCTCGAAATCAAATCGGGGTTCTGATACCGTCAATTCGTAAAAATGGTGAGGCGAGGCCTTTTTTGAAGTGTCGCCGACATGCAGAAAATAATCGCCGGAACTCGGCGCGGTAAATTCTATGTGGGAATCCGCATGGTGCGTTACCAAGCCGCAAGAGAGATCCTCAAAATCATCGGAAGCCGCAAGAAGCTTGGAGGAGGAGTCGTACAGTTGCATGTATGAATCCAGAGGCGACCCCGCGCGCCGAGCGAAAGTTTCCATTACCACGCGCTGCCCTTTCTTAAGTTTTAAAGCATAAACATGGGCTTTGCCCTCTACCTTTACGCACGCCATTGTCTTTGACGGAATTTTTAAGAAGCGCACCTCCCCATTCGGATCGTCGGCGGTTTTTGCGGGAAAAGTTCTGTCAAGCGCGGGAAATTCGCCCGCGTACATTCTAAAGACAAAATCCTCCCTGCTTCTATATACGGCGTCATAAACCTCCACGGTATAAGTGCCGTCGCGCGGAACTTCAAATGATATGAAGGGATCTGGCTCATGAAACCAATCGTCGCAATACGCGAGCTCCCCGCCTTCGGAATCGCGTATTACCATGACGGCTTGAAACCAACCGGGCACGGCGTCCGATATATACGGAAGTATACGCTGCGCGCGAAGATCGAAAACTATCCGCGACCCCTTTGTGGCGTCAAAAGAAAAGATTCTTGTTTTTGCATCTACAACCTGCGCATTTACTATGCAGGGCAACTTTATTTTTTCGACCTCGCGCTCGGAAGGTATCGCAAACATTTTAGGCCACAACAAGCGCCGCGATCTCCCCCAATTCTCCGGAAGTTTCGCCATGTATTTTAGCGTCTGCCTATATGACGGCATGGAATGTTCCGGGAGAGTGTCTATTTCAAAATTGAAGGGAATGGACAATCCCTCAGGGCTTAAAAGCCATAAATTTCTAACTCCCGGCTCGGCGTCGGCGGAAATCTCGAGCTCAACGTCCACTGTTTCGGCGAGGGCATCGCCGGAAATGACGCGCAAAAAATACGACGCATCCGCCTCCGCAAGCGCCTCTACATATTCGCGAACCGCCATAACCTGCTTGCGCAACCAAGCCTGCCCATCAACTCCCAGCGATTCTATCTTTTCCAAAGCTCCGGGATGCTCCGCTATGTATTTCCGCTCAAGCTTAAAACGCAAAGCAGGCACCTGTCCCTGCCGAAAAGGCACCGTAATGTTTTTTATTTCCGCAGAAACTCCGGAACCGCTGACTATCACGCGCTCTACGTCGCTAAAGCCGCGCCCCCCTATTGTAATTAAGGTCCGCGACGGCGCCTTTGCGCCGGCAGGATACACATATGCTATTGCAGGCTCAGGCGAATCCTGCGCCGCCGCCCGCAGCGCGGGAAGCATGGCCGCAATGCAGTATATTATGCGCAAAAAAGTCTTCACATTATCTCCTTAAGCAGATTTCCCGAAGGCAGCCCCCCCTCGGATTCCGGTATGAGCTTCACAACATCGCCCTGCGGAGTGGTGAGAGTCGAATTCGGATCTATTCCCATCTGGGCGTAAATGCTTCCGATAAAATCTCCGGGATACACCGGACGCTCAACCACCTTCTCGGCGCGCTCGTCCGTGGCGCCCACAATTTTGCCGCCCTTAAATCCTCCGCCGGCAACCATAAAAGAAAAAGCGTCCCCCCAATGTCCGCGCCCGCCAAAATAAGGCGCCTCCCACTGGATGCGCGGAGTGCGCCCGAACTCGCCGCTCCACCAAACTATAGTGCTCTCCAAAAGCCCTCGCTTCTCTAAATCGCATATCAACGCGGCAAGGGCCCTGTCGGTAGCAGGCAGCATCTTGCCCATCTCCTGGAAATGGCTCTTATGGGTATCCCAGCCATTGTAGTTTATGGTAACATAAGGCACGCCGCTTTCCACCAGCCTGCGGGCCACCAGACAGGAACAGGCAAATTTCCCGCGCCCGTAGGCTTCGCGGATTTCGGGAGTTTCGTTCGACAAGTCAAAAACCTTTCCCGCGTCTCCAAGTATCAAGTTGTACGCCTCGTCGAGAGCCCGCGAAGAATCGGCAAGCGAGCCCTGTTTTGCAAGCGCTTTCTTTAGTGTATCAAGCTCGTCGCGCAGAGTTTTCCGCGCCTCCTGGCGGGATCTGTCTATTCCTCTGGCAACTATTCCCTCAACCTCAAAAGGCGTGCGCGACGGATCCGAACCCGTTGCAAAAGGTTTGTATTTCGAGCCTAAAAATCCCGCTTCCGAAAATCTGCCCTGCGGCTGGGTCAAAACTATGTACGGAGGTATCATTCCCTTGTAGCCGCCGTCGTAGCCCTTGAATTTTGACACCACGGCCCCTAAGCATGGATAAACATGCCGCCCCGGCATTCTGCCCGTTTGAACCAGATACGAACCAGTTTCGTGCGCATTTTGGGAGTGCGTCATGGAGCGTATGACAGCGTATTTATCGGCACACTTTGCCAACATGGGCATTAGCTGGCCTATCATTAGCCCGTCGACATTTGTTTGTATGGGCTGGTTTAATGGCCCGCAATAATCGTAGCCCGCGTTGGGTTTGGGATCCCAAGTGTCTATTTGCGATGGGCCGCCCCAAAGCCATATTTGTATTACGCTCTTTGCCGGAGCCTTCGACGGCGAAACGGAAGTGCTCTGCTTTTGGGCATCTCCGAACAGGAGAGGGCGGGCCGCGAGAGAGCATGCGCACAGCGCGCCTCCCTTTAAAAACTCCCTGCGTGAAAATTTTCTTTTTTTTCCCATATCAATGCACGTTTAAAAATTCTTCGGAATTTACAAGCGCCCACACCAAATCTACGCGCCCGCGCCAGCCGCTGCCCGCCTTGCTCTTTGCATATTCCGAAAAAGCCCTCTTTTCTGCGGCGGTTGGATAACGCGTCAATATCATTAGATACGCCTCTTCGAGAAACTTGTCGATTTTCATGCCGTATATGCGCCTAAGCTTTGTGCTGCGCTCTATCTTCGCCCTTATGTGCGACGAATTCGCCATGTGCAGGCGCTGTGCCGAAGACGGCGCAGAAACGCGTTCCGACGCGTATCCTGTGTCGCGCGGAGATTTGCCGAAAAGTTCGAGAAACGAAGTGCTTATGCTGCCGTCGGGAATTGATTTTGCAGAGAAATTGTCGGGCAACTGAGTGTACGGCTCAGGAGTGGTGCTACCATATATTTCCGTTCCTCCGCTTATAGAGCACAAGGCGTCTATTAAAACTTCGGCGTCCATGCGGCGGACAGGATAAAACGCGAAAAGGCGCGAAGCGTCGGCGGAGTCTGACCTCGCAATGCAAGACTGCATGTATGCATTCGACATTACTATGGTCTTGAAAAACTTTCTTATGTCGAAGTCGCAGCGCTCGAACTCTGAAGCCAAGACATCAAGCAGCTCCTTATTTGAAACTTCGGAGCCATAGAACATGTCGTCAACTTCCTTTGTCAGCGAACGGCCGAAAATCCAAGCCCACGCCCTGTTTGCAAAAGCCCTTGAAAAGTAGGGGTTGCCCTTGCTTGTCAACCATTTTGCAAATGCCTCCCTCGGGCTCTCCCCTGCCCCAAAAGCTGCTTTTGAAGAATCCGGGAAAACTCCGCCAAATGGAGCTTTAGATGCGGGATCGTCAAATACGATCTCCTCCTTCCATTCCTTAGTGTCCTTGTATTTCAGGCGTTCAAAGAACCGGGGCATTTCGCCCTGAATTTCCTTCGGCATCTTGTCGAAACGCGCGCACATAAAAGTAAGGGCAACAGCGGCAGCCGCCCCCTGGGGGGTTTTGGATTGAAGCGCCCTAAAGAAATTCACTTCCCCCACCCTAAAATTGCTGCCCGACGACGTCAACATGGCATATGCCATAGCGCTGTACGGCACACGGTCGTATAGGCATTTGTAAACGAATCTATTGTACGCCTGCGCGGCATTTGGCCATAAATTTACGGGGAACTCAGCCTTTATTCTGAGAATATCGGCAAATTTCATCGTCCAATATACGTTGAAATCCTCGCTCTCCAAGAGGGAGTCAACGTATATACGTTGAAATCCTCGCTCTCCAAGAGGGAGTCCACAAGTTTGGAATATTTGCCGGCGGATTTGTCGGCCAAATATTTCCTTGCAAAATCCGCCGTCGGGAGAGTGCCGGTTAGAGTCAAATATGCGCGCCGCAGCAATACGGCATCGGAAGCCCTATTCGCGGCCGATATACCGCGGGAGCTCAAAAGCTTTATCAATGCCCTGTCGATATTGTTTACGGGGCGAAATCCCTCATTGGGCGATTCAAAAACGGAAAGCTCCATTTCATTCTGCGCCGAAAAAGCCGCTGCAGAAAGCGCCAATAAAAATATGAAGAGCCACACCCTCCCCATTAGACTTCCTTTCTTTGGACATGCTAATTTATCAAAGGCCGGTATCAAGAAAATAATTATGGCCTGTCTTGCAGGCCGTCCGGAACTTTCGCCCCAATGGCCGCAAGAACCTCTCCGGCTAAATATATTGACCCCGTAGACACTATTGTTGCACCATTTTTTACTGCCGCGCAACGTCCGCCGGGCAAAAATACATCTTCCAACGCGGACTCTCGAATCGGAAGCGACGAATTGCCCAAACACTCCCTAAGTTCCACATAGCCCAACGCCCTCGGCTGATCAGGTTTGATAAATATTATTTCGGAGGCATGGCGCGATACCACTTTCAATATGGCTTTAGCCCTATCGCGCCCCAGGGACCCCACGCACACAACGGGTTTTTCCCCTCCCAATTCATGCTTCAGCCCAGACAAGTTTTCTTCAAGCGCATTGGCTCCCTCCTCGTTGTGGGAAGCGTCTAAAATTAGCGTAACATTGTTTTTCAAAGGGATTTTCTGCCAGCGAGCCGCCCACGAAACCTCCGACAGAGCCTTTTCTGTAAAATCCGACAATTTTGAAAACTGAGGCAATTTGGAATCCTCCAAAACTTTTGCAGCAATTGCAGCCACAGCCGCATTCCTCCTTTGAAAACTCCCTTTAAGAGAAGTCTTGGGAAGAGAATCTGTATCGGGGAAGAAATCCTCAGCCTTATAGAGGACGCATTTTCTTTCGTCGGCTATCCTCTCAACAAGGCCCATAGCTTGCTTTTGCAGGAAGCCGCACACTACAGGCACGCCGCTTTTTATTATGCCAGCCTTCTCAAGCGCAATTTGCTCTATGGTGTTGCCCAAAAATTCCGTGTGGTCCAAAGCTATTGAAGTAATTGCGCACATGCATGGGTTTACTATGTTTGTGGAATCGAGCCTCCCGCCCAAGCCCACCTCCACAACGGCGCAGTCAACTTTTTCCCTCGAAAATTTTTCAAACGCCATGGCGGTCATGAATTCAAAGAACGACGGATAATCAGCCAAGTCGGACGAATTAAAAATAGAATCGGCAATATCCTTTAAACGCGCCGTCTCTAAAATAATCTCCTCCGATCCCATAGGAGTTCGGTTTATCTGTATCCGCTCTCCTATATGCACCAAATGCGGAGACGTATACATTCCCGTCTTTAGGCCACGGGCGCGCAATATCGACTCCAGCATGGCGCATACCGACCCCTTCCCGTTTGTGCCCGCCACATGTATTACAGGGTAGGAATCCTGCGGATTTGAAAGCGCGCCACAGAATTTCCTTATCCTGTCGAGAGAGTATTTTGAGCCCGCATTTCGCAAGGCGTATAAAAAATTTTCGGTTTGAGTAAATTTATCCGTATCCATAGCCCAAATGTGGCAATTTTCACGCAAATCGACCTTATATTCCCATGCAAACAAACTTGTCAATAAGTTGTGGAAAACACAGCCTAAAAATCTCCCTTTAGATGAAAACGACCTGTTAAAAAACTTTGCTAACTTGGTACAAAATGCGGCAAGCTCTCAACAGGGCAAAATTTTCATTAAAATTTCAAATTTATACCGGATCCGGCGTCGGTGCGCAACTTGAGTGTGCGCCCCTCCAATGTCAGTACGGCGTCAGATATTGCCTTGCGCTTTCCGGATATCGATATTGTCACATCGCCCTTTAGGACAATGGAGCGCGAGCCCCGCAAAAACGCCTCTTTTGAGCTTAAAACCAAAGTATGCCTCTCTCCCACGACAGTCAAAGCAAAGCCCCTTGCCTCCATAGCAAAAGGAATGTCGCAATCGATCTGCTCCAATTCGCGCCCGCCTATATTTTTGGCATACGCGGTTATGCGCAAATTTGAAAACACGAAAGTCCTCGGCAATTTTACCCCGAATAATTTCCGTTTGCTCTCAAAGTTTAATTCGTCGTATTTGAGTTTGAATACCGGCCCCGAATAAGAGTCGTACGTGTAATCCACGTTCCGCAGCCATTCGCGGTTGGAAAGTTCCGCCCAGTCAATAGCCGCAAAAGCCGCGCACGAGGCAAAAATAAATGCCGGGAAAATCGCGTTCCGCAACAGGGCGTTCAACATATGAGATCCTTGAAGTCGGAAAAGCCCGCCGTAAAGCCCCCCGGCCTCCCCTTGCATATTACCCCGACGGCGTCGTGAGAGTGCAGGCTTTCAAGATGTATGCACGCTATCTCAAAATCCTTTATGCGCTGGTCGGCGTTAAATTCGCTGTATAAAAGGCGCGAAGCGTCCTCGATAAATTTAACGTACGCCCCGTTAAGCTCGGCAAAAGCCTGCTCGTCCTCCCTGCGGACCATCGCCTGCGTTTCAGTCCTCAAAGCCCGCAAAGCAATGGAATGCATGTCCTCTATTGAAACATGGGCGTTTTCCGATATTTCGGCGCTTATTCGCGCCTTGCTGCGCTGGGAATGGGGAACACAATAAACATTTCGATTCCGGCGGGCGTGCTCGCTGAGCTCTGCAGAGCACGGGCATGCCGACGAATATACAAAATCAAAATGTATGATTTTCCTGAATATGTCGAGGTCGTCCACAAAGCCCTCGTAGGCGCAATTATAATATTGCCACGCCTTCAATCCGCTGCGAAGGCTCGTTTGCAATATGGGATAGTCAAAATTCACCCTCAACCTCGCCCTCGAGGTCTTAAGTTGCGCCTTCATTCTGAAGAGGACCTCTTTCAATGTGTCGGGGGTGAATATTCTGTCGGCGAACTCGTAGAATACCCTCATTATCCGCGACATATTTATTCCCTTGCAATCCGACGCCAGAGACACGGTAGCAGTAACCGAAGCCTCAAGTTCGCGGACGGAACAATCGTGCGCAAGAAATTTTAGCGGAAGTTTAAAATTGTGCATTCCAACCTGCATAATTGGAACATTTGCCCCGCATATTTCCTCCTTTGACGCATTCTGGACATCGGGAAGCGATGACCTATAATCTCCGTTCAATTTGAAATTCTCGTCATAGCGCGACTCGGGAGAGGCATTCTCCCGCGGTTTCTGCAATTTGCCCGGCGCATCTGTCTTTGTCTTTTCCATCTTTAAAAATTTGAAATGATCCCACGCCTTAAAAATATATCAAGCATTTTTCTATTTGGAGGCGCCCTCCCGCCCGTCCAGATTGCGGCGCATAAAGTTTAGCGACCACACTATCATGGCCCCCGATACCAGCGCGTAGGCAAAGCCCGGCATTGAAATTTTAAATAGCGCCATAAAAATAAACTCCAAAAGCACCGAAGGCGTTAAAGAAAACAGGGCCAGGCGCGCGCACGAGGCAAAGCTGATGCCGGCAGGCCTCCCGAAGTTCATCAATATTACCGCGAGCGTCAGCATGGCCAAATAAGAGACATTCATGAACAGCGAAAGCGCAAAAAAAGCCGAAGGCAAAAGAACAAACAAGGCGAAATATTTGCCGGGAAACAACTTCGACAAGCTTATCTCGGAAAGCCCAAATATGTCGCGGCTATCCAATGGCATTGAAATTTCCCTGCCGTCGGGCATGTACATCGAAAGCCTGTCCTTTTCAAACGCCAAGAGCAGGTCGGAAGTGCGCGTGGCGTCTATAAGTTCCTGAGACACGACTCCGTAAACCTTGCCGCTTTTGGATGCAAGCTTCAATTCCTTGGCGTCGGGGGTTACTATTCTGTCGCCTTTGAGCTTTGCGCTTTCAAGCGCGGGCATCGAAGGATTGAGTTGCTCCTCGTAGAATTCGTTTACATATTTGCACGACATCAAGCATGCCCCCAATGTCGACACGATTGACAGCACAATAAAATAGGGCAGAACTTTCCACCTCCATCCGCGCGCAAATTCCGCATACGCTTTAGGGTCGTAACACGCCCTTGCAAACATCAGAATGAAATTCCTCATAATAGGCAAACCCCCCTTGCAATATCCTTGTTAAACGACATTATTTTAGTGAAGCTCTCCGGCAGGGGAGACTCAGCCTCAAATTCTATACTTTCACCCTCCAAACACACGCCAAAAGACGTCTTGGCGCAATGCAAAAAGAGCCTGTTTATCTTAGACAGCGCCTTAAGTTTTTTGTTTGCGGAAAAATTTCCATACGTGGCGTCGCCCAAAATGGGGCAGCCGTGTTTGGCGCACTGTATTCTGAGCTGATGGGTCAAGCCGGTCGAGGGCCTCAGATGCAGCAGGGCCAGCCCGGCATTGTTGGCGTCGTAAGAAATCAACTCGCAATCGCAGAGCGCCGTTCGGAAATCGCCTCCGCGTGCGGGCGCGGCCCTGACGAAATTTCTTCCCTTCTCAATGGAAATTCTATCGCTCCACGAAGCGCGGCGCGGCAATGCCCTGCCCACCACAATGGCGCAATACAGCTTTGAGACCAGCCTATCCTTAAAGGCCTTCCGCGCGGCCATTGCGCATTTTTCGCTGTCTGCGGCAATGACAATTCCCGATGTCGGGGAATCCAGCCTGTTTACAAGGTATAGGCGAAGTTTTTCGCCCCCCTCTGAAATCCAGCTGTAATATTCGCGCTCGAAATTATATTGCGCCCTGAGCATCGGCGGCTTGGACGAAGGCGAAGGCCGCAAATTTGGATGCGTTGCCCTTCCGGCCTTTTTGTTTACGGCTATAAGCCCGCTGCGCTCATCGAAACAAATTACCTCGCAGCCCGAGGAAAATGGTATTTTTTCTATAAATTCCGACGTTTTCATCTGTAATGGAAAGTTATCCTGACCGACTGGTCCTGCGGGCCAAGAGAGTTTATCATTTCGGCGGTCCACGCCCCGTAGGGCGCAGTTGTGAGAATTGCCTGTTCGCACAGCCCGGCTCCCGTATGGGTGGAGTTTGAAAACAACACCTCGCATTTCACAAGCTCGCCCATCATATTTAGCGAAAATTCTATTACAATCTGCGAGCCCACTGCTGCCCCGAGATCGTATTTTGAGCCCAAAAGATTCCACTGCCGCGATATCGCCTCTATCATTCTCTGCTGGTATGCCCCAAATTCGCTAAAGCGGGAATCCACCGCCAAAACACCCTGCGAGCTTGCCCGCTGCCTGTTGTCGGCGAGGGGGCCAGCCGGTATTTTCATGCTTAAAGTCGGGCGCGGTTTTGGAGACGGTAGCTCCTCTTTAGGCTGTTCCGCCCTCTTATTGTCCGCTTTTGGGGAAACAGAAGCGGGCGAATTCAAAGCTTTCCCGGCGCCCGGCTTCGGGCCGGTCTCCGAAGGCATTGCCTTCTTCCCGTAATCCGGCTTTGCGCTTTCGGGCGCCGTACTTTTTTGGGCGGCTTTGCCCCCCACCCGCGTATTTAAAAATCCGTCTTCGGAGCTCTCCGCCTCGGAAGGCTCACCGGTATTTAGCGCGCTATCGCGTTCGCCGTCTTTTAAATTGGAATTTGCAAGAGTCTCCGAATCCTTTTGAGCGGCGTCTTTGCCTGCGGCATTCCCGTCCGGCGAAGGCGTCTTGCTTTTTTCAGTCTCCGCCGCGGCCTGCGGAGGCGCCGATAGCGGCGATTCCGCAGGATGAGCCTGCTGGACAAGAGGGCGCTCTAAGACGCTCTGGACTGCCTGCGGATTGAGGATATCCTCGGGAGAGCTCGTACCCTGCACTATTTTTTTGCCGTCTTTTATCTCACCGCCCACATAGGGCAGTTTTGATTTAGAGTCCGGATCCGGAAGTTCGTCGGCTGCGCGCTGATTTTGGAACGACTCCGGCGCATTTGGGCGCGGAGTATCCTGGTTTGCATAGGGATTTGCCTCTATGAACTCGGGAGCCCCTTTGCGGGGTTTCGGAGGAACTATCTCAAGCTTAAGCTCTTCGAGGTCGCTCCTGGAATTTGAACGCACAAATTGCTTAGGGAAGAGCCCATACAATAAAAGATGTATTATAATAGTTAAAAACAGAGCTATGGCGGGGGCGAAAAAATCCCGCCTTCCAGATTCAAAAATAAAATTGTAGTCTTTATCCTGCATTATATTATGCAAAAAGCAGAGGCGATTATTATTGATGCCCTCTGTTAAGCTCCGTGTCGAGCAAGTTTTTTACTATTGCCATTGGGAGCCCCATAACGTTGTCAAAATCGCCGTCTATGCGCTCTATTATCATGGAACCGCATTCCTGGGCCGCATATGAGCCCGCCTTGTCCATAACGTCGACTTTGGATATGTATTCGTCTATGTCGGAATCCGACAAATTTTTGAATGCCACCTTAGATTCAGCGGAAGAGGAGGCAACTCGCAAAATTCCGCCAACATTCCTAACGAGCGCAACACCAGTAAAAACCGAATGCGTGCGCCCGCGTAAGATTTTAAGCATTTTTTTTGCGTCTGCAACGTCAATAGGCTTCCCGTAAACGACTCCTCCGAGCGCGACAACGGTATCTGCCCCCAAAACGGGCCTTCCCGGATTGCGGCGCGCAACCTCCGACGCCTTCAATACGGCGTTATTTTCCGCCAGCTTTGCCGGATTCCCCCCCGAATCCGAAGACTCCGCAACATTTGCAGCAAGCATGTCGAAATCAATGCCCGCGGCGCGCAATAATTCCCTGCGCCGCGGAGATGCTGAAGCCAATATTAACTTGTCGCGTTCGGAAAAAGCGTCCATAGTCTTCGGAAAAATTTTTAATGATGGCAAAGGCAACAAGAAAAGCAAAAAAAATTTTGGATTTGGAGGAAATAAGTTTCATAGCCGACAGGCCCGTTTTAAAAGACATAAACTGGACCGTATACGAGGGGGAGCGCTGGGCTTTGTTGGGTGCAAACGGCTCCGGAAAGACTTCTCTAATATCCACAATTTGCGCATACAATACGCCAAGCTCCGGGAGAATGGCGGTGGCCGGCAGAGAGTATTCGGCTTGCAACTGGCAGGACACCCGCAGAAAGATAGCACTTGTAGGAGGAGACCTGCGCAGGCGCATAGGAGCTACCGAAAAGGTTGTTGAAGTAATTGTAAGCGGAAAGTTCGCCCAGATAAACTATTGGGGAAAAATAACAAGGCCGCTTGTCATGGAAGCCTACGATAAAATGCTGCGCCTTGGAATAGAAAATCTCATAGATTCCGACTGGGCATACATATCGCAAGGCGAGCGTCAAAAAGTGTTGCTGGCGCGCGCGCTGATGCTCAAGCCCTCGGTGGTGTTCCTCGACGAGCCATGCTCCGGGCTTGATCCCATTGCCAGACGCGACTTCATAGAATTTCTCAATTCCCTGTGCGCTGACAAGGGCATTCCCGCCATTGTAATGGCTACGCACTATGTAGAGGAAATACCTCCGGCATTTGGCCATGCGCTAATAATCAAGGGCGGAGAAATTTTAGCGTCGGGAAAAATAGCCGAAGTCTTAAATTCGGCAAATCTCAGCAAAGCGTACGGAGCCCCGTGCAAATTGACCAAACGCGCCAATTCCTATTCGCTGAAGGTATTGTAAAATATGACTCAAAAAAATGCCGATTCTTCCGTTTTCAATATGCAAAGCGCAGCGCCGAAAAATGCCGACAAACTTTCCCCATGCTGCGCCGGCAACGCGCAGTTCTCCCCGCGGAAGTACTCCCAATATGCAGCTGCAATTTCGGCGCCAACAAATTTCCGCATTATTATCCCGCATAAAATACCACACATCTAAACGGACAATTTCCACCACAGCCAATGTACAACTATAAAAAAGCGACAAAGACCGACAAGATATCGTGGCCCATTCTGATAGTGTCGGACCTGTTTTCCTTGAAGAGAGACGAAGGATACAGGCTCAACAATCTTGTAGAATGCCTCGAGGGCGAACACGGCTGCAGGGTAACGGAATGCCTATCT
>CALXOC010000185.1 GCA_944389915.1 uncultured Opitutales bacterium | reverse complement strand
GGCGGAGTAGCAGCCTAGTATGTAGAGGAGTGTTCTCCAGACTCTCCCGGCAACGCTTCTTACGAGGAGCCTTTGGCTTCCCCCGCCGACGAATCGGCTCCAACTCCTTTGTCTTTATCCTCCAATTTCACCGCTCCTTCTACGAGAAGCATAAGATCGATGCGCAGTAAGGCCATTGATAGAATTCAGGCGGCCGGCGAAATTACCGCGAAAAAAAATAAAGAAAGCTATTTCAAGCGCTACATGCGCGCTTGCATAAAAATAGCTTTTACTCTCACTGTTCTTGCTATTTTAGCGACTATATGCCTGTTTGCAATATTTTCATTCAGGGAAAGGTTGAATAATAAATCCGAAGTCGAGGGGAATAATGCGTCCATATCTTCTTTTTCAGGAAGCGATTATGTGTGGAGGATGGAAAACACCGCGGGAGCCGCTCCCGTTAAGGCTTTTTACGATAAGCTTGGATCAGCCTCCGCCATTACTGAAGATAAGGATTTTCTAATTCGCGGCACAATAGAGATGAATTCCAAAACGCGCGATTTTTACGCTATAAGGAAGTTGGACGACAAAACTTTTCTAAAAATTGGAGATGATTCCGACACCAGCACATACATTATAGGGTCTTTGCACGGAGGAGTTTTCAGGCTATTGTCTGGAGGCTTAATGGGGGAAAAGGCGAATTTAAAAGAAAAGGAAGCCTTGATTTTGAAAGCGATTGTGTCTTTCGACAATCTTCTTTTTACAAGGGTGTTTTCATCGAGAACGTCAAAAAATGTATTTGTAAACGATTCACATGTTGAATATGGCGGGAAAGTGTCTTTCAATGGAGAAGAATGCGACTCTCTAAGCCTTATGGACGGCGATTGCCGAATTCAATATTTCTTCAATTTAAAGACGCGCCTGCTTGAAGGATGCGAATATAATTGGAAGAATATGAATGTAAGGACGGTATTTTCCAATTATAGGAAGTTTGAGCCGGAATATTCATATCCCACTTTGAATACCGTATATATGAACGGCTCCGTTGTCGCAAAAATAAAAATAGACCTTATCACTCGGCGCCCGGAGATATTTTTTCCGCGCTGATTTGGAAAAATAGGTACAATAAAAGCTTGATTTTTTTTTAATTTTGCGTGAGATTTTTATGAAAATTGAACAATTATGCCTTTAAAAAACATATAAGTTCAATTTATAAAAACCAAACAAACTACAAATATAATTATGAAGAAAGTAATAATCAGCTTACTCGTTGCGGGGGCAGTTGTAGCTGCAAACGCACAGGACAAAGCTCTTCTTGAAACTCTCGTCAAGAAGGGAATGCTTACCCAGCAGGAAGCGGCTCAGATTGCAAAGGAATCTGTGGCTGTAACTCCTTTGGCGAAGTCCACGAAGTCCATAAAGATTTTCGGCGGCGGCCAAGGCTGGTATACATGGCAGCAATATTCTAACAAGTCTAACGCCGGCAATGCGGGCGCCCAGACAAGCGGCTTCACTCTCCGCTATGTAAAGCTCGGCGTTGAAGCCGATGTTGGCGGCGGTTGGAGCGCCACCGTGATCACCGATTTCGGTACTGAAGGTGCCGGTCGCAACTATCTCGACAAGGTTGTCGCTTCCAAGAAGATTGATTACGATTACATCAGCGGCACTTTGGAGCTTGGTCTGCGCAAATCCAATATGGGCTATGAGCAGAACATGGACGACTTTAACCAACTCGCCATCGAGCGTTCGGTAGCCACAATGTTCTTCACCCGTTCCGACTACAATGGCATAGGTTCAAAGAACTTCGGCAGCCGCACGGTTGGCGTATTCTGGGACGGCGACATCATCCAGGTTGACGGCCTCTATTACAGCCTTGCCGTAACTTCGGAAGTTACAGAAGGTATTGGCGGCGGCCTCATCAATAATGTTGGAGACAGCAGCAGCCTCAGCTTCTATGCGGCTATGGGCTACAAGAATGTTGCCGACATCAAGGGTGAAACACTTGCGTACGATTTCGGAATCAACTTTGGTTATGCTCCGCAGGGCATGATAGCAACTAATAATGCAAGAGGCAGCATCTGGGGCATCAATCCCTATGCTACCATGAATTGGCGCGGACTCACTCTCATAGGTGAATTCTTCCTCCAGCAGGTTGAAGACTATCTTGATTACAACAATGGTTCTTGCCGCACTCCTCTTGGTGCAAACTTTACGGCTGCTTATAAGGTTGACATGGGCGAATGGGGCGCGCTTGAGCCCGTATTCCGCGCTTCCTATGTGAATGCAAACGGCGCTCACATAAGATACGAGGCCACATATGCTGACGGTTCGTTTGCCACATTCAATCAGGCTGCAACCCTCTACTTCGGCGTAAACTGGTATGCCACCGAGGCTGTTAAGACCTCTATAGGCTACGAGTTCGGATATTTCGACAACGCCGATCGTTGCCAAGGAGACGAGGATTCCCGCTTCTACGGCAACACTGTGCGCGCGCAGGTTCAGGTTCTCTTCTAATTCTAAGCATAGAATTAATAAAAAAGCCGCGGGAAACTGCGGCTTTTTTTATTGTCTTTTAATATGCAATTTGCCGCTTTGCAAAGTGTAGATTTTTAAATTTAATATTGAAGAACGCCCGATTTTATATATACGCTTTTATATTGAAACTTTTGTAATATGAAGGCGTTTTTAACGCGTAAGGAGGAATTTCGTGTTTAAGAATACTATTGTAAAACTGCTTTTATTTGTAGCGATAATTGCCGGAGCAGCCTATGGGGCTTATAGGCTGTGGGAAAAGAGCGCTGCCGAACCGCTGAAGTTCAAAGTTGCGGAAGTTGAAAGGCGCGACGTGATAAGAACAGTTGAGGCCAACGGAACTGTGGAACCCGAGGATTTGGTTGATGTCGGAGCGCGGGTATCCGGTGAAATTGTTTCATTCGGAAAGGACGTTGACGGCAACGAGGTCGATTACGGCTCGCGCATAGCCGAAGGCGATGTGATTGCCTTGATTGACGACAAGATTCCGCGCACCGATCTCATGTCTGCCCAGGCCAAGTTGGAGGAGGCCAATGCGAGCCTCGCGCAGGCAAAGGCCGATTTGATTGTAAGCAAGACGAATTTGCTGCAGGCGGAAAGGGATTGGAACAGGGCAAAGCGTTTGGGAGCGTCTGAGGCGCTGTCGCAGGCGGCGTACGACTCATATCTTTCGGCGTGGGAAAAGGCCGGCGCCGAGATTGCCGTGGGGGAGGCTAAAGTTTTGCAGGCGCAGGCTTCGGTTGCCCAGGCGAAGGCGTCTTTGCAGACTGCCGAGAGAAATCTGGCATATTGCGTAATTAAAGCGCCTGTTAACGGCGTTGTGATAGACAGAATTGTAAACGTGGGCCAGACTGTGGTTTCGAACATGAGCGCAAGCAGCCTGTTTTTGATAGCCAAAGACCTCAAGAAAATGGAAGTTTGGGCGTCTGTAAACGAGGCGGATATAGGAAGCATAAAAGTGGGGCAAAACGTAACTTTTACTGTGGAGGCATTTCCGTCGGAGACTTTTGTGGGAAAAGTTGGCAAGATACGCTTAAATGCCACGATGTCCCAGAATGTTGTAACATATGTGGTGGAGGTTGTAACCGACAATTCAAATTTGCGGCTTCTGCCATATCTGACCGCAAATTTGAGTTTTGAGGTCGAACGGGTCAATAATGCGCTTGCGGTTCCAAATTCGGCCCTGCGTTGGAGGCCGTCGGAAGCCCAGATAGTTCCCGGAGCGGAGATTCCGCAGGGGCGCAAAGTATGGGTCGAAGAGGGCGCGTTTGTCCGTCCGGTTGCGGTAAAAGTTCTTATAAACGACGGCATATCGAGCGCCGTGGAGTCGCCGAACCTCAAGGAGGGAATGAAGGTTGTAACGGGAGTGGAGACGCTCTCAATGTCCAAAGCTGCTTCGAGCAATCCTTTTATGCCTAAGATGCCACAGCGCAAAAAGACAACAAACTCCGCCAAGGCTGCCGAGGCCGCGAAGTAACATG
>CALXOC010000184.1 GCA_944389915.1 uncultured Opitutales bacterium | reverse complement strand
GCATTTTTCTTTTCCAAAATGCTGCAAGTATTTTGAAATTAGCCATTCAGGAAAGCTGTACGCCACCGACAAAGATATGGCGTCTTGCGCGTTGTTTTTCAAATCGGCATAGGACTTTTGGAATTTTCTGAGAAGGGCGTTTAAAAAATTCGCTTCGCCCTTTGAAAAGGACAATTTTACATATTCCACCCAGCTGTCCGCCGCCTGCGGGCTTTTTCCCGTTGCCGACAGCATATCGGCAAAAGCGCACAAAATTGCGAATTTCAATTTTTTTTTCGGGGGTTTTGGGCTTAGTTTTTCGAGAACTTTTTCAAGTGCGCTTTTGTTTCTAAGAAATGTTAAAAATACCGCATTTACATACGAGTGCACTTGCGCGGAGTTTGGAGATTTGTCTAAAGCCTCAGATTTTGCCAGCAATTCTCCGGCTTTTTGCGGTTTTTCGGCGTATGAGAGAAGCAGCTTTAAAAGCCTTTCTTGCTGTGAAAAATTTTTTTTCATTATGTTTATGAAAAATGCTTCTAAACAAAGCTTCAAGCATTTTGAAAATGTAGGAGATTAAAAAAGATAAATTGACAAACTGACAAAAATGGTCTGTTTTATATGGTAATATGAATTGCGTCGATAAATACGCTCAGAGATGGAGAACGGGTTTATCGTAAAAACTTTAAGGAATTTGTACTGCATCCACAAGATGCGGGGCAATGTTTTGACATATATTCATTGCGACTCTCAGCTTTCTTTTGCAACGCGATTCAATGCCGAACAAATATGAATCCAGAATCAATCGACCTTATAATAAGAAAATCGCCCAAGCTTCGCAATAAGCGCGAAAAGCTTGAATCCATGCAGGACGGCGCGTATTGCTTGCACGGAAGCTGGGGCTTCGGGCGCATAAATTCATACGACCCCGCCGCCGGAAAACTATCCATAGATTTTGAAGGCAAGCCCGGACATTTGATGGATCCCGTCTTTTGTGTCGATAAACTCGAGATATTGACCCCCGACAATCTCTTGGTTCGCTACCGCACGGATAGAGCCGCGCTTGAGGCCGAGATGAAAAACACTCCCGACAAGTTTGTCGCCGGTTATTTGGCCACAAAGCCCGACGGCAGCGCAAGCACTATAGAGTTGGAAAATCTTTTCAAGCAGCTCTTTGGTTTTAGGACCATAAATGTGGACAATCTTCCCGAAAAGGATTTCGACAAGCTCAATAGGGAGGCAGAGAAAGAATATCGCAAATGGTGGAATAAAACAAAGGAACTTCTGTTTAGAAATCCGCGCATAGCATGCCCCAAAACCAAAAGCGAATCCTATGTTTTGCGGGCGGAGGAGGACGCCATGAAGCCGGAGGAGGAAGTTTTGCGGGAATACTTCCTAAACAGGGAGCCGAAAAAGAAGATATTATTGGCGGAAAAACTTTATAAGACGGCCGTTAGCGCCTCGCAGGGCAGGCTTTATTCGGACGGCGAGGAGTCTTACGACGACGAGCCGGACGACGAAAAAATTAGCGGATCCGAAAAAATCAAGGCTTCGCTCGACAAGATACGCGACGAACTTACCGAAGCGATAAAAAATGCGCGCTCGCTCAACGACGCCGACCGCTTGCACGGCATATGGGTGCGCAATAATTTAATACGCTATCTTTCGGGCGGCGACGAATCGAAAGTTGAAGAAATAGCGCCGCGAAGCAAAGACATAATAGCCGTCGCCGTTGCAAGAGATCCGAAAGACGGCTTGAATAATTTGGCAAAAAACCTTCCGGCATCTTATTTGGAGCGTTTTCTCGACTTGCTCACGCGCATATACAGCGAAAGTTGGCGCGATTGCATAATAGAGCTTCTCAAGAACAGCGAAGGCAGGCTGACAAAAGAGTGCGTGGACTATCTTTTAAGTTGGGACGTATCCAAGGAGTCTCACTTTGTAAAGGGGGCCGAAATAGCCGACGACGGCCGGGGAACTTCGCGTTCGCTGATATCCGGCTGTTTCAAGCGCTGGCTTGTTGAGCAGACTTTGCATGGACCGGTAATTCTTTGGATTGTAAAGAATCGCAACGAGAGCAAATACAAAGACATGCTCCAGGACCTCATAGGGGAATCTCTCTTTAGCGCCATTCTTTCAGCCATAGACGACGAAGCCCTGCAGCGCGAGACGGTTGTTTCGACCGCCAAGATACCCTTGGCCGACGCCGTCAGCGAAGACCGCACTCTGGTGGCCGAGCTTCTCGCCAATTCAACCGCCGATACCGCCCGCGACCTTGCGCAGACGATATTGTTAAACCAGGGCTTTGAAGATTTGACGAAGAAATCCATATTGGCGCGCATAATAAAGCTCTTCCCGAGCGTGCAAAGCCTTGTGGCTTCCAAGGGGGACTCCAAGGCGAAACGTCTGCTTGTTTCGGAATGGAGCCTCAAAGCGCGCCGCGAAGAGCTCGAGGACATCATCAAGAACGAGCTGCCCGCAAGCAAGCTTGCAATCGAGGCCGCCCGCGAACTTGGCGACTTGCGCGAAAATTCCGAGTACAAAATGGCCCGCGAGCACGACGAAGTTTTGTGCGCCCGCCGCGCTCAGCTCGAGCGCGAGATTTCAATGGCGGACGTATTCGATTTCAACACCACTCCCTCCGACAAGGTTGGAATCGGGTCTGTTGTTACGCTTAAAACAGACAAGGGCGAGTCTCTCACCTGCACCATTCTTGGCGCTTGGGATAGCGATACAGCTCAAAACATATTCTCCTACCAGACGCCTTTGGCCCAGGCTCTCATAGACCATAAAGTAGGGGACACCGTGGAGACCAATATAAACAACCATATCACGCGCTGGACGATAGAGAAGCTTGCGCGTTATGTTGACGAAAAGTAAACAGGGAAATTTTTACGAAAGATGCGCGCAAAACATTTGCGCGCATCTTTTTATGTTTTATAAAGCGAACTTGGCGCATGAAGGCGCTTAGTTGACAAAATCTTTTGCCAAATAGGCAAGACGGGGCGTTTTATAGAAGCCGGCCAATCTATTTGAGTATTTCCAAAACAAGGTCGTTTGCAGTTTTAGAATCCCTTCCGGTGGGAGACGGAGAGAGTGTTATTTTTGCCTTTTTGCCGTCTACTATGAAGGTGTCGCCAAGGTTGTAGGTTTCCCCGTTCACATAAAATTTAGCGTCTTTGAAGCCGCTTTTGCGGTCCGAAAATTCGGCCAGAGTATATTTGCCCTTTGAAAATTTGCCGTCTATTTTCAGGCTTAGCTCGCATTTATTAAATTGTGCTCTTTTTGCGAAGATAACGTATGGAAGTTTCCCGTCTTTTTCTTCAAAATTCCATTTAAAATACCACGGCCCCGCTTCTTCAAACAGGGCATCTATGGTGGCTCCACTGAAGGAGAGTTTGGAATCTCCGACAAGCGAAATAGTTACGCCGCAGGGTTCTTGCGGAGAAACTACCGCAGGGTTTACCGGCACTATGCACGACAAGTCGCCGCGATTTGACAATTTTGTGTCCACAAAACGGAATTCAATTCTTCCGGCGTTTCTGGACTCTGTCCAATAGTCTATATTAAAGATGCCTCCGTTTTCAAGGGTGCAGTTTTCTAAATTCATAAGGGAATCGAAATTGCTTCCCGGAATTTGTCCGCCTATTGATCTTTTAGTTCTTATGGTACGCTTTTTTGCAAAAACTTCCTTTGACGAAACCATGTGAAACGAGGCAACAGACACGTCCTGGTCTATTTCAAACACCCAGCCCCCGCGCGTTGCAACGGTATCGTTTGGACCGGGTTTTTGCGGAAGGTTTGCAGTATCGTAATTTATATGATTGCCCCAGATGCAGTTGGACCATTTTCCTTCTTTAGGTTCAGAAGACCTTTGTCCTGGAAGATAGTTTAGAGCCGATGAAGTTAATGCGACAAATAGCAATAATGCAGTACAGAGCGTTGTTTTCATTATAAGTGTAAGGGGTTTTTTTAAGCAATTAATATACAATACTTACATGCGCGCAAATGAAACTTGCCGCAATCCCGATAAGGTATCGGCAATACTGCATATTATTAGGACAAAGTCAAGCCTACTTAAGAACTTCTAAAATAAGGTCGTTTTCAGTCCTCGTATCTCTTCCCAATGGAGAGGCTCCCATGCGCAAAACAACGGATTTTCCGCCAACAGACACGGTTTCGCCCATATTGTACGGCTTCCCGTTCAGCAATACTTTTGAAGGCTTAAAAAAGGATTTCTTGTCGTTAAACTCCATTAAAGTATATTTGCCGGGCTTGAGTTTGTCAGAAAGCTTTACTTCTAAAATGGAAGAATCAAGTTTTGCAAGTTTTGAAAAGCGCACGGTTCCTATTTGGCCGTTGTTTTCCTCAAAGCGCCATTTGAAAAACCATTCGCGCGGATGCAGCTTGAATATTTCGTCCATAACTACCCCGCCGCCGAAATCCAGCATGTTTTTGCCGTCTATGCGCATGGTTATTCCCATGGGCTCTTTATTCTTAAAACGGTCATTGGCGGGAACTAAACATACAAAGTCTCCCTTGGCATCCAGATTTGTGTCTTTAAATTCTACGTTGGTATATCCAGCCGATTGCGCCCTGTCATAGAAGCTGAAACTTATTCCGCGCCCAAGTTCTATGTTGCAACCGTCAAACTTGACATTTGTTCCGCGCTTGGAATTGTGCGACATTGCTATAGATAGATTCCTTTTTACCTTGATATTCCGCTTCTTTGCAAAGAGATCGGAATCCGCTCCCACTCCAAGGTTTGCAACATTGACATCCTGATCCAACTCGAGAGTGTATCCGCCCCAAATCACACTTGCATTGTCTCCGGGGCCCGGCTTTGTGGGCAGCGGTTTTGATGTGCTTACATAATTTCCGTTTGAAAACCACTTTGCCGAACTCCATTTAATTTTGCGCTGTTCGGCGTTCTTCGCCTGCGGATTACATGCGGTATGCTCCAACGCTTGAGCAAAACAAGCGCAAACAAGTCCCAATAAAACTATTGTCTTCTTCATCATGCGATATATCCGGTAAATCGCTTTGATGGAAACATTCAATTGCACTTTAGTCAAGCAAAGATTGGCGGGCGGAATGGCGCTTTGTTTTTATTATTTGCCCTTGGCCTTGGCAATTAATTGCGCGGCCGAAAATCTTACAAGTGCT
>CALXOC010000183.1 GCA_944389915.1 uncultured Opitutales bacterium | reverse complement strand
TCTTGACCAACACTTACTGTCCTGAGAATCTTATAACCCTTGATTAACACATCGGGCATTGTAGAACATTTTTTATTCTCTTTGCCCTCTTTTTTTTCTCCCATTCCACAATCTTTGACGTAGAACGTAAAAATCGATTGCCTATTGCTTCATAGATTTTTTAACCTGCGCCTTCGATAATCAAAAAATTTTGTAAGTTCGATTTCTGGGTTCACTATATGCAAGAGAAATTTAATTGACACGAAAAGAAACTTTTTCCACGTTATATTATACGAGTTGTTAACTTGCATTGTTTTGATAAACTACATAAAAAATAAAAATTTTAAATAAAGTGCTGCATTTGAAAGGAATAATACTGTTTTATTGCCTTGCAGTAGCTTTGCTAGCGAGCTCCTGTTCCAACAACGCCGATACTGCATCAAATTTTAAATTGGATCTCCATAATTATCCAGCCGCTCAGCGCAAGGCTGCAAGCGGAGCTATGATTTATGCTGATTCCTCCCGCACGGGATTCCCATATTCAAAAGATCCCCATGTAGTATATTTTAATGATCGTTACCTAATGTACTTTTCTATTCCACCATACGCAAACCCTGAAAAAGCAAAATCGATTAGGGGATGGGGTATAGGAATAGCCGAGAGCCGGGATTTAAAACACTGGAATAAGATTGGAGAACTTATCCCTGAATCTCCGTGCGAAGCAAAGGGCCTTTGTGCTCCCGGAGCCATTATAAGAGACGGAATTGTACATTTATTTTACCAAACATATGGGAATTTCCCCAAAGACGCAATTTGCCACGCATGCTCAAAGGATGGAATAAATTTCACAAGAGATCCTTCTAATCCAGTTTTTTCACCTGACGGCAATTGGAATAACGGAAGGGCAATAGATGCGGAAGTTGTCAAATTTGGAGATAAATATCTCCTATATTACGCCACGCGCGATAGAAATGGCAAAATACAGATGCAGGGAGTTGCATCTACCGGAGAAAATTCAACCTTTGCGCGCGGCACATGGAAACATATATCAAAGGACGCTCCCATATTGAAACCGGAGCTTCCATGGGAGACAAAATGCATAGAAGCGGCATCGGCCATTGTGCGCGACGGGAAAGTCTATATGTTTTATGCTGGAGGATACAACAACAATCCCCAGCAAATAGGTGTAGCAGTAAGCAACGACGGCATACACTTCAAGAGATTGTCGGACAAACCATTTTTAGCAAACGGTAAAAGCGGAGAATGGAACAGCAGTGAATCTGGACATCCGCATATATTCTCGGCGCCCGACGGCAATCTATGGCTCTTCTATCAAGGGAATGACAACAACGGCAAAAACTGGTTTATTTCCAAAGTAAAAGTAGAATTTAAAGACGGCAAACCTGTAATAGCCGAATAGCGCGCATAAAATTTGGCCGGTCACGCTCCCCCATAGTTCGGCTAAAAGCACCAAGACCGCTTTGACAAAATGCCGCCGAGTCTCCTTAAAGGGGCTAACAAGTTTTTATCTTTTTTACGAAGTCGTAAAAATCCGAAAAAAGCGCATCGGCGTCATTAGGTCCAGGAGAGGCCTCGGGATGGTACTGAACTGAGAAAAGCGGATAGTCCTTATGGCGCAATCCTTCGACAGTTCCGTCGTTTAAATTAATTTCCGTAATAATGCCGCCGGCATTTTCAACAGATGCGGCGTCGGAGGCAAAACCGTGGTTTTGAGCGGTTATAGATACGCGCCCGGTCTCTATATTTTTTACGGGCTGGTTCCCTCCCCTGTGCCCGAATTTCAATTTAAAAGTCCGGGCACCCATGGCGTGCGTTATTATCTGGTGCCCAAGGCAAATTCCGAAAGTAGGCATGTTCTTCATTAACTTTGAAACGGTTTTATGCGCATAGGTTACTGCTGCGGGATCGCCAGGACCGTTTGATAAAAATAAGCACTGAGGAGAAATTTCCTGAATTTGCTCAGCTGTAGCGTCGGCCGGAAATACCGTAACGTCAAAGCCGTGAAAACTGAGCCTTTTAAATATGGATTTCTTCGCTCCGAAATCTATAGCCGCACATTTGAAAAGCGGAAGGCGCCGTTTTGAATTGTATAGGCTTGTTCCCGGCACAGTAAATGGCGCAAGCTCGCCGGAGGCCATGTCGAACTTGTATGGCGCCTTGCATGTAACCTCTTTTGCGTAATCCGCCCCCACTATTCCTTCCCAATTTCTTGCGCGCTCCACCGCCTCTTCTTCCGAGATACCCTCGGTTGAAAGGCATGCTTTCATTGCGCCGGCGCTACGTATTTTTTTTGTAATTGCGCGCGTATCGACACCGCTTATTCCGGGAACTCCGCTTTTTTCAAGATAATCTGCCAAAGACATTTCGCTGCGCCAGCTGCTGGCAACAGGGCTTAGTTCGCGCACTACAAATCCGAACACTTTTACGCCGTCTGACTCCTCGTCGGATTTATTGACCCCGTAATTCCCTATTTCAACGGCTGTCATTGTAACAATTTGCCCAAAGTAAGACGGGTCGGTCAGAACCTCCTGATAGCCCGTCATTGAAGTGTTGAAAACCGCTTCGCCCGCAATTGTTTTTGAGGCTCCAAATGCGCGCCCTTTATAGACGCTTCCGTCCTCCAACGCTAAAACTGCCTTCCTTATATTCATAATTTTGCGGGGAAATTAGGAACTATTTTGTGCCTTTTACAAGCATAATATCAAAATAGCTCGGCTTGTGCCGCGCCCAGAGTTTCCCCTCGCAATTTCTTTAGGAAACTCGGTCTATGCGCAGGCGAAGCCCCGTGGACCAACAAAGATTGAAGATGCAAAGCGGTCCCATAGCCTTTATGGCGCTCAAAGCCGTATTCCGGATATTTCAACGCCATAGAGTCCATGAATCGGTCGCGCGACACCTTGGCTATTATAGATGCCGCGGCTATGGCAAAACTTGAAGCGTCCCCCTTTACGACGCCCAAATGCATATATGGAAATTTCTTTAGGGAATTTCCGTCTATAAGCAGTTGGGCCCTCGACAAATCCGCAGGATTTTCGCCAAACAAGGTAGCCGCGGCTCCGGAACTTTTAAGCCTGAGCTCCAGGCGCCCGTCCAAGAGATTCAGCGCGCGGGCCATCGCAATTTTCGTGGCTCCAAGTATGTTGAATTTCTCTATTTCCTCGACGCTTGAAAAAGCCGCCTCAAAGTCGACAAATCCGCCAGCTCTCAATCCGCAAAGAGAATCGTAGAGGGTATCTCTTTGGGACGGCGTCAATTTTTTTGAGTCGTTTATGAATTCAACGCGCTTTAGGCATGCGGGATTTGAATAGAATCCGGAACTCGCCGCAAAAGCCGCGGCGCAAACCGGACCGGCTAAAGCCCCCCGCCCCGCCTCGTCGACTCCCACGAGCCAAGTGCGCCCGACAAGATACTCCGCGTCAAAACCCACCAGGGATTTCAAATCGCTCCTTGCCGCCATAAAAAATTATTCTCCCGCCTGCGCTATGGCTTCCGCGGCCGTTTTAAAATGCAGTTTCGCGTATTTTTTTAGCGAATCCGCCCCGAAGCGTTTTGCTATCTCCACGGCCTGCTCCCTGACTTTTGCACCAGACCCCTTGAGCAGCTGTATGCCGCACTCCGAAGAGAGCTTTTGCATCGCGTAAATATAAGTAGCACGCGCAATAATGGAAGCCGCCGCCACAACCGGATCAGACTCTGCTTTCGTGCGCATTTTCAATTCAAAACCCGGTATTTTTAACTGTTTCTGGACAAGCGGCTGCTTTGTAAATTGGTCCAACATTCCCCAAGGGACGTGGCGCTCGTTGAGAGCCGAAGTTATTGCGCTGGCGTGCATCCATGCCAGCATTCTATTCAAGTTTCTGCCGAACTTTATGTACAATGCGTTGTATTTCTCCATGCTGGCATAAGAGACTTTAACCACAACTCCGGGAGTGTTCTTAATCTTTTTAGCCATGGACAGAGCCGCAACATCGCTTGAAACCCTTTTCGATTCCTTAAGGTCGTCGTCAAGCCACTTTTGGACGGCATTGCCGTCGGCCACCACGCAAGCCGAGACGAGCGGCCCGAATAAATCTCCCTTTCCGCTCTCGTCCACGCCCGCATGCGCCTCAAACCATTCCGGATGCCCTATGCGCTCATAACCCAATTCCGGAGTTCCGGTTCTTTCCGACTCCAATACAAACTGTACAAATTCCTCCGTTCCCTTGCCCTGTATCACAAGCTTGCCGGATTTGTAAAAAACAACATTTACGTCTCTGCCCTTATAAGCAAAAGCCGCGTAATCTACATTAAATGGCGCGAACAGATGCCTATCGAGCCATGAATCGAGTTTTTTCGCCTGCTCTTGGGTCAGCTCCTTAGTATAGATGGTCTTTTTCTTGGGGCCTAAATCCTCTATCTTTTTCTTTGCCATTAAAACTCCAGTTTTCAAGCATCATTACACAGCGCAAAAAATCTTCAAGCATGAAAACAGCGATTTTACTCTCCCGAAAAATCTTGCGCTTTGCAATATTCTCTGAAAAAATCCCCGCAAATTTCGCCGAGAAGACATTATGAGCAAATCAATACTGATAGTGATATGCGATTTCCTCCTCTTAAGTTTGCTTAGCCTTGCAAATTTCGACAAGCCCAAGGACGATGCCGCAGACGCAAAACGCAAAATTGCGGCATCCCAGGAGCAAAACTACGCCGATTCGCAAATGATAGACCTCTTAAAGATGTCGCTCGACAACGAGCGCGAGAGGCGCGAGGAACTAAGCTCCGATATCGACAAATTGTCTAAAGCTGCCGCCAAAAGCAGGGAACACGCATTAAACCAAGAAAAGATCAT
>CALXOC010000182.1 GCA_944389915.1 uncultured Opitutales bacterium | reverse complement strand
GCGTGTCTTTATCCTTTATGCGGAATAATCCGTTGTCAAAGTCATTTATCGTTATTAACAATGAGCCGGCCGTCAGCATCTCTATGGATTCCAAACTTAACTGGTTCCCGTTTAGCGTCAAATCCATTGAGGAACCGCCGGCAAACTTAAAGCCCCCCAATGCCTGGTCAGACTCCAATATCAGTGATACACTTGCGATCCCATTCTGATTAGTAAATATTACAGGACGCGTAGCGGACAATGATTCATTCATTGCAACATACAAATACGTTTCGCTCTGGCTTGAAGCTCCGTTGGTGCGTATGTCGCTCCCCTTGCCGAGCGTTATTTTAGACTTATCCGACAAATATAAGTTCTGTTTTACGGTTATTTTTCCGTAGTTTGTCATGGAGTTTGATATGTACGCGTCAGCAGCTCCGTTTAATTCCAATACGCCGCTTGAAGCCACATTGAGGTTCGCTGCATACATAGAAATATTATCGCCTTCAGCGGGCGTCTGCCATGACGCTGAATCTGTTACGCCTTGTACAATAAGCGTTCCCGCCACATTTACAGTATTGCCGTCATCTCGGTACAAATCGCTCATAGAAGTATTTTTTGCGCGCAATCCGCCGCCTTTTACCTCTAAATATCCTCCTTCTTCAACCGTAACTACCGCACCCTTACCCCAATTTGAAAATGCGCCATTGAAGTAGGCGGACGCTCCCGCTGCAACATTAAATGTCGAATACTCACCTCCTGAATAGGCACCTCCTGAATAAAAAGAGTAGTTGTCGTCGCTAAAATCCGAGTCCTTATACTTTATGTTTATTTCACCATATAACAAATATACTGCAGCAATAGATGTTGCAACATTCAAATTATATATGCCGCGTTGAATAACTGTTTGAGAAGTAGATGTAAATGCCAATTTGGAATTTTCGCTTGTCCCGCTTATATTCAATATGCTTGTCTGCCATGCCGACGTGTCCGATGCTATCAATGGCGGATTCGCCTCTGCATTCGCAGACAATGATAAGGTTGCATCTCCTATTGTAATATTATTGGTGGAAGAGGCAAATTTTATGGCAAAAACGGAGTAATTAGAATCCACATTGAGAGCGCCGCTCGTTGAGGAAAAAATCACGGTGTCGCTTGCAGAAGGCAAAACCGAACCGGACCACGCGGAAGCGGAAGACCAGTTGCCGCCGGAATCGCTTACGGTTACGTCCGAGGCGTATATATTTATTAAAGACAAACAAATTAGTAAGTTAAAAGCTACTTTCTTCATAGGAAAAACTTTCGGTTGTTGTTTTTAATGTCCGAAAGATTAACCCATGGATGCAAGACGTAGTCAATAATATTCCAAGTTTATGAATGTCAAGATTTTTTTTGCAAATTATATTCAACTATTTTGCGCCTTTAACTGCCATTTTTTGCCTTTAATAATTTCCATTTGAATTTTTATATAACCGCCGCAATTTTATATAAAATATCCTATTCTCCAATATCTGCAATACGCATCGCTGGAATACTTAAAAGCATACATTCCAGCATCTTGAAACTAATTTGTAAGCCATAAGCCAATTTCCCCAAAAAGCAAAAGGCGCGAGCAAAAACGCCCGCGCCTTAAAAAATGCCGCCTTATGCCCCGCTTTATCTGCGCAAGCCCAAGCGCTGTATTATGGAATTGTATCTTTCCAAAGAATTGCGCTTTAAATAATCAAGCAGCTTGCGCCTGCGGCTCGTCATTGCAAGAAGGCCCCTGCGCGAATGAAAGTCCTTCTTGTTTGTTGACAAATGCTCCGTCAAGTGGGAAATGCGGGCGCTAAGCAGAGCTATCTGCACTTCGCAAGAACCCGTGTCCTTATCGTCGAGAGCGTATTCTTTTATTATTGCCTGTTTGTCGGCTATTTTGTGTTTTGACATATCTGTTTCTTTCCATTTCGCGATTTTTGGAGCCTTCTACAAAAGGCCCGCGCACCCAGCACCCCGCCGAACGCGCCGTCTGAACTCTATTTCGAGTTTCGCGGAAAACCAACCAAAAAGCCCAGTTGGAACCGGACTTCCGAAAGATTTTCTGACGCAGGTGTAAAATACTGACATAGCCCCGATCCAATTCAAGCTTTTTATCGCAAAAAATAAAGGGCGCAAAATATTTGCCGCAAAAGCATAAAAAATAGAAGGCAGCGCACAACGCAAAAATAAGGCCCTTGCTTAAAATGCGGCACAAATAAAGGGCGCCCTATTGGGCGCCCCCTGCAAAAATTATATGAGAAATATATTATTCGCCGTCGTCTCCTATGGCCTGCACGGGGCAGGATTCGAGAGCTTCATTGCAAAGAGCAACGCCGGCGTCGTCTGAAGGTTGGGCCTTCACGTAAGCGCAACCGGTATCGCTGATAGCAAAGAAGTCTTCGGCCGTAGAGGCGCAAAGAGCGCAACCTATGCACTGCGAGTCAACATAATATTTTCCCGCAACATTGAATTCGTTTTTTTCTGCTTTGTCTGCCATAATGCCCTTTAAATGTAGATGCCGAGCCGTTTCGGTCAAGATTTTTTTGAAGCCGCCCCGCCTTCAGCCAAAATTTCAAACTCCGCTATTTCCGCGGCAAGCTCTACAATTTTAAGGCACGGGCGCGATGCGTAATACTTTGCGTCCCGCAAATCCGGGGTGGGATCATTTCCCAATTCAGCGTTTAGCTTTAAAAGCTCACGGCATATTATGGATCCGTTGCGCCTCTTGAATTCTTCCGCCAAAGTCTGCGTTATTTCGTATATGCGCTTCTTCGATTCCGGAGAAGGAGAGGTGTCGGCAAATTTCAAGCCCGCAAGCATGGCGCACGCCGAAAACGCCCCGCAAACTTCGCGCATTCTTCCGACCCCGGCGCCCATGGGCGCCGAGAGCCGCAGAGCGGTTTCTTTGCCAATTCCCAATTCTTCGGCACACGCCGCAAATACCGACTGTGCGCAGTTGTATCCCTCAAGAAAGAGCTTTCGGGCCTTGTCCCTCGCCGAATTATTCATCATTAAGTTCCTCCATAGCCGAGCAGCCGCCCAAATTCTCGCCGCCAAAAGCCTCTTTTATTTCCATAGACGCCCTCATCGAGCAAAACTTTGGGCCGCACATAGTGCAGTGGTGCATTGATGCGTTGTCACGGGTAAATTCGGCATCGTTCTTCATGCGGAATGCCTCAGCGCGCTCAGGATCGAGCGACAAATTTATCTGGTCGCGCCATCTAAATTCGGCGCGCGCCAAACTCATGGCGTTGTCCCTATACTGGGCGCCCTCTACCCCCTTTGCCAAATCCGCCGCATGTGCGGCAAGTTTAAAAGTGACTACGCCCTCGCGAACGTCGTCGCGCTCGGGCAGGCCCAAATGCTCCTTCGGGGTAACATAACAAAGCATTGAAGTGCCTCCCCATGCTATTATTGCCCCTCCTATGGCAGCAGTTATGTGGTCGTAACCCGCGGCTATGTCCGTAACAAGGGGCCCCAGCGTATAAAACGGAGCCTCGCTGCACCATTCAAACTGGCGGCGCATGTTTTCACTTACCATGTGCATCGGAACATGCCCGGGGCCCTCGCACATTACCTGAACGTCAAAATCCCACGCGCGCCTGCACAACTGCCCCTGCACCTCGAGTTCGCCAAATTGGGCAGAATCATTAGCATCTGCTATAGCACCGGGACGCAAGCCGTCGCCTATGGAAAAAGCGACGTCGTAAGCCGAACAGATGTCGCAAATATCGTCCCAATGCTCGTATAGAAAATTCTCCCTATTGTGGGCCATGCACCACTTTGCCATAATAGAGCCTCCGCGAGAGGCTATTCCCGCCATTCTGCGCGCGGCAGCGGGAATAAATTTGCGAAGCACCCCGGCGTGTATGGTAAAGTAGTCCACCCCCTGCTGCGCCTGCTCTATAAGCACGTCCCTATAAATCTCCCAACTCAAATCCTCCGCCACGCCGCCGACCTTTTCAAGCGCCTGATACAGCGGCACAGTCCCGACCGGCACGGGGCAATTTCTCAATATCCATTCGCGCGTCTCTGAAATATCGCTGCCTGTCGACAAATCCATGAGGGTGTCGGATCCCCACTTTACGGCCCAAAGCATTTTTTCCAATTCCTCGTCTATAGACGATGCCATTGAGCTGTTGCCTATATTCGTATTTATCTTCGTGAGGAAATTGCGCCCTATTATTGCGGGTTCAAGCTCCAGATGGTTAATGTTTGCCGGAATTATTGCACGCCCCGACGCAAGCTCGCCCATTACGAATTCGGGAGTCATTTCCGCCTTGGCGCCCCGCCACCCAAGGGCACGGCCATCGTGCTGCATGCAAAGGCTGTTTCTTGGGGCATTTGAGGAACATTTCCCAGAAACTCCGTTCAAAGCCGCCAGGTTCTCGCGCGCGGCGACATACTCCATTTCCGGAGTTATTATGCCGCGCCGGGCGTACCACATCTGGGTGGGGCGCCTCCCCGGGGCGCCTTTCAATATTTTCCTCCCTCCGAACGGGTGTTTTGCAGAGCGGACAGATTCTCCGCATATTGTCGTATCACCGCGGGATTCAACCCATTTCAACCTCAATTTCGGCAACCCGCGCGATATGTCGAAATGAAAGTCGGCGTCGGCCCAAGCTCCGGAGGTATCGTAAATTGCAACATCTCCATTATGGCGATGCGAGCCGTCGGCCAAACGCGTGGGAGTCAGCTTTATCTTCGCGTAGCCCACTTTGATTCCGTTGCGCTCCAAATATGCCCGACTTTTCCAGGGATTGTCCAAAAATAGTTTTTTTATGTCCATTCAGTCCGCATAAAAACACTTTTTAGCCATGCTTGTAAAGATAGATTTGCATCACTATGCAATGCGGATTGCAAAAAAACTACCTTTCCCCGCGCAAATTGAAAAACCGCATGCGCCGGCTGACGCCCATATCCCATAACAAACTTACAACTAATAAAATAAAAAAGGCATAAATTTTTCCAAAATTCCAAAAAAGTGTTGACAGTGGGTGATAATGGGTAAAAATGGTGAAAAATGGTGATGATATAAAAGAAAAGGGAAAATGGCAGAGGAAGGCACATACGGAAGTTACTACGCCGGGACATTCTCGAAAACGATAGACGAGAAGCGGCGTGTAACTCTGCCCGCAAAATGGCGTTTTCAGGGAGACGATTCAGACAATTCATATTTAGCCATACCCACAACCTACGGTTCCATAGCGGTGTATCCGCCGCAAATGCGCGAGGAATTGAGGCAAAAGATAGCAAAAATAAGCATGGCCAACCCGCAAAAGCGCATGGCAGTGCAGATGTTTATGGGAGGCTCGTGCACATTTGGATGCGACAAACAGGGGCGGATAATGCTCGACGAGCCCCTACTTGCGCGGGCCGGAATCTCAAAAGAAGTTGAGATGGTCGGCATGGGAGCGACTTTTGAGATTTGGGATCCCAAGACCCGCAAGACATGGTTGAAGGGGTCAAAACCGGAAGATTATGTGGCTCTGATGGAGGAACTCGGACTTTAAATAGGGCATGGAAATTTTGACAACAGGCTTAAACAGAGCGCCCTCAGCAAGGGCATTCAAGCGATTTTTAAAGGCAAAAACAAAGCCAAATGGCAACGCGCGATGACGACAGAGAGATAGAAACCCCGCAGCAAGGGCATATGCCCGTGATGCTCTCCGAGGCTGTGAAAATTTTGGCGCCAAGGGACGGGGAATGCTATCTCGACTGCACTTTCGGCGGAGGCGGACACACAAGGGCCATACTCGAAAGCGCCGATTGCAAAGTATTTTCAATAGACCGCGACGCAGCCGCCGCAAAACGCGCCGAGTCAATAAAAGACGAATTCGGAGACCGCTTTGAATTTATAAACGCCAATTTTTCACAACTGGACAAACTACAAACCGACGGATACGCCGGAGTGTTATTCGACTTCGGCGTATCCTCTTTCCAGCTCGACGATTCCTCCCGGGGATTTTCCATAATGCGCGACGGCCCGCTCGATATGCGAATGAACCGCGAAGAGGGGGAAAGCGCCCTCGAATTTGTAAACGGCGCTCCTGAAGACGAAATAGCTAAAGTATTGCGCGCATACGGGGAGGAGCGCAGGGCCTCGGCCATAGCCCGCGCCATAGTGCGCGCCCGCGCAGAATCCCCAATAGAGACGACCTCCGAATTGGCGGGCATAGCCGGCAGCGTATCGCATTCGCGCGAGCGCATACACCCTGCTACGCGGACATTTCAAGCCATACGCATAAAGGTAAACAACGAGCTTGGAGAAATAGAGGAAGCTCTGCCAAAGGCCTTCTCCGCACTAAAGCGCGGCGGGATTTTGGCAGCAATAAGCTTTCACTCGCTGGAAGACAGAATTGTAAAAAGATTTTTTAAGAGCATGGCGGGGCTTCCCCAAGACAGATTTGACAGAAGTTACGCTCAAGACCGCGTAAAACGCGCGGAACTTATAACCCGAAAGCCCTTGAGACCCAGCGAAGGCGAATGCAAAATGAATCCGCGCAGCAGGAGCGCAAAACTGCGCGCAATAAAAAAGGAGAGCTTATGAACGGCGGAGCAAAAATGAGGGCATTAGTGCTTGCAACGGTCCTTGCATCGACAATCGGATCGACATTTGCCGGAGCCTTTGCCATATCCGCGCAGCGGCATGAAAAGGCAAAAATATCCCGGCACATAGCCGCCTGCGAAGTCAGGATAAAGCAGTTAAGGCGCGAGAATGAAGAGCTGTCGGTAAAAATAGCGGAGCTGGAAAACCCCATGTGGCTGAGCAAGCGCGTAGGAGCTAAAATGTCGCTTCCAAAGGCAAACGGAAGCGTGGTCTGGGCCTATGAAAATTTCGACGGAGGCCGCGTTGAATTTGCGGGAACCTCCGGAAACACACTGTCATTTAAACCCGGCACTGAAAAACAATGAAACACCCATAACAGCCGAATATGCGAAGGCGTTTAGCAAGGCGAGGAGTTCACATGAAAAGGCGCAAGACCCCAAAATATTCCATTTTTATAAAAACCGGCAGAATAGCGTTCGTGGCCGGGCTTGTATCGCTGGCGTTCTGCGCGGTGTTTGCAAGGCTATACTACCTTCATGTAGTCAACAGCAGCACAAGCATAGAGGCTACCGACAAAGCCCGCAAACGCTTCGACAGGCTCGAAGCCAGAAGGGGTGACATCACAGACAGCCGCGGAAACCTGCTTGCCACCTCCCTGCCCGTAATAACACTGGGTGTGGATCCGCTGTTTTTCAAAAGGAGCATTTGCGCGGAAAACAACGTAAATCCCGCCGAGCTTGAAAGCGGAGCAAAGCTGAACCTAAAACCGGGCGATTCAACCGAATTAAAACTCCGCAGCCTTGCCCTGCTGCTCGAAATGCCATACGAGGAACTCTACGCGAAATGCACCGGCAATGGAAGGTGGGTTAAGCTTGCGGAAATAAACGACAGCAGCCTGTACGAAAAAATCAGCGCCTTGAAAATCAAGGGCGTATACGGCAATAGAAAATATATACGCACATATCCGTCGGGGGCGCTGATGGCCCACGTGGTTGGATTTGTAAACAAGGAGTTCAATCCCGTAATGGGGGCCGAACGCCAATTCGACTATTATTTGCGCGGGCAGGACGGCTGGATAGAAACCGAACGCTCCGCCAACAGGAAAGAGGTTGCGCAATTCAGAACCCGTGACTGCCCTCCCGCCGACGGAATGAATGTCGAGCTCAGCATAGATTTAATTATGCAGGAAATGGCTCAACGCGAGATACGGAACATAGTAGAAAAATACAATCCGAAAAACGCCGCCATAATTATAAGCGAACCATCAACCGGCTATATTCTGGGAATGGCCAGCTACCCGAGCTTTGATCCTAACGACTACAACAAATACGGCCAAGACGCCCTGCGCAACCACGCCATATCCGACCAATACGAGCCGGGGTCCACTTTTAAGGTCGTGACAATATCGGCCGCCCTAAACGAATCTATAGTCGGCCCCGATGACGAATTCGACTGCGGAGCCGCGACAGTCAGCTACAAGGGCAGGATACTTCGCCTGCCAAAGGAAGCGCACCCCATGTCGACATTGTCGGTTCGCGACATCACAAAAAAGAGCAGCAACAAGGGGGCGGCGCATCTTGGCATATTGCTCGGTGAGAAAAAGCTCTACGAGTATTCAAAACTTTTTGGCTACGGCGAAAAGACGAACATAGGCTTGATAGGGGAAGCCTCCGGAACCCTCCATCAAGTGAAGGAC
>CALXOC010000181.1 GCA_944389915.1 uncultured Opitutales bacterium | reverse complement strand
AAAATAGACGATTCCCCAACGGGCGGGACGCCGGAAAATGAGGCGCTTATAAAAAAGTTGCGTGCGAGGGATAAAGCGGCTTATTTTATTTCTTATGCGTCGGTTGTCTTGGTGCTCGCATGCGGAGTTTGCCTTTTTATAGGAACCGATTCTTTTCAGCTAATACGAAGATTTTCGGAAACAGCTTTAGGGAAGTCTGTTGCAATTGATGCTTTTTTGCTTATTTTTTTTATTTTTGGAATGCCTCAATGGGGAATACTTAGGTTTAAGGCGTGGGCTTGTGCCGGAGGGGCCGCATATATAGCGTACTCGCTTCCGGAAATTGACCAGCAGTCATGGGCTTTTTGCGCGGCTTCAACGCTGCTTGGGGCGTGCACCCTTCGCAAGGGCCCCATCATTTCCTCAATTATAGGTGTTGCGGCTTTGCTATCGTGCGCATTATTCTATAAGATATATTAACTTAAAAAATATGGATTCACCTAAGAAAAATTCGCTATTTTATACTCTAAAAAATTTTCTGACCACAAGTATTTGGGATCCCTCTTACTCAGAAAAAAAAGGATTGGCAGGTTTCGGAATTGTTCTATTGAGAATAATTGTCACAACGATAAACGGTATTCTCAAAAACCGCGTCTTCGTGCAGGCGTCGTCGCTATCGTACGCTACGCTGCTTGCAATAGGTCCGATTCTCGCGATAACAATTCTATTTTCAGGCATATTTTTTAGGGATAAAGGAGAAAAATTTATCTACGGGAAAATTCTCGACGCAGCAACTTTTGTGATGCCGGCGGTCGCGGAGATGATGCCACCTGCCAATACCGATTCTGGAAGCGTCTCAAAAATCAATCCCGTTGTTTTTAAGTTTATAAACAATATCTCAAAGGGAAGCGTTTCTGGCGGCGCAATCGGGGTTGCTACGATGCTCGTCACATGCCTGCTCTTATGCAAAAATATGGAAAGCTCCATTAATTTGATTTGGGGCGCGCGCAAAGGGCGAAAATGGGTGGACCGAATTGTCTTCTACTTCTCAATGATTTTCTTCGGTTCTGTCGGCACAATTTTTGGAATGACATTTTTGGCGACCTCACAGCTGTCGTCATTTGTGGGCGGAATTCCGATAATATCGGATTACGCCTCTTGGATAACGTATTTGATAGGCATGGCGGTCATGACAGTCGTTCTGGCTTCGTTCTATAAATTCTTTCCGTGCGCGCGCGTAAAATGGAAGGCGGCGCTCGTGGGAGGATTTATCATAATGCTGATGCTGATGCTAAACAACAAACTGTCTTTTATATATATCGGATACATTGTTAAGCAGCAAAACCTTTACGGGTATCTCGCAATAGTGGCTGTGGCGATGTTTAGCCTATACATATTCTGGCTCGTAATATTGTCGGGAAGCCAAATTACCTACGCTGTGCAATACATGGATTTTCTGTCTGACGACGATGCTTGGAACGCAATGGGGCCGCGTATGCGCGCATTGTGCGGGCTTGCGGCTTTCGCAGAAATATCCCGCGAATTCTGCCTTCGCGATGGGCTCCCGACACAGGAGACTCTTTCATCTAAGCTTAAGCTCCCGTCGGCAGCTGTCGCCGCATCGTTGGATATTTTATCTGACAAGGGATTTGTATGCAAAGTTTTGACGGCAGATACGCAGGAATCCGCCGGCTATAAACCTTCAGTCCCCCCGGAATCTGTCACGCTATCGCGCTTTTTCGAAGAATGGGGATACAACCAGTGCGACAAACCGTCAATTCTATCCCATAGCGAACCGGCGGTTGCCGAGGCGCTTAAATCGATAGACGAATATGCGGGGCTCGAGATAAGCAAAAAAACAATAAAAGACCTGATATAATGGACATATTTGAATTTAGAAATGAATATCTAAAAGGCGGCCTTTCACGCGCCGACCTTGACGACAATCCATTCAAACAATTTGAAAAGTGGTTTAACCACGCATGCGAGTGCAATGTCACCGAACCCAACGCGATGGTGGTATCCACAGTATCTGCGGAGGGGGCGCCCTCGTCGCGAGTTGTCCTGCTAAAATCGTGGGACGAAAAAGGATTTGTGTTTTACACGAACTACACAAGCCGCAAGGCGCGCGAAATATCGGAAAACAACAAGGTTTGCGCTGTTTTTGCGTGGCTTGACTTGGAGCGTCAGCTGCGAATAGAAGGAATTGCCGAGAAAGTCTCGGCGGCGGAGTCTTTGCGCTACTTCTTGTCAAGGCCGTTTGGGAGCAGGCTCGGCGCTTGGGTTTCAAGGCAGAGCAGCGTGATATCCTCACGTTCTTTGCTTGAAATGCAGTTTGAAAAAATGAAGGAAAAATTCAAAAACGGGGAAGTTCCATTGCCGGATTTTTGGGCGAGGGGCATCTCCAAAAACTTCTCCCGCCGCTCCAGGGTCTTCGCCACGTGGGCCTGCTTCTCCCCCAGGGGCAGCCTGCTGAAGGACATGCTCTCCAGGGTCTCGTAAAGGCGGTAGACGTCGAAGCGGTCGATGTTGTCCGCGTCCCCCAC
>CALXOC010000180.1 GCA_944389915.1 uncultured Opitutales bacterium | reverse complement strand
GCAAAAGCAAAGCTACTCGGCAAATATAATATCGGGATCTACCGACAATGTAATGCGGTACTGCACCCCGGGGCGCATCACCATTGCCCTGTCGCGCGCATAAATTTGAAGGTAGTGTATATTTCCCCAATACGAGCGGTACGACAAATCGCCGCTCACGACTTCCGTATCGAGCCAGTTGGCCTGAAAATCGTCGTGCTCTATGCCCACGCCCTGCCCTTTTTCGCCTATAGCGTAGGACATCGGAACGTGGTATTCGCTGTGGGGGGAGCCCACCGCCACAAGCAGGCGGAACTTGTCGAGAGTTATTTGGCTGGAAACCGAATAAACAAAATCGCCAGTCATTTTATTTCCGCAAAACGACCACGATACCTTGCACGAGCCTATGCCTTTTGCCAATTCTCCGTCGACGGTTATCAATTCCGGCTGCTCGTAGCGGAAGAAATAGGAGTTTCTCAATCCCAAGCCGGTGGTGCACCGTTTGCCGTAATAGGAGGGCGTGGTAACCTTGTCCCCGAAAGTCAGTTCGGGAACGAGAATCGGCAGGTATTTGTCGGAAGGCCAATCGAAGACTCCGGGCATGTGCGGAAATGCGAGCGACGAACTCGTATTTTTTTCTCCCGGCGCAATGAGAGGCAAATGGGCGTGCAAACCCGTTTCGGAATTCATGTACACAAACAAGCCCTGCTCCTTGCGTGATGAATTGTCGAAAGTTATGTACTTTCCGTATGTGTGCGCCGGGCGGGCCTTTGCGTCCATCTGGCGCCCTACCGTCTTTGCCAAACGCGACCATTGGCACAAATAGCGCGCCGCATCAAAATTCGCCATTCGCGTGGAGCAACCCTCCGAAGCGCTGCGCTCGGCGTCCCTTATGACGAGGTAGCCGTGCTCTTGGTCGAGGTATGTCATGAAGAAGAACTGGAATAGGCGGCGCAAGATGTCCATGTATTCTGGCATTTTATCTTCGGATATCCAGTTGTCGCGCATGGCCTGAAGTATCATAGATATGCAGTGCATCTGCCCGTACGCCCCTATATTTCTCCCAAAAGCCCAGCCGAGTCCGTCGGCGCGAACGATGTCCGGAAGTATGCGCAGATATTTTTCGGCAAAGGTTCGCAGGCTCGGGATTTTTCTGTCGCGCAAGTGCATGTTTGCGTGAAGTTGCAAAGACTGCCTGATAAACACGAAAGATATCACTCCCCAAATGTCAAAAACGCCGTCGAGAGAAGAGCTTGGCTTGTCGTCGAAGTAATTTGCCGAAGATGTTTGCTGTATGCGCTCGAGAAACCTGTCTATCAGCTTTCCAGTCTCGTCCTTCTTGCTCAGCCCCATGCTGAATCTGGCTACGGCCTTGGCTATATTGAATATCTGGAAATGGTTGTCGTAATCCGTACGCGAAAGAAGGCGCTTGTCGAGATTCTTTTGGGTGTCGTCCAGAAGTCTGTCCCATACGGCATTTCTGTCTTTGGAAGGGCCGAAAGACAGCAGCCCCAGCGACGAGTATGCCAGACCGTCTTCCGTATATTCCTTGTCGTTTATTTGCGCGGTAATGCAGCGGGCGCACAAATCCACTATGTCGAAGCCCGACAACTGGGTTTCTCCCGTGGCCCTGAAAAATTCCCCGAGAGCGAGAGCCGCATGCCCGGGCTCATAGTCGAGAGAAATTTCGTTTTCAACGGGTCTTATAGAACCGTCCTCGTTTATAGCTTCAATATTTTTGGCCAATATGGATTTGGCCATGTCCATGCACTGCTCGGAAAAATTAAGCATTTAACAAATACGCCTTTAATTGATAAAAATTAGAAATAAAATTACAAACTGACAAATGGCAAAGCTCTGTCAAGACTTTTGCTTGCATATAAAACAACATGCCGCCTAATATGACAAATGCTTCGGATACAAAAAACGGAGTCGCATATGTATATGCGAACTCCGTTCGTGTGGGCTCCTGCCTGCGTGAGCTTAGCTTATTTCGCTGATATTGTTGCTATAAAGTATCCGGCAACGAGCGCCGTGCCTATAACTCCGGCTACGTTCGGCCCCATTGCGTGCATGAGCAGAAAGTTAGACGGATCCGCCTTTTGTCCCTCGATTTGCGAAACGCGCGCCGCCATCGGGACTGCCGAGACTCCCGCCGAACCTATGAGCGGATTTATCTTGTCCTTAAGGAACAAATTCATGCATTTTGCCATTATGACCCCAGCTGCGGTGGAAAAGCTGAATGCGACAACTCCCAATGCGAGAATCGACAGGGTTTCCACTCTTATAAATCTGTCGCCCGTCATAGTTATGCCCACACTCGTGCCCAAGAATATGGTTGTTACGTTTATGAGTTCGTTTTGGGCGGCTTTGCTTAGGCGTTCGCACACGCCCGATTCCCTGAGAAAATTGCCGAGCATAAGCATGCCCACAAGCGCGGAGACGTCGGGGACCAAGAGAATGCAAGCTATGGTTACAAGCAAAGCGAAGAGAAGTTTTTCAAGCTTTCCAACCTTGCGCATGCTCTTCATTTTTATTCTTCGCTCTGCCTCGGTTGTCAGCGCGCGCATGATAGGCGGCTGTATTATTGGGACAAGCGCCATATAACTGTAGGCTGCAACCGCTATTGGCGCCAGCAGGTCTGGGGCAAGCTTGTTGGTTATGAATATCGATGTAGGACCGTCGGCACCTCCTATGATTCCTATGGAAGCCGCCTCGGGAGTTGTGAAGTTTAAGAATACCGCGCCTATGAATGTGGCAAAAACTCCGAATTGAGCGGCTCCGCCGAGTATCAAAGTCTTGGGATTTGCTATAAGGGGTCCAAAATCCGTAAGCGCTCCAACGCCGAGGAATATCAGCGGGGGAAAAATTTCCAAAAGAACGCCCATTTGCAAATAGTAATACAGGCCGCCCGTGCGTGGGCTGTAGACGTCCATAAGCGTTTCTCCGTTTTCAACTTTAGATCCCGCCTTTACCGCCATATCGGTTACGTCTCCGCTTGCCGAAGCCCAAACAAGGCAGTCTTTTCCGCTAACTTCCACTTGGCGCCCTTTGTAGTTTACAATGAACTTCATTGAGGAAAGCTCAGATTCCTCTTCGTTTGCAGCCAGCGAAGCGTCGGGCGAAACTATGGCCAAGAGATCGGGTATGCCTTTCGCCTTTTTAAATACGTCTTTGCG